>JANWLO010000163.1 GCA_025450815.1 Gemmatimonadaceae bacterium
ATCGCGCGGCGTAGGCCGCGGGATCCGTCACCTCGGTCTGGAATCGCAGCTCCACGCCCAATTCGGTCGCACGACGCTGCAGGATCTGCAACAGCTTGATTCTCGCGATGCCGCAGAACCCATGGCCACCCGATGTGAGCGTGCGCCCCTTGAAGTGCACGTCGATGTCATCCCAATGCCGGAATGCACGCGTGATCTCGGCATGTGTTTCGGGATCGGCGTTCCTGAAGCCGGCCATCGTCTTGTCGGAAAAGACGACGCCCCAGCCGAATGTGTCATCCGGCCGGTTGCGTTCGATCACCGTCACCTCGCACGATGGATCGGCTATCTTCGCGAGAATCGAGAAGTAGAGTCCGGCGGGGCCTCCACCAAGGCATACGATCCTCACGTCAGCGCTCCGGTGCACGTCACGATATCGCCCCCAACGCGAACGTCAGCTTCTCTCCCGTGTCATCGGCGAGAGCAGCATCCGTAAGGCGACGCAGCCCCTCGGCGGCGTTCGGGCGCATACGCAGCGCGCAAATCGCGCCCATCACCGCAGCGAAATTCCGGCTCCCTCGCGCATGCGTGTCGCCATAGCCTTTGAGCAGCCGTGGGCACATCGCGATCTCGCACGCAAGCGCGTAGTCCTCGCTCGCCACTCGCGCCACCTCCGCAAGCCATGACTGCATCAGCGCGCGCTCGCGACCGAAGCGCAACGCGCGACGCCGCAGCGGACGCAAGCTCGCGATGAGATACAGCTGCAGAAAGCCAGAGAGCGAGGTGGTCTCCACAATCCGCCCATTCCGAGTCAGCCGCTCCACCACGCGCTTGACAAGTCCGGGCCGCAGCAGCCAGCGGCCGAGCGGAGCAGGGAGAATGTCAGCGATCTCGTCGATACGCGGGTGCAGGAACTCGCTGATACGCACCAATTGATCCGCTCGCGCCTGCACTTCGTCGTGGACACGTTCGAATCGGGCACGGCGAATCTTCAGGTCGGCAACGCGGATCGCGTCTTCGTACGACATCCAGAGCGCCAGATGGCGCGCGGTCTCGTTGAGCAGAAAGAAGTCGCCCTTGCCGAACTCCGTATCGAGATCGCGGATGTTATCGAGCTTGTCCAGATACTCGGCGGCGTACTGCTCATCCTGATAGTCGCCGAGTCGCAGCACGCCCGCGAGCACTATCGCGTGGCTCTCGGCAGGGAAGGCGCTCTTGACACGCGCAGCCGCCGGCCGCATTCGCGCACCGACGCTCGGGTCCGCGGGAGGCGCGCCGGTGGGCTTGCGCGCGGGCGCGACCGCTGCGTCGAATCCGATCGCGAACGCCGCGAGGCTCGAGTCGACGCCAACGCCGCCGCGGCGAACCGCATCCTCGAATTGTTCGCGAGAAAAGGGCAGGGCGCCCGTTGCCGCGAGGGCGCCAAATAGCGGCGCACTGATCACGCTTCCCGTGTCGTGCGCGATGTGCGCGAAGTCTGTCCGCACGAACGAGCGTGCGGCGGCTGTTCCGGCCTCGATGAACTGCGACGCATCCACGCGACCGTCCGCGAGGTCGGTACGTTCCGACATCGAATAGACCCGGTGCGTCGATGCGATAAGCGTCGTGCGGTCTGGCGTGACTAGACCTCGTTGGATGGCGCGCCCGCATTCCATCAGTTCGGAGGCGATGACGACATCGAGCTCCCCGAGCACCGGCGACAATGCTAGCACCGGCTCCTTGCCAGCCGCTTGCGCTGCGTTCTCGGGGAATATCTCACAGTAGTATATGGTTGACCCAGTTCGTTGTGCGACGCCTGGCACCGACGTCTTCTGTGCGAAGAAGCCCGAGTGCTCCGCCAAGTCCACGATCCAATCCGCCAGCACTCCTCCACCCTCTCCTCCCATCGCCAGTATCGCGATCGTGATCGCCGACGGAGCTCGCGACCCGAGTGCGGAATACTGTGCGGTCGAGCTCGTATTCATACGGAGGCATTCTCGGCGTCAGCCGAGGATGCTCGCGAGTCGCCGATCGATGCGTCGATGCACCAGTGAGATCACCGCGCGACGGACGCGCGCGTGCAAACGCTCAATCGCGCTCGGATTGGTGATCACATCGGATCGATAGAAAGACGGGCAGAGCACCGCGGCGTGCGCAACTTCGCCGCAGAGCCCACAGCCAATGCAGCTGTCCAGCACCGTGGCTACCGGATCGGTTCGCAGAGGATCGGGATTGTCTTTGATCGTGAGCGACGGACATCCGGACAGACGAATGCACGAGTGATCGCCGGTACATGTATCTGCGTCGACGCCGAACCGCTCGCGGACGACCCGCTTACCCTCCTTCGCGCGTCTCGCCACCAGCGGCCTCTCGCGGCGCTCCCTGTTGAGCGCGCACTCGCCCTGCGCGACGATCACCTTTGGCCCTCTCGACTTCGTCGTGAGCGCCTCCTTGAGTGTGTCGCGCATCTTGGCGACATCATACGTGCGCGTGACACTGCGAACCCATTTCACACCCACGCCGCGAACGGCGTTCGCGATCGAGAGCTTGGTGGTTCGCGCGGGGACGGTCGCCGCAGATGAGAGGATGTCCTGGCCGCCCGTGGCCGCCGTGTAACTGTTGTCGACGACGATCAATACGCTGTCGGTCTTGTTGAAGACGGCGTTGCCCACGCCACTCGTCAATCCGTTGTGCCAGAAGCCGCCGTCGCCCATGATGCTGATCGTGCGCCGACTGGTTTCCTTGGTGTTGAAGGCTGCCGCGCCTGCCCATCCAAGCCCGTATCCCATTGTCGTCGCGCCGATGTTGAATGGCGGCAGGATGGAGAAGAGATGACATCCAATATCGCAACTCACGTGGTGCACGCCGAGCTCGCGCTCGACGAGCTTCATTGCCGTGAAAATCGGACGCTCCGGACAGCCGGTGCAGAAAGATGGCGGCCGCGGATGGATCTGCGAGGTGAGCGAGGCGGACGTCACTGGGAGCATCGCGAGCGGCCGCGTCGGAGCGGTGCGCGCGGCGGCCGGAAGCCTGAGATCGTCGATTAGGTGCGGCGCGTAACGCATCACGAACTTGAGCACGCCCTGAATCATCGTCGGCGCCGTGTACTCGCCGGCCATCGGAAGCATGTCCTTCCCGTGAATCTTCGACGGGACGTCCGCTTCGTGCAGCAGGGCGTGGAGTGACTGCTCGATAAAATTCGGCTGTCCCTCTTCTACCACGAGTACGCCGCGCTTGCCCGAGCAGAATCGCCTGATGTCCGCATCGCAAAGTGGGTACGTGACGTTGAGCACGAGCAGCGGAACTCGGCTTTCGCCGAAAGGCGTGGACAGGCCGAGCAGCTCGAGGGAGCGCGAGATCGTGTTGTACATCCCGCCCTGCAAGATGATGCCGAAATCCTGTGACTGCTCGGCGAAGAATTCATTGAGCCCGCGCGCTTCGATGAAGCGCTGCGCGGCGGGCCAGCGAGTGTGGATCTTCTCCTGCTCGTGGAGAAAGCTCGCGGGAGGAAGCACGATGCGACTCACGTCGCGCACGGGCTTCTCCATCGCATCCTTGAGCGTGAAGGTCGGCCGGACGTTGTCTTTCGCCACGAAACGGCCGTGCACGTGGCACGCGCGAATGCGGAGCTCGAGCATCACGGGCGTGTTCGACGCTTCCGAGAGCTCGAAGCTCTGCTCCACCGCGCGCACGATGGACGGGAGATTGGGGCGCGGGTCGAGGAGCCACATCTGCGACTTCATCGCGAAGGCGTGCGAACGCTCCTGCATGATGCTCGAGCCGTCGCCATAGTCCTCACCGACGATGATCAGAGCGCCGCCGGTGACGCCGCCCGACGCCAGATTGGCGAGGGCGTCGGAGGCCACGTTCGTGCCGACGGTCGACTTGAATGTGACCGCGCCTCGCAGCGGATAGTTCACTGACGCGGCGAGCGTGGCTGCGGCGGTGGCCTCGGACGCGCTCTGCTCGAAATGGACGCCGAGCTCATCGAGGATGTCGCTTGAGTCCGCCAGGACATCCATGAGGTGAGAGATAGGCGCGCCTTGGTATCCGGCGATGTACGACACCCCGGATTGCAGCAGGGCCTTCGTGACCGCCAGAATTCCCTCGCCTCGAAACTCCGCCCCGTCTCCGAGATAGAGCTTCTGTACTTCTTTCTTGAAGCTACGTTCTGCCATAGCGGCCTCGTTTTAGCCCGTTTCGTCTAGCTAATTCGAATCCACGCGGAGGCCACAGCAGGCCCGCGACCAAGTTTACATCTAAATATTTCGCCAGTCAATGGCATACTTGACATGTCATCTGTCCGTTGTGGGGCTCTGGAAGCCCTCTAGTCCGCAACGAGCGCCAGTACCCGACACGGGCTCCCCGAGCCAAGAACGATCTTGAGCGCCGGTGTGATCAGCAGCGCGCCCTTGGGCGGTAACCTGTCCAAATTTGTTAGACTGGCCAGGCCGAACCGATTGTTGCCGTGCATGATGCTGTGACAGGGGAACGGTGGGTTGAATTGGAATGCCTGCCCTGCATCGGTGCCCACGCCCTCCGATCCCCACCCGATAACCTCACGCTCCCGCACAAGGAATGGTACTAGATCGGGGTGCGGTCCGGGTACGTGCGCGCCGTCTTCCCTCATGTTCAGAAACGCCGCCGGATCTCGACGCTTCGACCAGTCCGTGCGCATCAACACCCACGAGCCGGGTTCGATGCGCCCGTTGTTAGCCTCCCACTCTTCGATATGTGCGCGCGTCAGCAGGAAGTCCGCGTTCGCGGAGGCCTCGCGCGACGCATCGATCACGCATGCCGGAGCGAGGAATTTCTGCACCGGGATCGTGTCCGTCGCGTTGTCTGGGAGATCCTTTCCGGTCATCCAATGAATTGGTGCGTCGAAATGCGTTCCCGTATGCTCACCGCACGAAAAGTTGTTCCAGTACCACGCCGGCCCTCTACTATCGTACTTCGAGATCTCATCGAGACGGAATGGCAACGACTTGCCGAACTCCGGAGGAAGATTGATGACGGCGGTCGCGCTATCCAGCGGCTGGCTAAGATCGATGACCTGAACAGCTCCAGAGACGAGGGCGCGGGCGAGTTGCGCGAGAATGCTGTCGTTCATGTTGCGATCCCCCAAGTGAATGTATGACAGGCATGCATCATCGCGATCGCTAGCGCAGTCCCACCAAGCCGCGGACTGATTGAAAGAGCTTGGCCGAGTCGAAGCCAACGCCGTCCTTGAACACGATCTCGACGTTCTCGATGTCAGCGATGTGCGTGGATGGATCGCCTTTCACGAGCACCAGGTCCGCCTGCCTCCCGGGTGCAATGGTCCCGAAGTGGTCGGATTCGCCGAGATACCTGGCACCATTCGAGGTCGCGATCTGAATCGCCTCGAGCGGCGTGAAGCCGCCCTCCACGAGCAGCTCGACGCTGCGCTGATCGCCGTAGCCGGCGAGCACGATGCCGGTTCCTGTAGGATCGGGACCGGAGATCAATAGGCCGCCGGCCCGCACGAATGCCTTCTCGAAGGCCATCTCCTTCGCCATCACGGCGCCCCAATCGAGCGAGCGTCCCTTGTAGAGCGGATTACCCTGCGCGCGCTGGATGAGATAGCTCACCTTCGATTCACTCGACATGGCCGACAGCACGCGCGGCTCGAGTGGCGGGCGACCGGGCACCAACAGCTCGTATACGGCGAGAGTAGACGTCACGGCAATGTGATGATCTACGAGGCTACGAATCAAGTCGCGTACCGGCCGGCTCGAGAGATCCATCTTCTCCCAGCTCGCGAAGATCGGAAACGGGCCGGGACACACGTCTGGTTGCCGTCCGGGAACGAACTCCGCATCGGTGCCGATCGGGCCGTGCTCGAAGTCGTCGATGCCGGCGGCGATCGCCTCCGGGTAACTGATAGAACAGAGATGCCCGGTCACCTTGAGTCCTCGGCGATGCGCTTCCGAGATCGCCGCCCCGAGTTCCGCACGCGTGATGTTCTTGTACGCTTTGAATGACGATACACCCTGATCTGCCCAAAACGACACGAACGCGCGCGCGTCATCGGGGCCCGTGAGCTCATGCATCTGTGGACTCTGCGCGCCCTTCCCTTCGAGGTACGGTCCCGTCACGTACATCTTCGGGCCGATCAGCCGGCCGTCGTCGATCTGTGACTTGAGGTTGAGATCCGTGTATGGCTCGATGCTGCCGGTCGTGCGAATCGTGGTGACGCCGGCCGCGAGGTACATGCGTGGAAAGGTGAATCCCTCTTCCACTAGCATTTGTCCCGGCGGTGCGAGCTTCCCTTCGACATCGCGGTCGAGCGTTCCCGTATAGAAGAGATGGTCGTGCATCCCCACGAGCCCAGGGATCACGCTATAGCCGTGCATGTCGAGCACGCGCGCGCCGGCGGGAATGGTCGTGCTTGCATCGCCCACCTTCTCGATCTTGCCGCCGGATACCACGAGCGTCGCGTCCTCGCGCGCCGGTGCGCCGGTGCCGTCGATCACCCGTACGTGTGTGAGCGCGAAGACTGGCGCGTCCACTCGCACAAATTGCTGCATGTCCGGCGAGAGCTTTTGCGCGGTGAGCGGAGTTGTCGCGAGGGCGAGCGTCGCGAGGGCGGCTCCGAGCGCGACGCGTGCGCGTGATGCTGGCTGGGCGCTACACGCGCTCGAACGGGGCTGACGCAGGGTCATGAGCGCCTCCTGTGGGGTCCGGTCACGTAGCGTAGGTTGGCAGCGAGTCGATAAAGCTTGACAGATGAGATATGTAGATGTAAAGTAAGCCTGAAATATTGAGTTATAAACCGTCGCAATCAAGTCCATCACGCCCTGGCGATGATGAGAAATGGTTAATGAAAGCGACAGAGCGGGCGATCTGATCATGGAAGCGCAGCGGACGACTTTCTTGTCGCCACGCACGTCTCTCGTTGCAAGTCGAGTTCGCTCGTGTCCAGCAAGATTCCTCGAGTGTGGTCCCAATTCCCGCGTTTTCGTTTGTTCCGCACCCTGTCATCGAGGGGGTTCAGTGTGAAACATCGCTTGAGTTTGGGGGCGTTTTGGATGATGGTTCGAGCCCTCGTTCCAGTTGTGGTGTTGGCCGCCAGCCTGGCGGCGCAGGAACGGTCCGTCGGTGGCCGTGTGATCGATCAGTCAACCGGACAACCGATTGCGGCTGCCGAGATCACGATCAAGGGAACATCCATCGGCACGCACGCCAAAGATGACGGCACCTTCACGCTCCGCGTGCCTGACTCCGCGGTGACGCTGCGTGTGCGACTCATTGGTTACCTCGCGCGTGAGGTGAAGGTGCCGCGCGAGCAGGCGACCATCGAGGTCGCCCTATCTCGCGACGTGCTACACCTCGAGGAAATCGTCGTAACCAGTCAAGCGACGGGGGTCGCCCGACGGAACGCCGCCAACGCCGTCGCGACGGTAAATGCCGATCAGCTCTCGCAGGCGCCCGCAACAAGTCTCGACATGGCGCTGCAGGGCAAGGTGGTCGGCGCCGAGATCTCGTCCAACACGGGCGCGCCGGGTGGTGGTATGCAGATCCGGCTTCGCGGCATCACATCGGTCATTGGATCGGCAACGCCGCTCTACGTCGTAGACGGCGTGATCGTGAGTGATGCATCGATCGAGCCGGCGACCAATCTCCTTACGCAAGCATCGCCGCGCCAGGGAATCGCGGGGAATGAAGACAACCCCACCAATCGAATCTCCGACCTGGATCCCGCGGACATTGAGACGATAGAAGTACTCAAAGGCGCGTCTGCAGCAGCTGTCTACGGATCGAAAGCATCCAATGGCGTCGTGGTCATCACGACGAAGCGCGGCAAGGCTGGCAAGTCGCGCTACACCGTCAGCCAGAATCTCGGAGTGACCGGCGTGACGCGCGAGCTCGGATCGCGCGTGTTCACGTCGCTCGAAGACGCCGAAGCAGCGTTTGGTCCAACTGCGGCAACGTATTTCGTGCCGGGGAAGGTCTACAACAATGAGGACGCTCTCGTAGGGCGCAACCCACTCTCAAGCCAGACTACCGTGAGCGCGAGTGGTGGCTCGGATGCAACGCAGTACTATGCGTCCGCCTATGTGAATCGTGAGCCAGGAATCATCGAGAATACATTCTATAACAAGGCCGGACTCCGGTTGAACCTCGATCACAGCGTCGGCTCGCGTCTCAAGCTCCAACTCGGCAACCAGGTGATTCACTCGGAGTCGGGGCGCGGCTTGAGCAACAACGACAACGCGGGTGCCGTGTTCTACGCTGTTCTACCGTTCACGCCGAGTTTCTTCAATTTGGCTCCCGTGAACGGCGTCTATCCGAACAATCCATTTGCGCCGAGCAATCCGCTGCAGACGGCGGCGCTCATGCAGAACGATGAAGAGGTCTGGCGCGACGTTGCCTCACTCTCGGCGACGCTCAATCTCTTCGAGACGCAAACGCAGTCGCTCAAGTTCGTCGGCACGGGTGGTGTGGATGCATTCCATCAGACCAACAAGGTCTTCGCGCCACCCGAGCTGCAGTTTGAGGCGTCGGGCGCGCTGCCGGGTTTCGCCGCGCTATCCAAGAGTGACAATCTCAATGGCAACATTGGCTTGTACGCCGTGCACGGCTTCACCCCCACGGGCAAGTCTTTGACCGCGACGACGACGATCGGCGGCCAGTACGAATCGCAGGCTCTCAATACGGGGCGCACGCTGGCCCAAAATCTCATTGGCGGCTTGCCGAACGTCGGCACAGGCACGGCGGTGCAGGTGGCGGAAGACATCGAGAACATCAAGGATGTCGGCGTGTTCGGCCAGGAAGAAATCCTGATGCTCTCGGAGCGGTTGCTCCTCACGGTCGGCGTTCGCGGCGATCAAAGCAGCGCGAACTCCGACACAAAGCAACTATACTGGTTCCCGAAGGCGGCGGCGTCCTATCGCTTCACGGTCGCGCCGGGAATTCTCGACGAGCTGAAGCTCCGCGCCGCGTACGGCGAATCGGGCAACCGTCCACTGTACGGGCAGAAATTCACGGTGCTCACCTCCGAGAACATCGAGGCGCTCCCCGGTCTCGCGCCCGGACTCAGCACCTCGGCAACTGATCTCCGCCCGGAGCGCCAGCGCGAGATCGAGATGGGCTTCGACGCGCAGCTCTTCAAAAACAAGGCGACTCTGGAGTTCACGGTCTATCAGAAGACGATCACGGATCTGCTGCTTCAGCGCACGCTCTCGCCGTCCACGGGCTACCTCAGCCAGTTCTTCAACGGCGGCACGCTTCGCGATCGCGGAGTGGAGGCGAGCCTCACAGTCGTACCCTACTCGCGAAAAAACCTCGACTGGACGCTTACCGGATCCGCGTACCACGACGCGAGCCTAGTCCAGGAGTTGCCGGTCCCGGCGTTCGTCGGTCTCGGATTCGGCACCAACATCGGCACGAACGAGATTGAGCAAGGGAAGTCGGCGACGCAGATCGTCGGCAACGTGACGCTTCCCGACGGCACGATTCAGCTCGGGCAGGTTGGCGATTTCAATCCGAAGGTGATCATGTCGCTGCAGAACACCGTGCGATACAAGCGCATGCACCTCGGTTTCCTGTGGAACTGGAAGGTGGGCGGTGACAACATCAACGTGACCAAGCTGACATACGACCAGGCAGGAACCACGCCCGATTGGGGGGATCCGATCACGGTGGATGGCGTCGCGACGACGAAGGGTGCGTACCGGCTGGCGCAATTCCCTGGACATACCTCAACCTACGTCGAGGATGCTTCGTTCCTGAAGTTGCGCGAGGTGAACCTCACGTACGACGTTCCTGTCGAGTGGGTGCGCCATCGACTGGGAGGGTTGCAGTCACTCGCGCTGACGTTGAGCGGACGCAATCTCCTCACGTTCACGCACTATGATGGAACGGATCCGGAGGTCAGCCACTTCGGGAACCAACCCATTGCGCGCAACTTCGAGCTGTTCGCATTCCCGGCAAGCCGGACCTTCTGGTTCGGCGTCAACGCGGAGTTTTGAGCCCATGCGCACTCTACTGCAGACGCAACGCCGCGGCGCATTCGAGATTGTCGCGTCGGCTGCCGTGCTCCTGCTTGTAATCGGATGTTCGAATCTTGATTCCCCCGACGACAATGCCACGTCGACGGGCACCGTCACGGGCGCGCCGAACGTGGCGGCGGTGAAGGCACTCGCGCAGGGATTGATGTTCGGCACGCGTACCGAGATGCCGGATTACATCTTCATGATGGGGACTCTCGGGCGCGAGGGCTATTGCCTGTGCAACAACGAGCCACGCTTCATCAGCGAGCTACTCATCGGCCCGATCGATGGCGGCAGTCTTGGCGCAGACATTTTTCTCTGGCGCAACCCGTTCAAGAACATTCGCGGGGCAAACTTGCTGCTCGCGGCGCTCGACAAAGTTGCGGACCTCACGGACGATCAGAAGAGCGCGACGCGCGGCTTCGCGGAGACGATCCAGGCGCGCGACTTCCTCAATCTGCTCGACGCTCGCGACTCGAGCGGCATTCCGATGGAAGTAAGCGCTGATCCCTCCGAGCCGCCCGGTCCGATCAAGACGCAGCCCGAAGCCCTGGACAGCATCGCAAAGCTACTCGACGACGCAAATACGAAACTGCTCGCCGGTGGATCCGCTTTTCCGTTCCTTCTAACGTCCGGCTTTGATGGCTTCAACACGCCCCAAACGTTCGCGCAGGTAAACCGTGCGCTTCGCGCGCGCGTTGCGGTGTACCAGAAGGACTACTCGACAGCGCTTACCGCGCTCAGCCAATCGTTCATTTCCACGACCGGCCCGCTGGACGTTGGCGCGTACGACGTGTTCACAACCAATTCGGGCGACGCCCTGAACATTCTGTATGATCCATCGGGCGTGCAGTACTACGCACACCCGTCGTTCGTGTCGGATGCGCAAAGCCAACCCGGCGGGGCAATTGATGCTCGTGTCACGAGGAAGGTGAGGGTAATCGCGCCGAAAACGCTTCTGGGCGTGACGTCTAATCTGCTGATCACCGTCTATAACAGTCCGACGGCGCCAATTCCGATCATCCGGAATGCTGAGCTGATCCTGCTTCGCGCAGAAGCCAATATCGGATTGGGTCATCCTCAAGACGCTATCAATGACATCAACGTCATACGAACGGAGGACGGCGGATTAGCGCCCCTCGCTCCATCGTTTAGCGGAGATCTGCTCGACGAACTGTTGTACGAGAAGAGATACACGCTGTTTTGGGAGGGTGGACATCGATGGATCGACATGCGCCGATACGGCAAACTGAACGAGCTCCCGCGCGATCTGCCAACGCACAAAATTATCTCGCGTTTCCCGCTTCCGCAGGCCGAGTGTCTACCACGCAATCCAACGCCCGCAGGCTGCGCCCCCGTGTTTGGCCAATGATTACGGCAGGGAAGGCCGCAAATGCGGCGGGTCTCGCTTTGCTCCTTGTTGTGGGCAACGTTGGTGCGCAGCAAGGCGCCGATAGCGGTAGCGCGCTGTTCGTTCCGAACACGCCGAACGTAAAATTGTTGTCGCACATCCCGCTCGGCCGCTCGCAGACGATTGCCGGGCTTACAATGGATCAGGACATCACGCGACCCTACGTGTACGTGTCGCGGATGCAGGACGTCAACAGCCCGGCTGGTTTCACGTTGATCAGCGTGAAGGACCCGTCGCATGCCAAGATCATCTACCGGTACAACATCGCAAACCCGGAGCTGCATCGTGGCTTCGGCGGCATGGAAGGAAAGACGTTCGTGTACCACGGGCGCAATTACTACGTGCAGGGCTTTCAGTTCGACGCGGGCTCGCCGGACGCCGATTTGGGCGCGATCGTCTTCGATGTCACCGGGCTGCCGGACACGAGCAAGATCAAGGAAGTGGGCCGGATTCTCGCGCCCAACTCTGCGGTGAGTCTCGGCACCAATCCGCAATGCGGTGGTACGGCGGGATGCTCGCTCCCCGGTGGCTTCCACAACGTCTTTCCGTATCGCCACTCCGACGGGCGCACGATCATGTTCACGACGACGCTCACGGGCACGTACGCGAGCATCTACGACATGGGAAAGTTTCTCGCAGGTGCGCCGGACAAGGGGTATATCGGTCGCGTGCCGGTGCCCGGCGCGACGGGCCGATATCACGACTTCGTGGTCGAGTACGATCCGATCACGCACCAGGACAAGTTCTACGGGGGCGCTCAGCCTGGCGGCTACTTCGTGTTCGATGTGACCAAGCCGGAGACGCCGAAGCTGCTGACGTCGATCACGGTGGCGCCGGGCGCGGTGTTCTCGTCGTTCGGCCGCGGTCACACCGTCACGCCCACGCCCGACGGGCGCTACGTCGTGACCGAAACGGAATATCAGTACTCGCCGCTCCGCATCTTCGATCTGAAACCCGGACTCGAAGGAAAGGTCGCGACGATCTCCGAGCCCATCGGCGCCTGGGCGGCGAACTGGAAGCACCTCGCGCACAATCACGAGGTGCGCTGGCCGTACGTGTTCGTGTCCGCGTATGAAGATGGCATGCAGGTGTTCAACATGCTCGACCCCACGAATCCAGTCACCGTAGGCTACTACCGCACGTACGATGGACCGACGATGGCGGGCGTCACACAGGTGGCCCGTCCGGACACGGCCGAGGTGAGCCTGCGCGCGGGCTCGGGAAGCGTGCTCAATGGGGCGTGGGGGATCGCCGTCCGCAACGCAGATGGACTGATCGTCATCAGCGACATCACGACAGGATTCTGGGCTCTGCACATGGATGGTTTCGACGGATGGAACGGCCACGATTGGGGGATGCCGAACATCTCCACCGTACAGGATTGGGTGAATGGCCCGGAGGGGGCGCCCAAGCTGCCAGCGGCTGTGGCGCCGCGCGCCAAGGCGAGAGCGGCGAAGAAAGCGCCATGATCGTGAGTGCCATGCTCAGGCAGCGGCATTGCGCACGCACTCCGACGTCTGGTCGCGAGTAGTGCGGCAGCGCGCACAGTCGTCGATGCTCATCGTGGGCGCGGTAGCGGTCGTGTGCACCACGCTGGGATTTACCACACCTGGCCCACCGCGCTTCCGGCTCGCCGGCACCGGTAAGGCGCCGCGCGCTGCGGGATGGGTGGAGCTCACGCCGGCGATGTCTCCGTTCGCGCTCGCTGTCTCGCGCGACGGCCGCATCGTGTACGATCTCGACATCACCACGCACGACCTGCCTCCGGTCGCGTGGCTGGGTGACTACGCCGGTTACCAGGCGTGGCTCGCATCGCCGAATCTCGACGTGGTGCGCAGGCTCGGCGCCATTAGGAACGACTCGGTGCTTCATGCCACGGCCGACTGGAACAAGTTCACGGTCGTCGTGACGGCCGAGCCGGAGAAGGTGGGGGAGAAATGGAGCGGCGCGATCGTACTTGTCGGACGATCGCCAAGCTCCCTCATGCGATCGTTCGCGGATCATCCGTTCTACAACAACGGCACACCGCCGTTCTAAGACAGCTGGGTCATCGATGAGAAGTGTGGGTCGTACCGCCGTTTTCATTCTCCTGCTCGTCAACGTTTCCTTCACCGCGGAGGGTCAGGGTGTCGACAGCGCACGCCGCGACTCGTCCAAGCTGGCGGGCATGCCCGGTATGGAAGGCATGCCGGGAATGAGCGCCGTGACCGACACACTCGAGGCGTCGAGCGGGCGTACGATCGTGCCGATGATGAAGAGTCCGATGATGCCGGGGCTCGAGAACGTGCTGCCCGCGTCTGGGGACTTTCGCGTCGGCGCCGGCCGCGATGCGCGCACGCTTCGCAAGGCGCTGCCGAGCGCGGAGCTTCGCGTGCACGATGGCGACACCGTGACGCTTTCGACGTCGCTGGTGCAGCGGACAATCGGCGGGCACACGTTCGCGACGTACGCCTTCAACGGCGAGGCGCCGGGGCCGCGCTTCCTGGTGCCGCAGGGCGCGACGTTCTACGTGCGCTTTCGGAATGGAATCGATCAACCGGCGACGATTCACTGGCACGGTGTGCGCGTGAAGAACGCGTTCGACGGATCACCGGGCGTCACGCAGCCGGCAGTCGCGCCGGGCGGCACCTTCGTGTATGCCGTGCACTGTCCCGACGCCGGCGTGTTCTGGTACCACGATCACGTGCGCGAAGATATCGCGCTTCCGATGGGACTCTACGGCAACATCTATGTCGAGCCGCGCACTCCGCCGGCGAATGCACCGCCGGCGCGCCAGGAGTTCCTGATTCTGAGCGATCTGCTGCTCGACGGCGACAGCGTCATCTCGTACGGAAGGGACGCCCCGAACTTCGCGCTAATGGGGCGCTTTGGAAACGTGTTGCTCGTAAATGGCGAGCCGCGCTGGCATCTCGCCGTCGCGGCGGGCGAGGTGGTTCGCCTGATGCTGACAAACGTCGCGAGCGCGCGGACGTTCAACATCAGTTTCGGCGATGCGCCGATGAAGCTCATCGCCTCGGATCTCGGGGCGTACACGCGCGAGGTCATGGTGCGAAGCATCGTGATCGCGCCGGGCGAGCGCTACATCGTGGATGTGATGTTCGGCAAACCAGGCGACGTCGCAATGGTGAACGAGGTGCAGACCGTCGATCACTTCTTCGGAGTCTTCGCGGCAAACGTCGATACGATGGGGCACGTCGCGGTATCCGGACGGGCCGCCGTTGCGCCAAGCGCGGCGTTTACCGCACTGCACGAGGACACAGCCGCGGCGCGCGACATCGATCGCTACCGGAAGTTCTTCGACCGGCCGCCGGACGAGGAGATGGTGCTCACCACCAGCATCCACGACCTGCCGATTCCGGTGATGCAGTTTATGAGCGTCGACACGCTGTTCCGACCGCCGCTCGAGTGGTCCGACGGCATGTCTGACATGAACTGGGTCGCGACCGGGAAGGAGGTGCGCTGGATCATTCGGGATGCGAAGACAGGAGCAGAGAACATGGCGATCGCGTGGCACTATAAGCAAGGCGACGTCATCAAACTCCGCATCTACAACGATCCATCATCGAAGCACCCGATGAATCATCCGATTCATCTGCACGGCGAGCGTTTTCTGGTCGTCGCGCGCGATGGAAAGCCCAATCCGTATCTCGTCTGGAAAGACACCGCCATCATCCCTGTTGGGTCGACCGTGGATCTTCTCCTCGATCTGTCGAATCCGGGCACGTGGATGCTGCACTGCCACATCGGGGAGCACGTCGAGTCGGGAATGATGGCCACGATCAAGGTCGACGCGAGCTGAACGAGTGAAACACGAAAGATCACTGGCACCGGGAGCGGAGAACGATATGTCGAATCGGCACTGGTACACCGCAGCGAGTTCGTGGGCGTGCATGGCGGCGCTCCTCGTGTCCGTCGCATCGCGTGCGCAGACGCCCACACGGCACCCCGCGCCCGGGCAAGCCGGAAGCGCGAACGTCCACATGGTCGCGCACATTCCGCTCGGCGGCTACCTGCGGGTGGCGGACATCGACATCGAGCAGGAAATGAGCCGACCGTACGTGTACGTGTCGCGCGGGATCTATCAGCCCACCGGCTTCAGCATCATCAGCGTCAAGGATGTCGGGAAGGAGAAGGCGCACGTGATCTATACGTGGAACATCGAGAATCCCGAGCTGCACAAGGGACTCGGCGCGCTGCGCGGGCGCTATTTCAAGACGCACGGCCGCTACTACTACGTGCAGTGCTTCCAGTTCAGCCCCGGCTCGCCGGATGCCGATCTCGGCGCGATCGTGTTCGACGTGACGGGGCTGCCCGACACCAGCAAGGTGAAGGAGGTCGCACGCATCCATGCGCCCGACGCGCCGGGCGGCTTCCATAACATCTACACGTATAAGCACTCCGACGGTCGCGTCCTGCTCTTCACCTCGACGTCCGCCAAGCCGTACGCGCAGATCTTCGACATGGACAAGCTGCTCGCGGGCGCACCGAATCAGGGTCTCGTGGGCCGCATCACGAATCCGGATCGGCTCGCGCAAAACGATCACAGTATCGTGGGGTCCTTCCACGACTATTGGGTGGGATACGATCCGGCGACGCACCAGGACAAATTCTACGGCGCTGGGCGGGGCGGGTACTTCATTTTCGATGTCTCGAAGCCCGAACAGCCGAAGCTGATCACGTCTATCACCGGCGTGATGGGCGTGCTCTCGGGGCATACGATCACGCCGTCGCCCGATGGGCGATACGCGGTGACGGAAACGGAGTATCAGTACGCGCCGCTGCGGCTGTTTGACCTGAAGCCGGGCCTCGATGGCAAGGCGGCTACGATCTCCCAGCCTATCGGCGCATGGACGGCCGACTGGCACGACCTGCCGCACAATCATGAGGTGCGGTGGCCGTACGTCTTCGTCTCGGCGTACGAGGATGGACTCCAGGTGTTCAACATGATGGATCCGACCGATCCGTACACGGTCGGCTTCTATCACACCTACGACGGGCCGCACAGCGCGGGATGTTGCTCTCGCGAGTACATCGCCGATCCGAGCACCGACCCACGCGACCACGGCGTTGCGAACGGCGCGTGGGGCGTGCAGGTGCGCGACGCCGATGGCCTCGTGGTGATCAGCGACATGACGACCGGATTCTGGGCGTTTTACATGGACGGCTTTGATGGATGGAACGGCCACGACTGGGGGATGCCGAACGTTTCCACTGCGCAGCACTGGGACACGGGCCCGGAGGGCGCGGTGAAGCCCGTCGTAAGCGCCCAACTTCCGTGATTCGCCTTGCCGGGAGCGTGACCGGGAGGTCGGTTGCCGGCGTCGCGCTGCTGGCCTGCTCGCTTCTCTCGTGCGAGGCGAATGCGCAGGGACAGTACGCGAACATCAACGGCGCGAAGATCTACTACGAGGTGGAAGGAACCGGCCATCCGCTGGTGTTGATCCACGGATGGCCGATGAGCGCGCGCATGTGGGATGAGCAAGCGCGCGACCTGAAGCGCTATTACATGGTCGTGCGCTACGACCGTCGAGGCTTTGGCCGATCGCCGGGTGCCGTCGGCGTGGAGCAATCGGCCGAGCACGACGCGCAGGATCTCGAGGCGTTGCTGCGCTATCTGAAGATTCCGAGCGCGTACATCGTCGGGCACTCGCAGGGAGGCGCGGTCGCGCAGCAGTTCACGCTAGATCACCCCGATCAGGTGGACGCGCTCATACTCCACGGCGCGCCGATCGATGGTTTCGTGCTTCCGGAGACGGGGCCGTTTTCGGGAGCGGAATCCGTGCGCGAGTTGATGCAGAAGTCGGGAATGGCCGAATTTCGGCGGCAGTGGCTCGCTAATCCGATCAACCACGTCCCAGCGGATCGACCGGAAGTCGCGGCGTTCATCGCAGACATCGTCGCTCAGTACGCGGGCGATGACGTGCTGAAGATGGTTCCCGGACATGCGAGCGGGGTGCCGGCAATTAAGCGTCTGAGCGAGATCAAGACTCCGGTGCTCGTGCTGGTTGGCGGAGAGGATCTCCCCTTTTTCCAGATCTCCGCGGACGCGCTCGCCTTTCTCATCCCCGGGGCGCAGAAAGTCGTGATCCCGGGAGGGGCGCACCTGGTGAACATCATCGAGCCGGAGCGGTACGACGCTGAGATTCTACGTTTTCTGCGGGCAGTAGAGCGCTCTCGAGCGCAGTGAGGATCGTACGATCGTCGATCCGCGACGAGCGGGGCTCGCGCGGGTGTGCAAGTCACGGATGCGGAGGAATGTCATGAGGGAATCTTCGTCGTGGGTGTCTCCCACGCGCGCGCGCTCGCTAGCGTGTCTCGTCGCATTGTCGCTCATCTCGATCGCTTCCGCGCACGCGCAGAGCATCGACTCGGCGAGCTATCGGATACGCAGACAGCATCTCGCGAGGCTGGCGAAGGACGGCATCGTCGTCATTCAAAGCGTGGAGAAGAATCAAACGGGGCTCACCGAGTACCTGATCGATGACAGCGACAACCACGATTTTCTCTACCTGACGGGAGTCGAGGCACGGAACTCGACGCTGGTGCTCGTCCCGCAGTCGACGCTCTATCCGGAGATTCTTTTCGTTCCGGAGAAGGAGATCGAGGCGGCGCGCGCGCGGAGCGGAGTGAAGACGGTCATCTCCGCGGACAAGTTCGAGGCGATGCTCGGTGACGCGCTCACCGACTATTCGATCAAGCGTTTCACGGAGCGGAAGCGGAAGCCTGTGTCGTCGGAGATGTCGCGAGTGCTGTCGCTCACGCCGACGAAGCCGGTGGCATTCAACTACCCGAGATACTTCAGCCTCTCCACGGAAGTGCCGGCACGCGTGCAGCTCGCCACGCGTATCAAATCCTTTGTCCCCTCGGTCGAATTGAGGGATGCGTCGCCGCTCCTCGACGAGTTGCGCATCCGGCACGATTCCGCAGACATGATGATGATCTCGAAAGTCATACAGATAGGGAGCGCTGGCCTCGTGGCGGCGATGAAGGCGTGCCGTCCCGGGATGACGGACGAGAAGGTCGACGCGGTGGCGCTGGCTGAGTTCGAGAAGCAGGGTGCGTCGCGCAGAGCCTATCCGTCTCTCATCTACATCGCGCCGTTCACACGTACGGTGCAGCCGCTGTCGGCCGCCGACGTCGAGAAGAGCTCCGAGCCTTCGTCGGCCGTGCACCAGATGGAAAACGGCGATCTCGTGATGCTCGACGTCGGCGCCGAATACAAGCACTACGCCAGCGATCTTAGTCGCACGGTGCCGGTGTCCGGGAAGTTCACTCCCGAGCAGCGCAAATACTACGATGCGGTGCTGGAAGCGCATCGCGCCGCGATCGCAGCGATTCGCCCTGGCGCCACGTTCAAGCAGGTCAACGACATCGCCGTAGCCACCCTGCACAAATACAATCTCGATCAGTACTTCACCTTCGCGACGAGTCACTTCATCGGCATGGACGCCCACGACCCCGGCGACTACGACAAGCCGATGGTGCCCGGGATGATCTTCACCGTCGAGCCGGGAATCATCGACACGAAGAAGAACATCGTGATTCACGTCGAGGACATCATTCTCGTGACCGCGACTGGCCACAAAAACTTGTCCGCGAGCATTCCGATCGAAGCAACGGACATCGAAAAGCTGATGGCGGAGCAGTAGAAACCGTCGACGGAAAGAGACGACTCACTACAGGGAATGGCATGCTGACGAGCACTCAGGTCGAGGACATACGAGCCAATTTCCCGATTCTCGATCGGAAAACGTATCTGTACAGTTGTTCGCAGGGCGCGCTATCGACCGCGGTGGAGGCGGGTTTCGCGGCATATCTCACGAGCTGGAGGACGTCCGCGGCGCCGTGGGACGAGTGGGTGGGCGTGTACGAGCGCCTTCGCGAGTCATTCGCGCGATTCATCAATGCGGAGCCGGACGAGGTCGCGATCATCAACAGCGCGTCAGGCGGGATCAATCCGATCGCAAGCGCGATTCAGTTCGATTCGCGAGATGCGGTCGTGATGAGCGAGTACGAGTTCCCCACCATGGGTCAGATCTGGCTCGCGCAGGAGCCGCGTGGAGCGCGGGTCGAGTTTCTTAAGGGCGTCAACAACACGATTCCGATCGAGTCGTACGCGCGCGCTATCGACGAGCGTACGCATATCGTCCCCATCACGCAGATCTCCTTTCTCAACGGCTTTCGCTCCGACGTGCCGGCGATCCTGAAGCTCGCGCACGACAATGGCGCACTGGTATTTCTCGACGGCTATCAGGATTGCGGCACGCGGCCAATCGACGTCAAAGCGCTCGGCGTGGACTTCTTCGTCACCGGAACGCTGAAGTACTTGCTCGGTCCTCCCGGGCTCGGATTTCTGTACGTGCGTCGTGAGCTCATCGAGACGCTTAGGCCGACGATGACCAGCTGGTTCGCACAGCGAGACATCTTCGCGTTCGACACGCAGCATCTCGATCTGGCGCCCACTGCGCGCCGCTTCGAAAATGGTGCACCGCCCATCCCGAGCATCTATGGTGCGGGGCCCGCACTCTCGCTGCTCACGAGCATCGGGATGGAGAACGTCGCGGCGCAGGTGGAGCGGTTGGCGCAGACGTTCCTCGACGGCGCTCGCGCACTCGGTATCGCGACGAAGACGCCGAGCACGAGCGTCGGGCCGCTGGTCGTGCTTCGCGCCAAGCATCCGGCGGCCGCACTCGAACGACTCACGGAGCGTGGCGTCGTCGTCTCCACGCGCATGGATGGCGTCCGCTTCGCCTTTCACGTCTACAACGACCTCGCCGACGTACACGCTGCGCTGAACGTGCTCGAAGAGATGCGCCACTTGATGATGCCGGTGTGATTCTCGAGCCGCGCCATCCCGCGGACGGGCGCGGCGAGATCGAGGAGGGCGAGCAGCTCTCGCGTCAGCTCACCGTTGGCCAGCTCGGCATGATCGCGATCGGCGGTGCCATCGGCACCGGGCTCTTTCTCGGGAGCGCGCTCGCCGTACGCATTGCGGGTCCGGGTGTCATCGTGAGCTATCTGATCGGCGCGGTGATTGCGCTCCTGTTCATGGGTGCGCTCTCCGAGATGGCTGTCGCGCACCCCACGGCGGGATCCTTCGGGGTGTACGCGGAAATCTACCTCAATCCGTGGGCCGGTTTCGCGATGCGTTACACGTACTGGGCCGCGCAGTGCATCGCGATCGGCGCCGAGGCGACGGCCGTGGCGATCTACTGTCGGTGGTGGTTTCCGGGGACGCCCGCGTGGCTGTGGATTCTCGGCTTTTCTGTGGCTCTCGTGTACGTCAACGCGCGCAACGTCGGCAGCTTCGGCACCTTCGAGTACTGGTTCGCGATGATCAAGGTCGTTGCGATCGTGCTGTTCATCGTGCTCGGCATCGGGCTGCTGATCGGCGTCGGCCCCCGTAAGGGGATCGGCGTTGCGAATTTCACGGAGTTCGGCGGCTTCCTCGCAACGGGGTGGAAGGGCGTCTGGATGGCGATGGTCTTCGTGATCTTTAGTTTCATGGGAACAGAGGTCGTCGCGGTCACGTCAGGTGAGGCGAAGGATCCTGAGACCGCCGTGCCGCGCGCGATGCGCCGCACGGTGGGGCGGCTGATCCTGTTCTACGTGGGCGCGGTCACGGTACTTATCGGCATCGTGCCATGGAACACCATACAGCCAGGGTCGAGCATCACGGCGAGCCCGTTCGTGAGCGTATTTCGGTCGGTAGGGATCCCGGCGGCGGCGCACGTGGTGAATCTCGTGGTCATCACGGCTGCGGCGTCGAGTATGAACTGCAACCTCTACATGGCGAGCCGCATGCTGTTCTCGCTCGCGCGAGGCGGCTACGCGCCCGCATCGCTTGGCCGCGTCTCGACACGCGGCACCCCGCTGCGGGCACTACTCGCATCCGCGGCGGGGCTGGCAGTGGCGTTGATCGTGGCGCTCGCCTCTCCGGGGAGAGCGTTCGTCTATCTCTTCGGCATCTCGCTTTTCGGCGGCCTGTTCGTGTGGCTCATGATCTTCGTGACGCATCTCGCGTTTCGTCCGCGATGGATCGCGCGCGGCGGGCCGCGTCTTCCGGTACGACTGATCGGATATCCATACACGTCGATCATCGGCGCAGGTTCGATCGTCGCGATTCTGGTGACGACGTGGTGGGTGGAGGGCATGCGCATCACGCTGATCTCTGGCCTGCCGTGGCTCGGTGTGCTCACGATCATCTATTACTTCGTCGCGCGACGGAGGGCTCGCGGTGCGCCTGTCTCCGCCGCCGCCTCCGCGTGACGCGTGCCATGACGGCGCCATGACCGCCGCTCGCAGTGAGTTCACCTTTCGCGCCGTCGCCCTCGGCGCGCTGCTCGGTGTCGTGTTCGGATTGGTCACGGTGTACGTCGCACTCGAGGTTGGGCTCAACTTCAGCGCGTCGGTGCCGATCGCGGTGCTCGCGATCACGGTGTTCAAGCGATTGGGCAGTCAATCGACGCTCGAGAAGAACATCGTGCAGACCGTCGGCTCGGCCGGGGAATCCATTGCCGCTGGCGTCGTGTACACGATCCCGGCGCTGTTATTTCTTGGCTACCGGCTCGAGCTCTGGCGCATCTTCTGGCTCGCGCTGATCGGCGGCCTGCTTGGCGTTTTGTTCATGATTCCGCTGCGCGAATATCTGATAGTGAAGGAGCACGGCAATCTCCCATACCCCGAGGGCACCGCGTGCGCGGACATCCTGCTGTCGGGCGAGAAGGGCGGGGAGTTCGCGCGACTCGTGTTCTACGGGCTCACGTTCGGCGGCGTGTACAAGCTCTTGATGAGCGGCTTGCAGCTCTGGCCGTCGACGATCGCGTGGAGTACGAGCGGACTACGCGGGGCGGTGCTAAGCATGGATCTCGCGCCCGAGCTGCTCGGCATCGGCACGCTGATCGGCCTCCCGGTCGCACGGGTCATCGCCGCCGGATCGGTGATGTCCGGCATCGTGATCATCCCACTCATCTATTTCTTCGGGGAGCAACTCCCCACGCCGATTTATCCGTCGCGCGTCGCAATCGGAATGATGACGCCGGGCGACATCTGGTCGAGTTACATTCGCTACATCGGTGCGGGGGCAGTGATCGCCGGCGGCGCGCTGCTGCTCGTCGACACGATGCCAACGGTCGTCTCCTCGGTGGCGAGTAGCGTGCGCGGCGTAACGAAGGTGGCAAGACGTACCGCCGCGCTCGTCACCGCGAAGACCGACGAAGATCTTCCGATTCTCGGCGTCATCGCCGGATCGCTGCTGCTGCTCGTGTGCCTCTACGCCCTTCTCGTGGTGCGGATCAACCCGAGCGGTTCGGCGAACGTCGTGTCGGTGGTGCTCGTCGCGATCTTCGGCTTCTTCTTCGTCGCGGTGTCCGCGCGCATCACGGGCATCATGGGGTCGTCTGCGAATCCGATCTCGGGGATCACCATCGCGGTGCTGATGCTAACCTGCCTGCTATTCGTCGCGGCCGGGTGGACGGGCAAAGCGTACGAGGCAATCGCCATCAGCATTGGTGCGATCGTCTGCATCGCCGCCTCCAATGCCGGAACGACCGCGCAGGATCTGAAGACGGGATATCTCCTCGGTGCGTCGCCCAGGCTGCAGCAGTTGGGGCTCGTGGTTGGCGTGTTGACGTCGGTGTTCGTGATCGGTTTCACGCTCATGTGGCTGAACGGCGATTCGGAGGCGCCGGTGCCGGTCGCGTCCGCGCCGCTTCCCGCTGCGAGCCAACTCATGGACAGCGGCGTGGTCCTGAAAGGGCAACGCTACGACGTCTACGCGGTGAGCGCCGGCGGCAGCGTCCCGGCTGGACGATACCTGGTGACTCCGGATCACCGGCTCGCTTTCCACGAGACACAGCACATCGGCACGGCGGCGCTGCCGGCGCCGCAGGCGCAGGTGATGGCGATTCTCGTAGAGGGGCTGCTCACACATCGAATGCGCTGGCGACTGCTGCTAGCGGGCGTAGTGGTGGCGCTCGTGCTAGAGCTATGCGGAGTGCGATCGCTGCCGTTCGCCGTCGGTATGTACCTGCCCTTATCGGCCACCGCGACGCTGCTGCTCGGCGCGCTAATCTCCCATTTCTCCAAACGGAAATTGGCGCGTGAGGTCGAGGACCCGTTTCAGCCTGGAGTCTTGTTCAGCTCCGGGCTCATCGCCGGTGGCGCTATAGCGGCGATCGCAGTCGCTGCCGCCTCCAGCTTCGGGTTGCTCGGCGAGTTCAACCTGGGAGAGCGATTGGGTATTCCCTTGTTGCGATCGGAGGGATGGGCGCTCGCTGTGTTCGCTGGCCTGTGTGTCTTGCTCTGGCGGTACAGCAGAAAGCGCGACGGACGCGATAGTGCGACGTGAGCGTTGGAGGACGCTGTCCGCCACCACGCTATCGTCCGGCACGAGCTACCGCCGTCCCCCGCCACCGCTTCGGACCCGCCACCTTCGCTCGAGCAGATCCGTCTCGATCACCTAGCCGTCCTTCGCGCTCGCGTGCACCATGCGCCAGCAACCGGGGGAACGCTAGAAGATCGGCCGCGCTACAACAAATTGTCCTGTTTCGAGCCCTTCCCCTTCTCCGAAAGTACCTGGCCGACGTCCGCTGCCGACCAGCTCGCGGCGAGCGCCAAGTCGCTTGACGGGCTTCGCGGTCGCTCCGATCGCACACTGCCGAAAGACTCGATGAGTTGAGCGATCTCCGCGACACGATTCACATCCACGGATTGAAGATCGAGACGCCGCGATTGGAGCAGTCTCTCTCGTCTCGGGTTACGAAAACGAGGCGATGGACCGCCGCCGTCGCGAGCAGCATTCCGTCGGTGGCAGGAAGCTCTCGACCCGTTGCGCGGCCCGAGGCGGAGAGTCGACCCCATTCCTTCGCAATAGGGGCGTCGACTCGAAGTAATCGGCCCGCGAATCGACTTGGCAGCTCTCGTGAAATCCAGTGTTGTAGCTTGTCTCTTCGCCAGCCGGGAGGAGCGAGCTCCATGCCGATCGTCAACTCGCCAAGCGTCAACACGCTAATGCAAAGATCGATTCCGGACTGCTGTTCGATCCAGCGCACAACGCCTTTTTCGGGCGCGCGCTTCAGAGTTTCCGAGACTACATTCGTGTCGAGGAGGTAGCGCATGGTGTAGGCGCGCTGCTCCGCGCGTTCTCGAAAACAGTCGATCTCGCGGCGTTACAGCTCGATATCGCGAGCGAGATCGCGTCGACGATCGAACGCGTCCTCCGGAATCTCTCCAGCGCGCACTGCCTCCCCGAGCGGCGAGTTCCTCAGGAAATCCAGCAGGTTGTCGGGGGCGACGAGACGCTCATAGTCCTCCTTCGCTACCACGACCACCGCCTCCTGTCCTTCGCGCGTGACAAGCTGCGGCTCGTGCGCAAGCGCTCGGCGCACAAGCTCTGAGAGCCGATCTCTGGCCCGCTCGAGTGTCCAGGTTGTCATGTGCAGCCTCCCAAGTGTGCCCGACCAAGCCCTACGAAGCGCTGTCCACCGCCACGCTGTCATCCGCCACCAGCCGCCGCGTCCCCCGCCAACGCTTGGGCCCCGCCACCTTCGGCTTGAGCAGATCCGTTTCGATCACCTCGCCGGCCTTCGCGCTCGCGTGCACCATGCGCCCGTTGCCGACGTAGATCCCGATGTGCGAGATCCCGCCCTTGCCTCGGCCAAACGTCACCAGGTCCCCAGGGAGCATCTGCGACGTGTCCCTCGGCACCGCTCCGCCAGCGAACGCCTGCCTCGCCGCCGTCCTCGGCACCACGATATGCAGGGCGGCCACGATGTAGCGCACCAAACCACTGCAATCGAAACCACGCGTCGGCGACTCGCCACCATGGACGTACTTGGTCCCGATCTGCGCCCGCGCAAGCGACACGAGGCTGTCGCGCATCGACATCGCCGATTTGCTGAACGCCGCGAACGGCTTTGGAGCCTCGTAGGGCGGAGTCTCGCGCACGCCATCCTGTGCCCTCAAAGTCGGCGCGATGAGCAACGCTGCGCCGGCGGCCAGGAGCCGGAGCGTGCGACGCATCGAGCGATGGCGGGAGGGGAAGCGCACTGAGCCGTTGATGTTCATGCAGGTACACGACGAGCCGCCCCGCGCACCAGCAACGCCGGCGCGCGAGTTGGCAGAATGTGCCGAATAATCTGTGAAAAGGCTAACGATCGAGGAAGTCATGGTCAACCGCGCGCTGCAGAGACCTGACCGTGATTCAGCATCGCCACGAAGATCACGCCGCCGACTATGTTGCCGAGCACTGCGGGCGCGACGAACCCTCCGAGCGCGCTCGCCCAAGTCGCGGTTCCGCCCGCCGCCACGAAAAACACCTCTACGGCACCCGCAATCGAGTGGCGGAAGTTGAGCGCGGCAATGGGCGAGGTCGTCAGCCAGATCAGAAAGATCTGCGCTCCGGTTTGCGACGTCGCCGACACCAGCCACGCGGTGAGGGCGATCAGCCACCCCGCAAAGATCGCGTGGTAGAACTGCGCGCCGAATGATCCTGCCAGCAACCCGCTCGAAAGGCTCAGCATGCTCTCCCGCACCTCGGATCCAACCACCGGGGTCTTCGCGAAAAGGAGGCCGAAGAGCGCAGCACCCGCCAAATTCCCCGCGAGCACGATCGCCCACAGTCGCAGCATCCGGCCGAGCGTGTGGGCTGAGGGCTTGGCGAGCACTGGAATCACCGGCTCGAGGGTGTTCTCGGTGAAGAGCTGGCTCCGCCCGATGATCACGAGAATGAATCCCAGCGGATAGACCGCCGCGAAAACCGCCTGCCTATACTCCGGCGCCACGAGAGTCGCGGCGTACGCACCCCCCACGAAGCTCCAGCCGATCGTCAGCCCGGCCGTCACCGCCGACCAGAAAAGGTCCCACGCCGGCCGGCCCATCTCCTCCTTCGCCTGCTCCAGCACGTTCGTGTGAATTTCCTGCGCGGACAACCGGGTGCCGACCTCTGGCCCCACGGGAGCGTTCGAGGCGCCCGCGACAGGAGGGCCGCGACGCGGAAGACGAGGGCGAAGTGGCAATCGAGTCCCGAACGAGTGAATGTCACGATGATACGGCAGTGACGACCGTCACCACGGCCACCCGTTGGAAGAGTCGTGCCGGGGAACGGATCGTGCGACTGTCGAGGGCATGCTTTCGGCGCACCGCATACGCGACGCCGCTCAACGCGTGTTGGTCGAGCGGTTTGGCCACGCAGAGTTTCAGGAAGGACAGTGGGAGTCCATCGATGCCCTTCTCAAGGGACGCGATGCACTCGTCGTCATGCCTACGGGCAGCGGGAAGTCGCTCGTCTACCAGCTTCCCGCGCTGATGCTCCCCGGACTCACGGTCATCGTGAGCCCGCTCATCGCGCTCATGAAGGACCAGCAGGACAAGCTCGCGCTGCAAGGCGTGGACGCACTCGCGATGCACTCGCATCTCTCCACCGCCGAATCACGCGACACGAAGCAGCGGATGGAGGACGGCACCGGCGGAGAGATTCTCTACGTCACGCCCGAGCGCTTCAAGGATCGCGAATTCTTCGAGCGTCTGCTCACGCGCAAGGTGAGCCTCTTCGTTGTGGACGAGGCGCACTGCGTGAGCCAGTGGGGCCACGACTTCCGCCCCGACTACCTCGTCCTCGGCTCAATCGCCAAGCGGCTTGGCAGACCGCCGATCCTCGCACTCACGGCTACCGCCACCGAGGTGGTCCGCGACGACATCGCGCGACAGCTGGGGATGCGCGACCCGTACATCACGATCACGGGGTTCGCACGGCCGAATTTGCGCTTCGAAGTTTGCCGCACCGTGAACCAGCAGGTGAAGGACGCGGAGCTCGAGCGCATTCTCGACAACACACCGGGCAGTAGCATCATCTATGTCGCAACGATCAAGGAAGCCGAGCGACTGTACGAGGCGTTTCGCGATCGCTATTCCATTGGCATCTACCATGGGAAAATGGCGGCTGCCGATCGCAAGGCGATGCAAGAGGCGTTCATGGCCGACGAGATCATCGCGATGATCGCCACCAACGCGTTCGGTCTCGGCATCGACAAGCACGACCTCCGCTTCATCGTGCACTACAATTTTCCGGGCTCGATCGAGGCGTACTATCAGGAGGCCGGTCGAGCGGGACGAGATGGCGAGCCTGCCACCTGCACGCTGCTCTACCGCGTGGAGGACCGGCGCATCCAGTCCTATTTTCTGGGCGGCAAGTATCCCGAGGTGCAGGAGGCCGCGCGTGTGGCGCTGGTGCTCGAGGAATATCCGATGCTCACGCCGGTGCCGCTCATGGAGCTCGCGAACCGCGCCGACGTGCCGGCGCGCAAGGCTCGCATCTCGCTCATTCTCCTCAAGCGCCACGGACTCGTGCGGGAGCATCGCGGTGGAAGCTGGGAGCGCATGGCGGACCATCTCACGCGCGTCGATCTCAGCGCGGATCTCCACTCGTACGAGGAGCGTCGCGAGCGAGACCGCCGCTCGCTCGAAAACATCATCGAGTACGCACAGACGGCGCGCTGCCGCACGCGTTACATCCTCGAGTACTTCGGGGAGCGCGTGGATGCGGATTGGCGCTGCCACCACTGCGATGCCTGCGACGCCATCGACGTCTGGACCGACAACGCTCCCGCGCGCGAGCTGGCGAGACTCGCTATTCGGACGGCGTGACCGGCGGTGATGCGCGCGGCGCTACCGCACAGTGAACGCCGCAGCCAAATCGATAGCGGTTGCGCGCGAAAATCCGGTAGCCGCTGTCGGCTAGCGCCCCGAACGTCGGCAGCCCCCACAGCCAGCCGAGCAGAAATCCAAACGGCAGAATCCGGAGCAGCTGGCGCGTCGCTGCCGCACCGCTCCACATTCGGCCGTCGGCTGCCACCAGATACATCGACTCGCGAAACTGTTCCGCGGAAATCCACGGAAAGCGCGTCGATACCGTATCGTTCTGTGATGCGACCATCTGGATCACGTGCCGGCTGTCCCATCGCGCAACGCGTCGGACAAGTCTGCTGCAAACATTGCACGTTCCGTCGTACACGAGCGTCCACGGCCGGCCCCCCGATGCGGGTCCCGCGTGCGTGCCGTCCGGTTGTCGCTTCGTGGTTGACATACTGCCTCCTTCTCCCTTCAAGCTAGCGTGCAAGACCTCCTCGCGAATCCCTTGAGGGACTGGATCACCGCGCTGATCATCGTCGCGGTCGTGTTCGCAGTGCTTCTGCTCGGCCGCATGTTCGTAGCGCGCCGGTTGAAGCGCTCCCTCGTGCCCGCGTCGCAGCTGCGCGCGCTGCTCACCGACCTGGTGCGGCGCACTCGCCTCTACTTCATGGTCGTGATCGCGCTCTGGGCCGGGTCGCTCGAGCTTACGCGCAGTGAGCACCACGAGCACGTCTGGCGATTGATCGTCCTCGTGGTCGTGCTTCTTCAAGTGGGGCTTTGGGCGGGCGGATTGGTCGGCTTCTGGACGGAGCGAATCGCCGACCACAAAGCGGCGGATGCCGGCACGCGCATGACGATCAACGTCGTCGGCATCGCGGCGCGAGTGCTGCTGTGGATCGTCGTGCTGCTGGTGATCCTGGACAATCTCGGGATCAACATCACGGCGCTCGTTACGGGACTCGGCATTGGCGGCATCGCGATCGCCCTCGCCGTCCAGAACATCCTCGGCGATCTCTTCGCGGCGCTGTCGATAGTGCTCGACAAGCCGATCGTCGTTGGTGACGCGATCTCGGTTGGCGAAGTCTCGGGCACCGTGCTGCACATCGGGCTCAAGTCCACGCGGCTGCGCGCGAACACCGGCGAGCTCGTGATCATCTCGAACGGCGACCTTCTCAAGAGCCGCATTCGAAACTTCCGTGGGCAGGAGCGCCGCATGGTCGCGCTCAAGCTCGGGATTGCCTACGGCACCCCGGCCGACAAGCTCGCGAAAGTGCCGGAGATTATTCGTAGCGCTGCGGCGAAGGAGAAGAACGTGACGTTCGATCGATCGAACTTCACCTCGTTCGATTACGTGGGATTGACCACCGACTCGTTGTACTACGTGACGAATTCGAGTTATGCTGAGTACATGGACATTCAACAGCGAATCAACCTCGATATCCTCCGGCAGCTCGACGCCGAGTCGATCGACATTGCGCATCAGCTCCCGATCGTCGCGAATCCTCCCGCGGTGCAGCCCCAGTGAGGCGCGTACTCGTTGCCGTCGTGCTGGCGACGCTCTGCCTCGTCGCCCCGAGAGCGCGTGCGCAGCAGGAGGAGCATGCCCACCTTGGTATCGACCGCGTCGGGACATTCGTGAGCTGGGCGTGGACCGATAATGGCAGGCACGGCCACGAGCTCGGCGCGGATCTCGACATCGGGTCGGTGTTCACGCCCAAGCTGCGCCTCTCGGTGGGGCTCAACTATTTTCGCGCGGACATCGACCGGCGCGATCACTTCGGCACCCCGGTTGACGGCACCTTCCACGACTTCAGCGTGCACGCCGAGGCGAGCTACGAGGTGGTGCGCATAAACCGCTTTGGGCCGTACGTCGGCGCGGGCCTGGGCGTACACTTTCGCGGCAGCGACATCAATGACGACGTCGACAACACGGCGCGACTGTACAGGGGCGCTGTAATAGGCGCCGATCTGTTCGGCGGCACGACCTTCGCACTGACTAAGTCGCGACGGTATTCGTTGTACGCCGAAGCGCGGCGCGTGGAGGCGCAAAATGTCGAACGAACTCTCGCACGGCTCGGACTCATCATTCGATTCAGGTAAGGCGTGGGTGCACCGGTGAGCGAGGAAGACGTCATCGTCCCTGCGGGGGGTGTCGCGCTGCACGGCGTGCTCGCGCTCCCGGCAACGCCCAAGGGGCTCGTGATCTTCGCGCATGGGAGTGGAAGCAACGCCCGGAGCCGGCGGAACATCGACACCGCCGCGCAGCTGCACGGCGCGGGATTCGGCACGCTCCGCATGGACCTGCTCACCTCCGAGGAGTCGGAGCAGAACGAGCGCACGGGCCAATACCGCTTCGACGTCGAGCGACTCTCGCAGCGCGTGCTCGCGGCGACGACGTTCGCCGGTGCGTCGCCGACAACCCAGCTGCTGCCGCTGGCGTACTACGGCGCGAGTACCGGTGCGGCCGCGGCGCTCACGGCCGCGGCGAAGCGGAAGGACATCTTCGCCGTGGTTTCGCGCGGCGGCCGTCCCGATCTCGCGCACGACTGCCTCCCCGACGTGATGGCCGCCACGCTGCTCATCGTGGGCGGCGCGGACGTGCCGATCATTCCGCTCAACGAGGCAGCACTGCGCGTGCTAACCTGCGAGAAGGAGCTCGCGATCGTGCCGCACGCCACGCATCTCTTCGAGGAGCCTGGCGCGCTGGAGGAGGTCGCTCGGCTCACGGTGGATTGGCTCACGCGGCATCTCCCCCGATCGCCGGTGTAGCCAGTGCTCTTTCGCGATCGTGCCGAGGCGGGAATGCTGCTCGCGCGAGCGCTGTTGAACGCAATGCCGGAATTGCGCACCGAGCCGTCGACCGTGCTGGCGATCCCTCGCGGCGGCGTGCCAGTCGCGGCGCCGATCGCCGACCTGCTGCGCGCCCCGCTCGATGTGTTCATCGCGCGAAAGCTGGGCGCGCCTGGCCAGGAGGAGCTGGGAATAGGCGCGATTGCGGCGGACGGCACGCGCGTGCTCGACGAGGAGCTGGTGCGCACGCTCCAGGTGACTGATTCGTACATCGAGCGCGTGACCGCTCGCGAGATCGAGGAGGCGCGGCGCCGGCTCTCGCTCTTTCGCGGCGCGCGCGACCCCGCGCCGCTGCGCGACCGCGCCGTGATTCTCGTGGACGATGGACTCGCCACTGGCGGCACCGCGCGCGCGGCGCTCACGGTGCTGCGCGCCGAACGCCCATCGCGACTGATCTTCGCGGCGCCGGTCGCCAGCGCCGACGGCGCGGCGTCCATCGAAGCGCTCGGCGTCACGACCGTGATCGCCGCCATACCGCGGCACTTTCAGGGAGTGGGCGAGTGGTACGAGCAGTTCGAGCAGACTAGCGATGAGGAGGTGCTCTTCCTACTGGCTCAGGCGGCCCGGGACACGACTTCCGAGTAGCTCACGTTTTGCATCGCGGCGCGCGCGGGCATCACGAGGTTCACGGCGAGCCCAAGCAGATAGATGTGAGCGCAAAGCATTGAGTCTGTGAGCCTGTCCCGGTTCTCGGAGAGAGTTATCGCTCCGGAGCAAGCTCAAGGCTCGCGGCCATGGGCTCATCTCTTGAAGCTTGGGCTCACCTTCCGCATCGTGATGCCCAACGGCATCGCGATGTCCATGGCGCGAGCTCACTGCGCGAGACTGCTGGCTCACAGCTTGGGCTCGCCGTCCGCACCGCGACCTCACCGCAGCCCAACCGACGCGCAAGGAGCGTCGGGTCACCGCGACGCCGTCTGCTGCTGCGTCAGACAGTGCAACGTGCCCAGCCCCCACACGAGGTCCACCGCGTGGATCCCCACCACCTCGCGGCCAGGAAACAGCCCCGCGATCGTGTTGAGCGCGATGCGGTCGCTCCGATCGTTGAACGTGGGCACGATCACCACTCCGTTCGCGACGTAGAAGTTCGCGTAGCTCGCCGGCAGCCGCTCGCCGTGCATCGTCACCGGACGCGGAAAGGGAATGCGCACCACCCGCAGCCCGCCCGGCCAGTCGCGACCCGCGATCTCTAACCGCCGCGCGTTGTCCATCGAGCGCGCGTGATTGTCATCGGTGGGATCATCCTCCACCGCGAGAACGATCGTGCGCTCGTCGGTGAAGCGAGCAATGTCGTCGATGTGACCGTGTGTGTCGTCGCCCACGCACCCCTCGCCCAGCCAGATCGTGCGCGTGGCGCCGAGATAGTGGTCGAACGCGCGCTCGTAGTCCTCACGACCGAGTCCGGGATTGCGCACCTGCGCACCCGATAGGAGCCACTCCTCGGTAACGAGCACCGCCCCCGCACCGTTCGACTCGATCCCGCCACCCTCCAGCACGAGCCGCCCCTTTCCATCCGGGCGAATCGCCTCCTCGCGAGCGAGTCCCGACAGCTCCGCTACGGACATTCCGATGAGCTCATCGCGCGCGAAATTATCGTACTTCGCCCAGCCGTTGAAGCGCCAGCTCACCCAGTGCACGGTGCCGTTGGGCGCAACGACAGCGGTCGGTCCGGAATCGCGAAGCCACACGCGATCGGTGCCCACTACGTGCAATCCCACGCGATCGAGATTCACACCATGCGCGATGAGTGACTCGCGCGCTTCCTCCTGCACCGTCTCGTCGTCGCACAGCACCTCCACGTGCTCGAAGCGGTGGAGCACGCGCACGATCTCCGCGTACACCCACGGGATCGGCTCGAACTTTCCCGGCCAGTCCGGGCGATGATGCGGCCACCCCACCCACGTCGCCGCGTGCGTCTCCCACTCGGCGGGCATGCGCTGCCCGAGGAAGTGCGCGTCGTCGACGCGCCGCTCGTACGCGGATCGGCCGGACCCGCTCACCCGAGATAGCGGCTGAGGATCGGACCGTATGCGTCGATACGGCGATCGCGAAAGAAGGGCCAGTTACGCCGCGTGTACTCGATCTGCGCGGGATCGCAGACCGCGGTGAGGATCGCGGGCTCCGTGCCGGCCTCCGCGATCATGCGGCCGAACGGATCGCATACGAACGAATGGCCGAAGAACTCGAGGCCATCGGTGCCCGGCTCCGCCTCGAAGCCGACGCGATTCACCGCCGCCACGTAGACGCCGTTCGCGATCGCGTGCGCGCGCTGCGCCGTGCGCCACGCATCCGCCTGCGCCGCGCCCCACTCCTCCTTCTCCTTTGGATGCCAGCCGATCGCCGTCGGATAAAACAGCACCTGCGCGCCCATGAGCGCAGTGATGCGCGCCGCTTCCGGATACCACTGGTCCCAGCAGATGAGCACACCGATCGTCGCCACCTTCGTCTTGAACACACGAAAGCCCGATGGCGGTCGCGACTCGTCGTGCTGGTAGATCTCGCCCGGCGTGAAATAGTACTTCTCGTGATACATCGGATCGTCGGGGATGTGCATCTTCCGATAGACGCCGAGTAACGATCCGTCCGTGTCGACCACCGCCGCCGAATTGTGGTAGACGCCCGGCCCGCGCTTCTCGAAGATCGGCACGATGATCACCACTCCGAGCTCGCGCGCAACACGCTGCATGCGCTCCGTCACCGGCCCGGGAATCGGCTCGGCCAGATCGAAGCGCTCGGCGTCCGTCACCTTGCAGAAATAGGGCGCGTCGAAGAGCTCCTGCAGGCAGATGATCTGCGCGCCGCGCTTCGCTGCCTCGCGAATGCCGCGCTCCGCGGTGTCAACGGCAGCCGCAGCGTCCGTTGGCACAGCTTGCTGAACGAGCCCGATCGTAAATGGAGGAGAGTCGGCCACGAATTCCATTGCTACTCGATGATCCTGCGAAAGGAGCCGGAGAGTCGCGCGAGCGAACCCGCCGGCGTGCGCGGCGGCCACGCGCTGTTCGATGGTGGCGCGCATACGCCGATCACGATGTCCATCACGTTGGTGGCGGTGAGATCGGTGCGAAGCAGCGCGCCAGCCGCGTCCAGCGATGCATGCGAATCGTGCGCCGCCAGATCGAGCTCGCCGTCGCGACCCGCGCGAGCTATTGCGCCCCACGTCTCCTTGTCCACGATGCCGCCCGCGGCGTCCGTTGGGCCATCGCGGCCATCGGTGCCGCACGCGAGGAGCGTCGCGCCGCGCGCACTCTTCGCCGTGCCGAGCTCGCGTGCGGCCGCGAGCGCCAGCTCCTGGCAGCGGCCTCCCACGCCCGTGCCCTCGCCCAGCGTCACCGTCGTCTCACCCCCCCAAAGGAGGCAGCTTTGCACTGGTCGATTGGTCAGTGGCGATGCTCCCGACCCACAATAGCTTACCAACGTCGACGCGAGGCGCTTGCCGACGCTCGCCGCCTCTCCGGCCAGCGACGTGCTGAGGATTCGAGGCTCGTAGCCGAGCTCTTTCGCGCGCGTGGCCGCTGCCTCGAGGGCGACGCGATTGCTGGCGACGATCTTGCGCTCGACATTCTCGAACGCTTTGTCGCCGGCCTTCGGCGTCTCGTGGGAGTGGTCGCGCTCGACCGCGGTGAGATACTGCCGCATCGAGTTGGGGATTCGATCCCACAGCTTGGACGATTGCAACAGCGCCCGCACCTCGCCGGCAGTACTGGGGTCTGGCGAACAAGGTCCCGATCCGATCGCGGCGAGATCATCGCCGATGACATCGGAGATGATGAAGTTCCGTACGCGCGCGGGCGCGAGCGCAGCAGCGAGGCGGCCCGCGCTCCAGCGAGTGAACCTTTTTCGGATGAGATTCATGGTCGCAATGTCCAATCCGGAGCCGAGCAAGAGATCGAAGAGCTGCATCATCTCTTCGGGCTTTATCGCACCCTCCGGCGCGGCCATGAGACTCGTCGCACCGCCGGACAACAGCACCCAGACCTCGTCATCCGGCTTCACCTGTCTCGCGGCGTTGGCCACCGCGTGCGCCGCAGCGAGCGAGCGCGTACCCGGAAGCGGATGGTCGCCTGTGACGAACTGGATTCGCGGATGCGGCGACGGAAGCTGGCGCGGCGCGACGATCACGCCACCCGCCGGCTCGAGCTTGCGGTTGCGCAGAAAGTCGACGGCGGCGATGGCCATCGGATTGGCAGCCTTCCCGATCGCGATGATCGAGACGCGTCGCTGGCCGATGTCCTTCGAGATTCGCTCGAGCGCCGACGTGAGCGCAGGACCGGGCGCTACGGCGCGCACCGCTGCCCAGTACAGCTGGACGAGAGCCATTCGCGAATCGATTGGTCGTCCCGCAGGCATCACGGCCCACTGGGGTTGGCTCGGAGTTTTCATCGGTCGTAAGATTGCGCCTTCGCGCGTGCCGCGCGAGTGCGACATTCTGTTCCCTTCCGCAAACTGACCGCACTCTTTTTTCCTGGAGCTCGAGCATGTCCGGTCGAAACTTTCTATTCGTTCCTGGTCCCACCAACGTTCCGGACCGTGTGCTCAGTGCGATGCATCGTGCCATGGAGGACCATCGCTCACCGGTCTTCCCGAAGCTTCCGCTCAGCATCTTCCCGGATCTCAAGAAAGTCTTCCGCACCACGGAAGGTCAGCCGTTCATATTCGCCGCTACCGGCACCGGCATGTGGGAGGCGGCGCTAGTCAACACGTGTAGCCCCGGCGACCGCCTGCTCGCAGTTCGTTACGGACAGTTCTGTCACCTCTTCATCGACTGCGCACAACGGCTCGGTCTGCAGGTCGACATCATCGATGTGCCGTGGGGCGAGGGCGCTCCGCCCGACAAAATCGAAGAGGCGCTGCGCAAGGACACCAAACACGAGTACAAGGGCGTGCTCGTCGTGCACAACGAGACGGCCACCGGCGTCACCAGCGACATCGCCGCCGTGCGCAAGGCGATCGACAACGCGAAGCATCCAGCGCTCCTCTACGTCGACGGCGTGAGCTCCATAGGCAGCCTCGAATTTCGCATGGACGATTGGGGCGTTGACCTCGCGATCACGGGCTCGCAGAAGGGATTCATGCTCCCCGCAGGGCTCGGACTCATCGGCGTCAGCCAGAAGGCGCTCGCGCGACGCGAAAGCGCCAAGCTGCCTCGCGTGTTCTTCGACTTCGGCGATCAGCTCAAGGCGAACGCCACGGGCTACTTCCCGTACACGCCGCCGCTCACGCTGCTCTACGGGCTCCGCGAGTCGCTCGACATGCTGCTCGAAGAGGGACTCGACAACGTCTACGCGCGCCACCATCGCCTGGCCGAAGGCGTGCGAGCGGCGGTGCGGGGGTGGGGGCTCACGGTGTGCGCGAAGGATCCCAAGTGGAACTCGGATACCGTGAGCGCCGTGATGGTGCCGCCCGGATTCGACGGCGCTGCCGTGATCGCGACGGCATTCAAGAAGTACAACATGGCGCTCGGCGCCGGGCTCGGACAAATGGCAGGGAAGTTGTTCCGCATCGGCCACCTCGGCGACGTCAACGAGCTGATGCTGCTCGGCGCGCTTGCGGGCGCGGAGATGTCGATGCGCGACGTCGGCATCGCGCAGGTCGTGCCGGGAAGCGGTGTGGCCGCGGCGGAGGAGTACTGGCGCACTGGCGCAGCGCCCCAGTCCGCGCCGCCGCCAGCGAAGAGCACGGAGAAGCGAGGCGCACCGGCCGTCGCGGCGCGATGAGCCACACGCGGTACGAGCCAGCGCGCGTGCGCCTGCAGCGCAGCGAGCTCGCGGTTCCGGGTTCGCGCGTCGAGATGTTCGCGAAAGCGGCGGACGGTCCGGCCGACTACGTCTTTCTCGACCTCGAGGATGCCGTCGCGCCTGCCGACAAGGAGCAGGCGCGGGCCAACACGATCAAGGCGCTGCACGACATCGACTGGCGGGCGCGCGGCAAGACCATCAGCGTGCGTATCAACGGCATCGACACACACTACATGTATCGCGATGTGGTGGATGTCATCGAGCAGGCGGGCGAGTACGTGGACACCGTTCTCATCCCGAAAACCGGTGTGCCGGCGGACGTCTACATGGTGGACGCGATGCTCACGCAGATCGAGAGCGCGAAGAGGCTCACGCGTCGCATCGGCATCGAAGTCCTCATCGAGACCGCGCTCGGCATGGCGAACGTAGAGTCGATCGCTCAGTCGAGCCCGCGGCTCGAGGCGATGCACTTTGGCGTGGCGGACTACGCTGCGAGCGTTCGCGCGCGCACCACGAACATCGGCGGGCTGAACCTCGACTATCCCGGCGACCAGTGGCACTACGGAATCTCGCGCATGGTCGTCGCCTGCCGCGCGTACGGATTGCGCGCGATCGACGGTCCATTCGGCGACTTCAAGGATCCGGACGGCTTCCGCGCAGCAGCAAGGCGCGCTGCCGCGTTAGGATGCGAGGGGAAGTGGGCGATCCACCCCACGCAGATCGA
>JANWLO010000164.1 GCA_025450815.1 Gemmatimonadaceae bacterium
CGATGGTCCCCGCGCGGTACAGCTGCTCCGCGAGCACGAGGCGCGCAAGCTCGTGAGGTAGCGTGAATCGCGAGAACGATAGCCGCTGCTCCGCCTGCGCTCGCAGCGCGGGCGACAATCCGTACGCGCCGCCGATCACGAACGCGACATCGCGCGTCGCCCGTTCCCGCTCGCCGCTCATCCAGCTCGCGAGCTCGGGAGAGGTGCGCGCGTCGCCCTCGCCCTCGCAGGCCACGAGCAGCGCACCGGCGCCGGCCGCCGCGAGCAGGCGCTCCCCTTCCCGCTCGCGCACGATGGCAAGTGACGCGCCGCGGGCGGGCTCCTCCCGCACTTCGCGGACCTCGAGCGGCCAGTAGCGCGCCGCCCGCGTCTCGTACTCCTGGATCGCCGCCGCCAACAGCTGCGCGCGCGGCTTCCCTACCACGACGACCCGGAACTTCACCCGGAGGCGTCACGCATCACGACTCACGCATAGATCCCACGCAGCCGGTGCACGGTGGCGACGCGCGAGATGGACAGCATGTAAGCGGCTGTCCGCATGTTGACCTTGTGCTTTTTCGATAGCTCGAGCACCGCCTGGAAGCTCTTCTCCATGATCTGGCCCAGGCGCTGATTCACGACCTCTTCGGTCCAGAAGTAGCCGCCGCGATCCTGCACCCACTCGAAGTACGACACGGTCACGCCGCCAGCATTGGCGAGAATGTCGGGAATAACGAAGACGCCTTTCTCATCGAGGATCGCATCCGCGGGCGCGGTCGTCGGACCGTTTGCTCCCTCGCTTATGATCTTCGCCCTGACGTTCGCCGCGTTCTTGCGCGTGATCACGTTCTCGAGCGCTGCCGGCACGAGCACGTCCACATCGAGTGCGAGCAGCTCGTCGTTCGTGATTCGCTCACCCTTCTCGAAGCCCTCGAGTGTCTTGTGCTTCTTCACGTAGGCAATCGCATCGTCCACGTTGATGCCCTTCACGTCGTACAGCGCGCCGGTGCGGTCGCCGATGCCCACGACGCGGCATCCTTCGTTGCGCAGCAGCTGCGCGGTGACGGATCCGACATTGCCGAAGCCCTGCACCGCGACCGTGGCGCCCTTGATCGGCATGCCCAGGTGAGCGAGTGCCGCCCGCGTTACCATCATCACGCCGCGCCCCGTTGCCTCGCGACGGCCGAGCGATCCGCCCATCTCTACCGGCTTTCCGGTGACGCAGGCGGTGACCGTGTGGCGAGCGTGCATCGAGTAGGTGTCCATCACCCAAGCCATCACGCGCTCGTTCGTGTTCACGTCCGGCGCGGGCACATCGGAGTCGGGACCGAGGATGTTGATGATCCCGGCCGTATAGCGCCGGGTGAGCCGTTCGAGCTCGCCGACGCTGAGCTTGAGCGGGTCGCATATCACACCGCCCTTTGATCCCCCGAAGGGAATGTCCACCACCGCGCACTTCCACGTCATCCACGCTGCGAGCGCCTTTACTTCGTCGATCGTCACGTTGAGATCGAACCGAATGCCACCTTTGGCGGGGCCGCGCGAAGTGTTGTGCAGCACCCGATAACCCGTGAACACTTCGATCTCGCCGTTGTCCATCAGTACGGGAATGGAGACGATGATCTGCTTCTCCGGACTGCGCAGGATCTTGTAGAGGCCGGGCTCGAGGTCGAGCAGCTCGGCGGCCCGGTCGAAACGCGACATCATGTCCTCGAACGGGTTGTCCTCGTTCAGGAACATATCCTTGTCGCGGCCGATCATTTTCTGCGTGGTGAGGCGCGTGTCAGAGGTCATGAGTGGTTGGATACCGTAGACCCGCGAACGGGTCAGAGTTGGCGGAGACGTGAAGTGATCAGAAGATCGAGGAGTGCGTCGATCGATACCCCTCCCTCCTCGACGAATACGGCCTGCGAAACATAGCCGATGGGCGGCGCTTCGCGAGGCCAGACGGGGAGCAGCTTGACTGCATCCTTCAGCGTGCAGAGTGGAATCTCATCCGGCGTGAGATCGCGCGCGAGCGACGCTGCGTCGGTAGCGGCGAACGGATAGTGATCGGGAAACGCACGCAGCCGGACGATCGCGCCAGCCTGCGCGAGCTGTGCTCCGAACGCCGCTGCGTTTCCCACGCCCGCGATCGCCATAACGCGCTTGCCGGCGAGCGTCGACACGAGCTCCGGCGCGCGGTCCGCACGCTCTAAGGCGTTCAGCCCGAGATGCACGATCGCGACGGGGACGTTCGGCGCCCAGGCGCTCGCCCGCTTGGCAATCGTGCGCGCACGATCCGGCGCGGCCGCCTTCCGCGTCACGATGACGAGCGACGCTCGACGCAGCGACCGAAGCGGCTCACGATACGGTCCGGCCGGCAGGAGTCGCACGGGAACCTCCGGCGTATCGGCGCTGATGAGCACGACGTCGCCAACGCGTGCGACTCTACGATGCTGAAACGCATCGTCGAGCACCGCCACATCCGCACCCGCGCTCGCCGCGTGGTCGATCGCTGAGAGCCGGTCGGGATTGGCGATCACCGGAATCGTTGGCGTGAGACGCGCATGCACCAGCGGCTCGTCGTCGCCGTAGCCGCGGAGCACGATCACGGGCGACGCACCGCGTGCCGCTAGCTGCGTCGCGAGCCACGACGATATCGGAGTCTTCCCCGTTCCGCCCACCGTGATGTTGCCAACGCTGAGCACGGGAATGCGCGGCGCACGTACCGCAAGCAGTTTGCGATCGTACATCCAGTTTCGCGTGCGCACGACCACGGAAAACACCGCCGCGAGTGGCTCGAGCATTGCTCGCGCCACTCGCGCACTGCGCGATGGATCCCACCACACCCACTCGACTCGCGACGGCTCAGCCACGCATCGCTCCCGGCAGCTCGCGCATCAGCGCCTGGAAGCGCGGCGCTTCGCTGGCCGCCGCGCGCGCCGATGCGCCGTTCACTCGAATCGGCGCGCTCACGAAAATCGTGACGCGCGCGAATGGCTTGGGGATGATGAACCGGTCCCAACTCCTGAGCCGCCAGGCGCGACTCACCTCCGCGCGCAGCAGCACGATCGGCGCGCCGGCGCGCTGCGCGGCGATGAGAGCGCCGGGGGCGAAGCTCTCCGCTGGCCCGCGCGGGCCGTCGGGCGTGACCGCGACGTGCGCTCCGCCCTCCGCTTCCCTCGCGAGCGCTAGCAGCGCGCGCCCCGCTCCGCGCCTCGACGATCCCCGAATCGTGCGATACCCCATGCGCTCCGCCGCTCGCGCTGCGATCTCACCATCGCCGTGCTCGCTGATGAGCACCACGATACCAAGCTCGCGGAAATTCCACATGTGACAGAGCAGCTCGCAGTGCCAGAGACAGAAGACGACCGGGCAGTCGCGCTGGCGAACTATGTCGCCACTGTCGCCTCCGTCGCCCTGATGGATCTCGCGCACGCGCCAGCTCCGCGCGAGGACGCGAACGGCAATTCCGACTATTGCAGCGATCCATCGCGCCTGCCGCCTCCGTTTGCGCGCGCGCGCGTCCGCATCGCTCACGCGAGCATCTCGAGCGCCATACCCGCGACGCGCTCCGCCGCACCGGCGTCGCCGAGCGCCTCCCTCACGCGCGCAAGCTCCGCGAGCATCGCCAGCCGCTGCGCGGAGTCGTGCGCGAGCAGAGGCTCGAGCGCGTTCGCCATCGGAATGGATTGCATGGCGTTCTGGATGAATTCGGGCGCCACGCTGCGATCAACAACGAGATTCACGAGCCCCACGTACGAGATCCCTTTCACGAGTCGACGCACGATCGCGTAGTTGATCCGCGAGATGTGGTACGCCACGATGAGCGGACAGTCGGCGATCGCGGCCTCGAGCGTGGACGTGCCGCTTTTCACGAGGGCGGCGTCGGCGGCGCGCCACACCGTGTAGGATGATCCCTCGACGAGCTGGTACGGACAACGCGCGGAGTCGATATGCATTCCGGGAGCTACGCCCACGATCACGCGCACCGCAGGTATCCGACGCTCCAGCTCGCGCGCGGTGGCGACGAACGCGTCGAGATGATTGGCGAGCTCGCCGCGACGGCTGCCGGGAAAGAGCGCGAGCACCGGCTCTGCGCCAAGTCCGAGCGTCGCGCGAGCCTCCGCGCGCGTGGGCAGAGCACCGGCGCGATCGAGCAGCGGATTCCCCACGTACGTCGCCGGCACACCGTGCTCGAGCAAATACGCCTCCTCGAACGGCAGGATCACCGCGGCGCGCGTAATCGTGCGTCGCATGTCCGCGAGGCGCCCCGCGCGCCACGCCCAGACCTTTGGCGTGATGTAGTAGAGCACGGAAATCCCCGCCGCGTGCGCCGCCGCAGCCACGCGAAGATTGAAACCGGGATAGTCCACGAGCACGACGAGTCCAACGTCGCCATCGCGCATTCGCTCGCGCAGTCGCCGCAGCAGGCGGAGATGCCGCGGAATCTGCATCACGACGTCGCCGAAACCCATCACGGCATGTTCGGCGATGTCCTCCAGGAGTGTTGCGCCTGCGGCACGCATGCGCGCGCCGCCCACCCCTGCGATCACCAGTTCGGGAGCGATGCGGCGCAGCGCACCGACGACCGCAGCGGCGTGCAGGTCGCCGGAGGCCTCGCCGGCGACCAGCAGCACCTCACGCACGACTGCACCGCGCGAGATACCAGCTCATATCGCCAGTCCGCGCGCGCTCTTCGTGACGAAGGAGAGGAAGTGCTCGACCTCGGGATACGGCTGCAGCTCCTCGCGCGCGCGCTCCATCGCGCGAGACACGATGATGTCCGAGCGGAAGAACAACCGGTACGCGCGTTTCAGCTCGCGCACCACGGCCGGATCGAAGTTGCTGCGAGTGAGCCCAACCGTGTTCAGCCCATACAGCTTCGCCGGATTTCCCACGGCCTTCAGGTAGGGCGGCACGTCCTGCGTCACCTTGGACGCGCCTCCCACGAACGCGTGCGCGCCGATTTTCACGAATTGATGAACCGCGACCATTCCGGAAATGATCACGCGATCCTCGATCACCACGTGTCCCGCCACCTGCGAGGCGTTCGAGACGATGACGTGATCGCCCACGCGACAGTCGTGCGCCAAATGCGCGTACGACATCAACAGGCAGTCCCGTCCGACGACGGTCCGGTCCGACTCGCTCGTGCCGCGGTTCACTGTGACGAACTCGCGCAGCACGGTATTTTCGCCGATCTCCACGAACGTGCGCTCACCCTGGAACTTGAGGTCCTGCGGGTCGCCGCCCACGATAGATCCACTCCCCACGCGCACGTTCGCCGCCAGCGTAGCCAGCTTCTCGAGCGTCGCGCGCGGCGAGATCACGCAGCCATCGCCGATCACGCACTCCGGACCCACGATCGCGAACGCGCCAATCTCGACATTCTCTCCGATCTGCGCATCCTCCGACACGAGCGCGGTCGGATGGATCCGTACGCTCATCGGTCGCGGACCATGGCGCCCATGTCCGCCTCGCACACGATCTCGCCGTCCACTCGCGCCACGCCGTGGAGCTTGCACATCCGGCCGCGCCGCTGAACCATGTCGACCTCGATCCGCAGCTGATCCCCGGGTTTCACCGGACGCCTCCACTTCACATTGTCGAGCGATGTGAAATACATGATGAGCTGCGAGGCGTCATCGGAGTCGCTCAACATCATCAGTCCGCCCACCTGCGCCATGCACTCGACGATCAGCACTCCCGGCATCACTGGGTGCCCCGGGAAATGCCCCTGGAAGAACGGCTCGTTGATGGTCACGTTCTTGAGCCCCACGATGTGCTTCCCCCGATCGTGCTCCAGGATGCGATCCACGAGCAGAAATGGATATCGGTGAGGCAGCGCCTTGATGATGTCCTCGGTTCCAGCCATCCGCGTCTCCTCTGCGGCACGTTTCAACATCTCGCGAACGAGCGTCACCGTCCCGCGGTGGCTCGGCTTGTCTGCAACGATTCGCGCGCGCACTCGTTTCCCCGCAAGCGCGAGATCGCCAATGAAGTCCATCGCCTTGTGTCGCACGAACTCGTCGTTCCACCGGAGCGCCGTGTCCACCGGCCCGTCGTCGTCCATAACGACCGTGTTCGACGTCGAGACGCCCTGAATCAACCCCATGGCGCGCAGCGCATCCGCCTCACGAAGAAAGCCGAATGTGCGCGCCGCTGCCAGATCGGAGGCAAATGTCGCCGGCGTCACTGGCAGCTCGTAGCTTTGATGCCCGATCAGCCTGTGAGGGAAATCGATCGACACCTGCAGCGACAGCGTCGCCGACGGCTGCACCGTGTAGGTCGACGCGCCATCCTTCACGGTGAGTGGCGCACGGAGAATCAGATACTCCACCTCGCCGTCGACGGCGACGATCCCCGCGCTCAGAAGCGCCTCCTGGAACGGCCGCGCGCTGCCGTCCAGGATGGGCGGCTCCGCAGCATCGAGATCGATGCGCAAATCGTCGATCTCGAGCCCCGCCACGGCGGCGAGAACGTGCTCCACCGTGTGCACCGCCGCGTCGCCAATGCCCAGCTGCGTGTGGCGCTCGGTGAGCACCGCGTTCGCTGCTCGGGCGTCCACTGTTGGCGCGCCCGGAAGGTCGACGCGGCGGAATACGATTCCCGATCCGGGCGCAGCCGGATGAAAGGTGAGCCTGCACTGGCGGCCCAGGTGGAGTCCGATGCCGTACAGCGAGACCGGGCCGCCGATCGAATGACGGCGCGCGATCATGTTCCTCGCTCGCGCAGCTGTCGCTCGATCTCGCGCATCCGATCCGCGAGCTTGTAGAACGCGGACGTAGCCTTGAGCCACTCGCGGTGCGGCCGCGCGGGCGCGCCACTCCACATCTCACCATCCGGGATGTCGTCCATCACGCCTGATCCCGCGCCCAGCTTCACGTTGCTCCCCAACTCGAGGTGCCCCGTCACGCCCACCTGTCCACCGATCATGCAGCCATCGCCGAGTCGTGTCGATCCGGCGATTCCGGACTGCGCGGCGAGCAGGCACATGCGGCCCAGGCGAACATTGTGCGCAATCATCACGAGATTGTCGAGCTTCGAGCCCGCACCAATTACTGTATCGGCGATGCTGCCGCGATCGATCGTGGAGTTCGCGCCGATCTCCACATCGTCCTCGATGATGCACCTCCCAACGTGCGGCACTTTCTGGATGCCGGACGCGGAGGGCACGTAGCCGAATCCGTCGCTCCCCGCGCGCACGCCCGCGTGCAACCGAACACGCGCGCCGAGCGTCGTCCCGGCGTACAGCGTTACTGAGCTCACGAGGTGCGAGTCCGCACCGATCGCGACTCCACGTCCGACATCGCATAGCGGGCCGATCACCACTCGGTCGCCCAGCACCGCGCCGTCGCCGATGACGCTATGCGCGCCGATCGCCACTTCGCGGCCAAGACGTACTCCGCGTCCAATCACAGCCGACGAATGAATTCCCGACTCCCTCGGTGCCGCCGGATAGAGTGCGGGAAGCACGAGCAGCATCGCCTCCTGCGGCTTTGCCAACACGATGCGGCATTTCGGTCTTCCGGCCTCGTTTGCCAGCTCTGAGGAGATGAGCACGAGCCCCGCGCGGGAGCCCGAGAATTCCTTCAGGTAGCGATGATTCGCGAAAAAGCTCAGCTCATCCGGCTCCGCGCGGTCGAGCGCGGCCACGCGCACCACCCGCACGGTGGGATCTCCCCGCAGCTCGCCTCCGACGAGATGCGCCACAGCCTCGGCGGTGAGAGCACTTTCGCTCGCGCCGCCGAGGCTGTTGGCTGGGCGTGCCGTGTCGGTCAACGGCCGCTAGGCGGAGTCGGCTTCGGACGGGACACGCCAGTAGGCTTGGGCGTCGTCGCGCCCGCTGGGCGCGCTGCTGGCGTGCTCGTTGGCGGATTCATGGGTGCGACCTTGGTCGCGACCGGTCCGGCGGCGACGAGGCGCTTGATTACCGCTTCCGTGATGTCGAGCGACGAGTCCGCAGCTACGACGACTCCGGCCTGGCTGCCGGCGTCGAGAATGAACGTGTAGCCATTCTCCGCGCGAATCTGCTCGATGATCCTGTTGATCTGCTCCATGATCGGCCGCACTAGCTCGGCCTCGCGCTGCTGAGCCGTCTGCTCCAGCTCCTGCACGCGCTGCTGATAGGCCTGCTGCTTGCCGCCGAGATCCTTCTCCTTGGCCGTCTTGGCGGTTGCCGTCATGGTCGCTTCGTTCTTTCGATAGTCGGCGATCTGCGTCTGCAGAGAGTCGCCCATCTTCTGAACCTGCGCCTTGTACTGGTCCATCTCCCTCTGGAACTGCGCTTCCGCATCCGCGCGGCCGGGGGCCTGCGCGATGATCTTCTGCGAGTTGACGTACACGATCTTCGGCGAACCGGGCGCTGCGGCGGTCTGCGCGGCGAGGAAGGCCGAGGTCGAAAGTGTGAGTGCCACGACGGAGGTGGCGACGCGTGCATACGAACGCATGAGAGCTCCGATTAGAAGAGTTGCCCGAGCTTGAAGTGTAACTGCCACTTGGGAGTCTTGTTGCCGAATTGATCGACGCGGTCCAAGCCGTACGCATAGTCGAGGCCCAGCGGGCCCAACGGCGTCACGATCGCGACACCCACGCCCACGCCGCGGAACAGGCGCGATGGGTCGAACTCCGTGGGCTTGTCCCAGATATTGCCCGCGTCGTAAAACAGATCGGTGTACAGCATCTGGTTGAAACGTAGTCCGAGCTCGACCGTCGACGTGAAGAATGCATTGCCGAACGACGTGCGCGTGGCGTTGCTGTTGGTGGTACCGACGTAGCCGGCGGGAGTGATCGAGAACTCCTGGTATCCGCGCAACTGCTCGCCGTACTGTGTGCCGCCGAGCGCGAAGCTCTGCGAAAAGAAGAACGGACCGTCGTTGCCGAAGAGCGCGCCAGCGCGAGCGGTTAGCCCGAGGATCACCTTCATGGGCTGCGAACCCGGCGAGTTGCCGCCGATCGTTGCGAGCGTGGTGTAGTTGCGAAGCTCCGTGGTGTAGCGTTGGAAGCTCGCCGTGCCGCCCAGCGGACCGCCGTTGAATTGCGCGGTGATCGACCGCTCCGACCCCGCCGACGCGAACGGAAGATCGATTCGATTGTCGTGCGTGAGCGTGAAGCCTAGTGTCGACCGAAAATTGTACTGCTGATTGATCGACGTGTCGCGAGCCGCCAGCCCGCCGCTGAATTTCACCGCCTCGCCGCCGTACGATACGAAGAGCCGAGTGAACGGTGAGCCGCGCACCGGAAAGCCGAACTGAAGCGAGGCGCCAGAGCTCGTGCTCTGCCCGAGATCCGCGATCGTGTAGCGGGACTGCGTATGATACGCCGTGATCGTGGCGGAGATCCGCGTCTGTTTCACCGAGGGGTCGGTGTAGCTCAGCTGGAAGTCGTTGATGAACTGACCGAACTGCCATTGCAGAGACGCGCTCTTGCACGCGCCGAAGAGATTCGGCTGCGTGAGGCCGATGAAGCCACCCACTCCCGTTCCCTCTCCAACCGACGCGCCGAAGTTCACGCTCCCCGTTCGCTTCTCCTTCATCCGAAAGACGATGTCGACGTCGCCCTGATCGTTGGCCGGCTTGGTATCGGGCGGCGGCAGCGGCGACTCGAAGAAATTGAGGTTCTGGATGTTCTGGTAGCTGCGAATC
>JANWLO010000165.1 GCA_025450815.1 Gemmatimonadaceae bacterium
CGATGCGGCCGTGGACCGAGGCCGCGCGCGCGTGGGGCGTGGCGGAGCAATACTGGAGCGACGACACCCTCGACGCGGCGCTGGATGCGTTGTTGACGGCGGACATAGCGCTCAAGGAAACCCGCATCTCGTCCGATGCGCAGATTCTTACCACGCTGGTGCTCGCGCTGTGCGGCGTTCGGCGCTCGACCGATGCCGCGCGACTTCTGCTTTCCGCCGTCCCGGCGTAACGTCCCACCTTCGCTGGCCGATCATGACCCGACCGTTCGCATTGCTCATCGCGCTGTGCTTTGGCGCTGCAACTCTCGCGGCGCAGGCGACACCCGCGCCTCCACCCGCTGCTCCACCCGCTCCCGCTGCCGCTCCGGCGCCGGACGTCGACTCGGCGGGTGGCGACACGCTCTTTCTGCGCGCGCAGAAGATGGCGGCGGAGGGGCAGGGCGACGCGGCGCGCGCGCTCGTGCAACACGAGCTCGATGCGGCGGCTGCGGGGTCGCCGCGTTACGTCGACGCGCTCTACTGGCGCGCGGTGGTGGCGTCGACTGCCGCCGATGCGGAGCGCGATCTGCGGCGCATCATCATCGAGTTCCCTCTGTCGGCGCGGAACGAGGACGCGCTCCTGCGTCTCGCGCAGCTGGAGATGACGCGCGGCGACAACGATCAGGCGCTCACGCATCTTCAGCGACTCGTGCTCGATCATCCCGAGAGTCCGTCGAGAGCGCGGGCATCGTTCTGGATGGCGCGCGTGTACTTCGACAAGAATCAGACGACGCCCGCGTGTCGGAGCCTCGCCGATGCGGCGCGCCATACAGCCGCTGGTCAGGTGGAGCAGCGCAACCAGATCGACTTCTGGATGCAGCGGTGCCAGGGCGTCGACACGTCGGCGGTGGCGGCGGCTTCGGCATCGCGGGACAGCGCACCAGCACCAGCACCTTCGTCGCAGCCGACGGTCGCCGCGGCGCCACCGCCGGCACCGACTTCGCCGCCGGCGCCTGCGCCATCGGCCGTGTCTTCGTCGAGACCCAGGGCGCCGGCATCAACCGGGCGCGCGCAGTACACCGTGCAGGTGGCCGCGTACGCGACACGCGATCAGGCGGAGGCGCTGCGGAAGAGTCTCGCAGCCAGGGGCGTCACGGCGCGCATCGTTGGAGCGACGAAGCCGTACCGCGTGCGAGTGGGGCGCTTCGGTTCGCGAACGGAGGCGGAGGCGGTGGCGAAGTCGCTCAAGGCGAAGGACATCACAGTGTACGTGACGGAGGCGGAACCGCGGTGAGTCGCGATACGCCGCTCATGGAACACTGGCGCGAGATGAAGTCGCGCAACCCCGGTGCGATTCTGCTGTACCGGCTGGGCGAGTTTTACGAAACGTTCTACGAGGACGCCGAGATCGCATCGCGCGTGCTCGGCCTCACGCTCACGTCGCGTAACAATGGTGGCGCGGCGGACGTGCCGCTCGCGGGAGTGCCGGCGAAAGCGATGAGCGGCTACCTGCGGCAGCTCGTGTCGCAGGGCTATCGCGTCGCGATCTGCGAGCAGATGGAGGACGCGAAGAATGCGAAGGGCGTCGTACGGCGCGAGGTGGTCGAGACGATCACGCCCGGTGCTGCGTTCGCTGACGATCTGCTCGACCACGCGCGGAACAACTTTCTCTGCGCACTCGCGCTGCATGGCGGGAAGGCGGGAATCGCTGCGGCCGATCTCTCCACCGGCGAGCTGCGGCTGATTCTCTGTGACGTCGCGGACCTCGAGCCATTCCTCGCGCGGCTCGCGCCGAGCGAGATGGTGCTCGTGCGCGGGGAGAGCGCGCCGGCACCGCGCGGGCCCACAGGCGAGGGGCCGCTGGTGACGGAGCGCGAGCGCTGGGAGTTCGATCCCGCGCTCGCGGTGGACGCGCTGCGCCAGCAGTTCGGCGTCGCATCGATCGAGGCGTTCGGCCTGGGCGACGCGGATGCGCTCGCGGTTGGTGCGGCTGGCGCGCTGCTCCGCTATCTGCACGAGCTGCAGCCGCAGGGAGTTCCGCATCTCGCGCGTCCGGTGGTGGAGCGCTCCGGCGGCGCGATGCCGCTGGACGAAATGACGCGCCGCAATCTGGAGCTCGTGGAGTCGCTGCGCGGTGGTGATCGCGGCGGCACGCTCATCGATGTGCTGGACCGCACTTCCACTCCGATGGGCGCGCGGCTGCTGCGGTCGTGGCTGCTCACGCCACTAACGGAGCGCGCGCCGATCGACGCACGGCTGGACGCGGTGGCCGCGCTCGTTCGCGATGCGCTCGCGCGCGAGGCGCTGCGCACGGCGCTCGACGGCGTGCGCGATGTGGAGCGTCTTGCGAGCAAGGCGGCCGCGGGGCGCGCCACGCCGCGCGAGCTCGGCGCGCTCGGCGCATCCCGCGGGCGGCTGCCCGCCGTGTCGGGCGCGGCGCGGCGCGTGGGAGATGCGGGAGTCGTCGCGCAGCTGCTCGCCGGGTGGGATGACTGCGCGGAGCTGAGCGCGGAGCTGGCGCGCGGGCTCGTGGATCGGCCGCCCCCGGCGATCGGCGAGGAGGAGGCGATTCGCGCCGGCTTCGACGCGGAGCTGGATGAGATGCGCGGGCTGCAGCGTGGAGGACGCGACTCGATTGCGCGCATCCAGAGCGCGGAGCGCGCACGGACGGGTATCGCGTCGCTCAAGGTTGGATACAACAAGGTGTTCGGCTACTACATCGAGATCACGAACGCGAATCGCGAGTACGTGCCGGCGGACTATCAGCGCAGGCAGACGCTTGCTGGCGCGGAACGCTACGTAACGCCCGAGCTCAAGGAGTACGAGGAAAAGGTGCTCACCGCCGGCGAGCGCATCGAGCTGCGTGAGCGCGCGCTGTTCGAATCTCTTCGCGCGCTCGCCGGCGCGGCGATCGGGCGGCTGCAGTGCGCGGCGGCGATTCTCGCGCAGCTCGACGTGCTGGCATCATTCGCCGAGGTTGCCGCGCGCGAGGGGTACGCGCGGCCGGAGATGAGCGACGACTTCGCGCTGCACATCACTGGCGGCCGGCATCCCGTGGTAGAGCGGATGATGCCGCGCGACAAGTTCATCCCGAACGATGTGTCGCTCACGGACGACGCGCGGATGATCATCCTCACCGGTCCGAACATGGCGGGGAAGTCGACGATTTTGCGACAGATCGGGCTGGTCGTGCTCATGGCGCAGATTGGAAGCTTCGTTCCGGCATCCCACGCGCGCATCGGCATCGTCGACCGCCTGTTCACGCGAGTGGGCGCGAGCGACAATCTCGTACGCGGCCAGTCGACGTTCATGGTCGAGATGTCGGAGACGAGCGCGATTCTGCATACCGCGACGAAGCGGAGTCTCGTGCTGCTCGACGAGATCGGTCGTGGCACTTCCACGTACGATGGCGTGTCGATCGCGTGGGCCGTGAGCGAGCACTTGCACGACGCCATCGGGTGCAAGACGGTGTTCGCGACGCACTATCACGAGCTGACGCAGCTCGCGGAGGAGCGCGCGGCAGTGCGGAACTTCACGGTGGCGGTGCGCGAGGTGGGCGACGAGGTGCTCTTTCTGCACACGCTCATAGCGGGCGGCGCGGACCGATCATATGGGATCGAGGTCGGGCGGCTCGCCGGGCTGCCGCGCGCGGTTGTCACGCGAGCGCGGGCACTGCTGCGCGTGCTCGAGGCGGAGCACCACGTGGTGACGCCCAGCGGTGCGTTGCGCGATGAGCGGCCGGCGGAGCAGCTCGCGTTGTTCCCGAGCGCGCCGCATCCAGTGGTCGAGCGGCTGCGCGGAGTGAACGTGGACAATCTCACACCGCTCGGTGCGCTGCAGCTATTGGCGGAGCTGCAGCGCGAAGTGGGCGGCTGAGCCCAGCTCAGTCCATCGCGAACTCGCGCGCGAAGGCGACGACGAAGGAGAAGGTCTTCGCCTTGCTGCGCGTTTCCATCGCGTCTGAAATGCGCTCGAGCCGCTTGGGAATTCCCAGAATCTTTTCCTGCGCCTGGCGGCCGGTGGCGTCGAGCCCTTCGATCGCCTCAATCGCCCACTGTTTGATCTGCTCTTCGACGATGCGCAGGTAGTCGCGCGGACCGTAGATCCCGGCGCGGCGGATCACGTCGGCCATCTCGCGGAAGTTTGGCATGCTCACCCCAGGCATGTCGATGGATGGCATGATCGCGGCCGCGGAGACGAGCGCGCGATTCGGATCCCGCTGCAGAACCTCCTTGAAGATCTGCCGGTAGAAGACGTAGTGACGCGCTTCTTCCTTGGCGACGTTCGAGAGCACGACGCCGATTGTAGGCTCGTGCTCGCCCGCGAGCTTGCCGGTGTTCGCGTGGCTCACCTGCGTCGCGCGCTCTTGCAGCGTGGTGTAGACGAAGACGCGATACGGATCCTTGTCCCACGCCGGCTCGAAGCCCGCGCGGAGATACTCGAACTGCATGCGCTCGAGCTCGGGATTGTCGAGGAGCTGGCTGTCGCGCGTGTAGTCGTGTAGTACCGCGCCGTGCCTGTCTTCTTCAGCCGTCCACATGTTGGTCCATTTGGACCAGAAGCTGTCGCTGCCGAGGTAGACGGCGAGGAGGCGGTGGAAGTGCGGGAGTCCTTCCTCGGTGAGCAGGTTGAGCGCCAGGGCAACGCGAATGGGCGTGCGGATGCCGCGCGTGCGCTCGCGCAGCTCGGCACCGTGCCGATCGGGATCGGTATCCGGCGGCGGCGCGAGCAGTTCGCTCGGGAACCAGAGCACGCGCTTCGCCTCGTGGACAGCCATCAGGTCGTGCACTTCCTGCTCGAGGTCGGCGAGCACTTCGACCTTCGCCAACATTTCCACTTCGGGAACAGTCATGAGACAACCTTAGCTCCAAATTGTTTGCGAGGCTATGGATAATTGCGATTTCGGTGCCGCGCTGCGTAGTGTCACCGGGCCATCATGTACGCGAGCACATCGCTGCGGGTGACGATGCCACCCAACCCTCCGTTCGCGCGCACGAGCAGTGCAGGATTCGACTTCGAGAGGAGCTTCACGACGCTTTCGACGGGCTGCGATCCGTCGATGATGGGGAATGGCGGCTCCATGACCTCGCTCACGGGAACGTCGAGCAGCTTTCCGTTCTCGAGCGCTTTCACGGAGAGCATGCTTTCCGACACCGAGCCAACGCAGCTTTCGCCGTCGATCACGGGTAGCTGGGACACGTCGTGCAGCGACATGAGTCCGAGCGCCTGGCGCACGCTCGCGGACGGGGCGACGCTCACGACACTGGGCGTTCCATCCGATTTCCCCCGCAGAAGTTGGCCGATCGGCATCCGGTCGGAGTCGAGGAGCTGATTCTCGCGCATCCACTCGTCGTTGTAGAGCTTCGAGAGGTATCGTTCGCCGGTGTCGCAGAGGAAGGTGACGACGAGGGCGCCGGGGTCGTTCACCTCGCGCGCCACCTGCATCGCGACGTGCGCGATGAGGCCACTCGATCCTCCAACGAACAATCCCTCTTCGCGCGTGAGGCGGCGCGCCATCGCGAACGATTCGCGATCGGTGACCGTGCGATAGTCATCGATCACCGACATGTCGAGCGTGCCCGGAAGCTTGTCCTGCCCGATGCCCTCGATCTTGTACGGCACTCCCTCGATTTTGCGGGCGCCCTTGCTTCTCCAGTATTCGGCGAGGATGGAGCCGACGGGGTCGCCGGCGATCACCTTGACGCGCGGGTTCTGCTCCTTGAGGAATCGTCCGACGCCACTGATGGTGCCGCCGGTGCCGGCGGCGGCGACGAAGTGGGTGATCTTCCCTTCGGTTTGCTCCCAGATCTCGGGGCCGGTTGTCTCGTAGTGCGCTTCGGGGTTTGCGGGATTGTAGAACTGATTCGCGAGGATCGCGTTCGGTGTCTCTTTCGCGATGCGCGCGGCCATCATCACGTAGCTGTCGGGGTGATCGGGCGGCACGGCCGTGGGAGTGATGATGACCTCCGCGCCGAACGCCTTGAGCAGCCGAACTTTTTCCTGCGACATCTTGTCGGGCATCGTGAAAATGCAGCGATAGCCTTTGAGAGCCGCTGCCATCGCGAGCCCGACGCCGGTGTTGCCGCTCGTTCCCTCGACGATCGTTCCGCCGGGCTTGAGCTCACCCGACTTCTCCGCGCGCTCGATGATCGGCAGCCCGATGCGATCCTTCACGCTGCCGCCAGGATTGAAGAACTCCGCCTTCGCGTAGACAGGCGTGACGACAGCGCGCGTGACGCGGCTCAGGCGAATCAGTGGCGTCCAGCCGATCGTATCGAGCACGCTTTCGTAGGGGCGCGTGTGGCGCGCAAGGTTGCTCATGGCACGGGCTTGGTGCGTGGTGGCTGGAGAATGGTGTCGCCGGCGAGCGGCTTCGCTTTCGGGTGGCGGAAATACACGGGGAGCTTGAGCGACACACTCACGGGGCGTCCCTTTGTTTTCGCGGGCTCGAAGCGCAGCTCGCGCGAGCCGGCGACCGCGGAGGAATCGAGCCCCGGGTAGCCCGAGGACTCAACAACGCTGGTGGATTCCGGCCAAACGACGCCGGCGCTGTCGATGTGGATGTGCAGGGTGACGTTTCCCTGCACTCGGCGCTCGTAGAGTGCGGGTGGATACCGGAAGGGCAGCTCGTGATTGAGCATCACGGGCATGATGTCGGGCTTCGCGCCATCGGCCTGCACGGCTTCGATCGCCTTCTGGGCCTGCTCCTGGTTCAGGCAGGCTGAGGCCGCCAGAACGAGGGCGCACGCGAGCAATTTCATGGTCGACAGCATATCACGGAATCTACTCGGCGATGATGGGCACGCGGGAGACTACACGCGCAGGGCGGTTTGGATACATTGTGCTCATGAAGCTCGCTGTCCTCCTCGGGGGAACCTCTTCGGAACGAGATGTATCGCTGGCCTCGGGGCTGCGCATCGCGCAGGCGCTGCGGGAGGCCGGGCACACGGTGACCAGCGTCGATCCCGCGAGCGGCGAGATCACACTGGCGCAGGAGGAGGCGATGCGTGCGGCGGGGGTGGTGAGGCGCGAGCCACCGTCGCGAGAGGCGCTGCAGGCCATGACGGAGGGATCGCGGCTCTCCACCATCGGGGCGATGCCGGCGATTCGAAACGCTGACGTGGTGTTCATCGCGCTGCATGGGGGAGAGGGCGAAGACGGCACTGTGCAGGCGATTCTCGACCTCTTTGGCGTGACATATACGGGAAGTGGACATCTCGCCAGCGCGCTCGCCATGGACAAGGATCTCTCAAAGCGGCTCTTCCGTGCGGCGGGCGTGCCGACCGCGGATTGGGTGATGACGTGCCCACAGTGGAAGGTGAGCGCAGATACGATCGTGCGCACCCTCGGACTGCCGGTGGTGGTCAAGCCGTCCAGAGAGGGATCGACCGTGGGTCTCACCGTAGTGAAAGAGGCGGCGCAGCTCGAGGTCGCGATTGCGGAGGCGGCGAAGTACGACGACGAAGTGATGATCGAGCGGTTCGTGGAGGGGCGCGAGCTCACGGTGGGCGTGGTGGGCGATCACGCGATGCCGGTGGGAGAGATCATTCCGAAGCACGAGATCTACGACTACGAGTGCAAGTACACGCCGGGGATGGCGGTGGAGGAGTTTCCGGCGAAGTTGTCGGTGGAGCTCACGGCGGAGGCGCAACGGCTGGCTCTACTCGCGTTCCGCGCGCTCAAGCTTGACGGGTGCGCGCGGATAGACTTCCGTATGACGCCTGAGGGGAAACTGTTTTGCCTCGAGGCGAACACCTCTCCCGGAATGACCGGGACGAGTCTGATTCCGCAGGCCGCCGCGGCCGACGGAATGGATTTCAGCAGCTTCTGCGATCGCATCGTAGCGCTCGCGAAGCCGACACGACGTGGGGGATTGTAATGGCTCGTTCCACTCTTCCGACGGCGCCGATCGCGGGGCTGTCACCGGGTGTCCAATCACAGGGCGTTTGGACCGGCAGACGACAGCTGTTCGTCCGCTTTGCCGGTGAGGCGGAGACGGCCGTGCTGTACTCCAGCGAGATGCTGGCGAAACAGCTTGAGCGCGCGACGACGCAGGCTCTCGTGCATTCGATCCTGTTGAGCGGACGCGATCCACTGTCGTGTGCGCCGTTCATCGCTGCCGTGTTCGGAAGCTGGAGCTCGCCGCTGCCCGTGGTGCTGGAGAGCGACGGACAGCGTCCGGATGCTCTCGCCGAAGTGGTACGGGTCGTGTCGATGGTGCAAGTGGTGTGGGAGTTTGCGGACGCGCCCTCCGGAGCGGAGCGGGTAGTTGCATCGCTCGCGGCTGTGGCGAGCGCGGGTACGTCGCACGCGCTCACGCTGGCGCCGCGCGATGGCACGAGTGACGGGCAGATCCTGCGGCTCGTCGAGCAGGCACATGCCGCGGCTCCCGGTACGAAAATTGTGATTCATCCTGCTCCTGCGGGGGAGAAATCTCCGCTCGACCGGCGCTACGCGACGCTGCTCGAGCAGGCAACGATGATTCACCGCGATGTCGTGCTCGTGATGCGCATCCCGGGCCCGGTTGGAACTCGATAGGAACCCGTGGTTTGCGATCCGTGTCTAAGATGATATGAATCATTCCGCCACCGACGAGTACGACGTTCCGCGGCTGACGCCGGCGGTGCAGTGGTTGATCGCGATCAACGTCGCGATCTACTTCCTGCAGTTGACGCTCGTGCGTCAGTCGGATCTGGTGGCCGCGCTCGCCTTCAAGAGTCCGGGCGACCTGACGCAGCGTCCGTGGACCATCGTCACGTACATGTTCGTGCACGCGGGGTTTCTGCACCTCGCGTTCAACATGTGGATGCTATGGCTCTTCGGGCCGCGACTGGAGCAGGCCTGGGGGCAGCGCAGCTTCAGCTTCTACTATCTGCTGTGCGGACTCGGCGGCTGGCTCGCCGATCTGCTCATCGTGCACAACGGAACTCCGCTGCTGGGCGCATCCGCAGCGATCTTCGGCGTGATGCTCGCGTACGCGATGCGGTGGCCGGACGATGAGCTGCGCATTTTTCCGCTCGTGTTCGTGGCGATGAAGGTGCGCTGGTTCGTCGTACTTCTCGCCGCGTGGAGCCTGATCATCGGCGTGATGACGCTCGAGCCCGCGGAGGGCACGGCATACATGGCGCACCTTGGTGGATTCGCGATCGGCTGGTTGTATCTGCGCGCGGCGTCGGTGTCGAGTCTGGACCGGCTGCGTCAGCGGATGTCGCAGATTCCGGACGTGCCCGACGAGCCGCCGCGCGCGATTCCGCGTACGCACACGCGATCCCGCGAGCGCACGACGGAAATCGATGAGATCGTCGCGCGGAGCAACGCGATGGCGTCGAAGCGGCAGAGCACGACGCTTTCGTTGTCGGCGAAGGACGGCAAGCAGAGAATCGAGCAGCTGAATCTGGTGCTCGACAAGATCTCCGAGCGCGGGCTCGCGAGCCTGTCCGGTGACGAGCGGCGGCTGCTCGAGGAGATGTCGAAACAGCTGCGCAGCGACTGAGCTGCGGCTCGTCGCGCGGATGAAAAAAGCCCCCCAAGGCAAGGCCTGGGGGGCTGAACCGCCACGCCGTTCCCGCGGCGGCAACGGCCAACTCAGAGAGAGCTGACGCATCCGCAACCTATACCGGGCGCGAGCTTTCGTCCAGATGTGATGGGAAGTACTGAGTTGTGCCACTCAAACGAGCCCGGACGCCGGATTAGAGCGCTCTAATTTGCGTTCCTGAGCTTGCTGATCAACAATTGCGCACCCGCCATCGCTCGCCGTTTCTGTCTCTGACCATCGGAGCCGATCGTGCGCCTGCGCCATGTCGTCCTCGCAATCGTGCTCGCTGCCCCCGCGCTCGCCGCGCAGAAAACGGTGTCCGTGCCGAAGCGGCCGGTGCTTCCCATGAACGCGGACACCAACGATGCGGCCGCCTATTACCAGTACGGCCTGCGCATGGTGGACAGCAAGCCGGATGAATCGATCCGCGCATTCTATTGGGCGTCGCAGATCGATCCGACTTCCGGTGAAGTGTTGTACGCGCTCCGAACGGCGACGCTGCTCAACATGAGTATGAGCGACATGGAGTCGTACTTCGATCATTCGGGCAAGAAGCGCTCGCCCGGAAATCTCGCGCTCGATTCCCTGCTCTATCGCGCGTACACGGTCAATCCGTTCCTCTTCCGCAACATCGACGGCACGCTCGTAA
>JANWLO010000166.1 GCA_025450815.1 Gemmatimonadaceae bacterium
GAGTCACAGAGGAGTGCGATTTAAGTCTTCCATAACGGACTTACCTGCCGGTTTTCCTCTGTGGCTCTGCGTTTCCTCTGTGGCTCTGCGTCCCTCTGTTGTCCTTTTCCTTCCTTTTTCAGCGACCTGTTAAGCAGCAATTGAGCCGTTGAAGGCGCGCGAGCTACACGCTATATTTCCCAGCGAGTTACCGCTTCACTCCGCCCCAATTTTTCGAGGTAGCCATGAGCACCACTCAGGAACCCGCAGTCACAGTTTCTGTCACGCCTACGGCCGCAGTCGAGGTCAAGCGATTCATGGAACAGGAGGGGGTCGTCGAGACCGGCGGCGGGCTTCGCGTCAGCGTGCAACCCGGCGGCTGCAGCGGCTTCAAGTACGGCCTGCTGATCGAGGAAAAGGCGGCCGATGATGATCTGATCGTCGAACAGGAGGGATTCAAGGTGTTCGTGGATCCGTTCTCGGCGCAGTATCTCAACGGCGTCACCATCGACTACGTCTCGTCGATGCAGGGCTCCGGCTTCACATTCTCGAATCCGAATTCAACGGGCGGCTGCGGTTGCGGCAGCTCGTTCAACGCGTAATAGCTAGCGCACGGATACCGGCGCACGCGATGCGCCGGTTCGTTGCCGCCACGAAGCCCGCGACTGTTACTGCAGTCGCGGGCTTCGTCGTATCCGTTCGCCTCGGTGCGCGGGCCGGCGTGTTCGCGCGGAGCGATCGCCGCTGACCCACACCTTCGGCGCACTCGACCTCGCGGTGCTGCTCGTGTACCTCGGCGGCACCACCGCGCTCGGCATGTGGGTGGGCCGCCGGCAGCGCAGCGCGAACGATTATTTCGTCGCGGAAAGGTCGATCCCGTGGTGGGCGGTGCTCTTTTCAGTGGTCGCCACCGAGACGAGCGCGCTCACTTTCATCTCGACACCCGGGCTCAGCTACGGCAATCCGCCGAGCAGTGGCACGCTGGAGTTTTTGCAGATCGTGGCGGGGTACGTTATCGGACGCGTCGTGGTCGCGTATACACTGCTGCCGCGCTACTACGAGGGAAAACTCGTGACCGCCTACGCGCTGCTCGAACAACGCTTCGGCGTCACGACGCGGCGATTCACGTCGATCGTGTTCATGGCGACGCGCGCGCTCGCGGACTCGGTGCGCGTGTTCGCGACGGCAATCCCGATCGCCATCATCATCGGGCCGGCGGTGAAGAATCCCGCGCTCGTCACTCCGATCGCCGTGCTCATTCTCGGCCTGCTCACGATCATCTACACGTACCGCGGCGGCATGAAGGCTGTCGTGTGGACGGAGCTAGTGCAGGCCGGCGTGTACGTTTTCGGCGGGATCGTGGCGATCGTGCTGCTCGGCCACGCGGTGCACGGCGGCTGGAGCGAGATTTTTCGCTCGGCGGGCGCCGCGGGGAAGCTTCAGGTCGTAGACACGTACATGGGCGTGGATCGGCCGTACACGCTGTTCGCGGGGCTGCTCGGAGGCGCCTTTCTCTCCATGGCGTCGCACGGCGCGGACCAGTTGATCGTGCAGCGCCTGCTGTCGGCGCGATCGCTGCGCGACGCGAGGCGTGCGATCATCGGCAGCGGCTTCGCCGTGTTCGCGCAATTCGCTCTCTTTCTCGTGATCGGACTCGGGCTATGGGCGTTCTATCAGGGGCGCCAATTCGACGCGACCGATGTAATTTTTCCGACGTACATCGTGGAGCACATGCCGTCGGGGCTGCTCGGATTGATCGTGGCAGCGATCGTGGCGGCGACGATGAGCACGCACTCCGGCGCGATCAATTCGCTCGCGGCGGCCGCGACGAACGACATTTACTTGCCACTCGCGAAGATTTCGGCGGATGATCCACGGGCGCTCAAGGCCGGGCGCAGGCTCGCGATCGCGTGGGGTGTGGTGCTCACGGGCGGAGCACTGATGTTTCACGCGCAGGGAACACCGGTAGTCGTGCTCGCGCTCTCTATCGCGAGCTTCACATACGGAGGAATGTTGGGTGGCTTTTTTCTCGGGATCTTCTGGCGACGCGCGATCCAGCGCGATGCGCTGCTCGGCATGAGTGTGGGAATCATTGCGATGGCACTGGTGGTGTCGGCCAGGCCGCTCGCGGGTGCGATCCCCGCGCTTGCCGGAACGCTCGCGCCGCTGGCGCAAATCGCGTGGCCCTGGTACGTGCTGATCGGAACGACGATCACCATGGCGACGGGAATCATCTCTTCGCTCACGCACCCGATCCCCCCGCACGCGGTGAGCGCTTGATCGGGCTCGTGATCGGCGTCGACGCGGGCGGGTCTCGTACGCGGGTGGTTGTGGCGGATGCTACGGGGGAAACCGTCGCGACCGCGGAACGAGACGGCGCCGCAGTGAGGCCCGGAGAGATCGAGCGATCCGCAAACGTCATCGCGGCGGCGGTGCGAGATGCGCTGTCCGCGCTCGACCCCTCGCTCGGCGAGCCGAGCGCGCTGTGCGCAGGCGTGGCAGGCGCGGGACGCGAGAGCGAGCGACGCGCGCTGAGCGAGGCGCTCCGCGCCGAGTCGCTCGCGGAAGATGTGCTCGTGCTCACGGATGCGGAGATTGCGCTCTCGGACGCGTTCGGCGACGAAGCCGGCATCGTTCTGATCGCGGGCACGGGGTCGATCGCGTACGGTCGCGGACCAACTGGCACGCTCGAGCGTGTGGGTGGGTGGGGTCCCGCAATCGGCGACGAGGGCGGCGGCCTATGGATAGCGCGACGCGCGCTGTCGATCGTGACAGCGGCGACCGATGGTCGCGAGCCTGCGACGTCGCTCGTTGGCGCGATTCTCACCGCTGCGGAGCTCGACGAGGTCGAGGCACTCATCCCGTGGGCGTCGGCCGCGACGACGGCGCAGATCGCATCGCTCGCCGCTGTGGTGGTCGCGAGCGCGGAGGGCGGCGATCTGCGCGCCAACGCGCTGCTCGGACTCGCCGCGGAGGAGCTCGTGCTGCACGTGCGGACGCTCGCGCGCGCGCTGTTTGTAGACGAGCGCGCAACCGTTCAGGTGGCACTCGGCGGCGGTCTGCTCGAGCCGGGGAGCCCGCTGCGCAAACGAGTCGAGCACCGGCTCAAATCCGCGGTGCCCGGAAGCAAGGTGCACGCGTCACCAATCGTCGCTGTCCGCGGTGCGGTGCGGCGCGCGCTGCAGCTCGTGGCTGTAGCGGAGGAGCGCGCGAGCTAAGTCAGGGCGACGCGGGGCGCCCGCCCGGATTCCAGACAGGAAGCGCTCCGTTCGCGAGAAGAGCAACGGCGCGCACCGCCGAATTGATGACGGACGTCATGTGCGGGAAGTCGATCCGCGAGACCTCGTCGGATGGCTGATGGTAGTCGGCGTGCATGCCGAACGACGACAGCGTATGCGCCGGAATTCCACGCTGCGCGAACGCGATGTTGTCGCTGCGCTCGAAGAAGTGCTGCTCCGGTCGCGGATCCGCGACGATGGGAATCTTCGCGCCCCGAAGGATACTCCCCATCGTCGAACGGTCGTAGCCGGTGAGCCACCCGCGGCCCTCGCCGCCTGCTAGTGAGTCTGGCCGGCCGATCATCTCGGTCTCCAGATTCGCGACGACGCTGTCGAGCGATACGGGGAAGTGCGCGATGAGCCAGCGAGTGCCGAGCAGTCCCTCCTCTTCGCCGGTGCTGAGCACGAACAGTATCGAGCGCTTCGGGCGCGGCCCGGCCGCGAGCGCCTTGGCCACGGAGAGGACGGCGACGGTTCCGGACGCATCGTCGTCGGCTCCGTTGTAGATGGAGTCGCCATTCACGGGCCGGCCGATGCCAAGGTGATCATAGTGCGCGTCGACGAGGATGATCTCGCCCTTGAGCTTCGGATCGCCCCCCTGAAGGAGTCCGAGAACGTTGACTGCAGTCTCGTGGCGACCAGGCGCGCTGTCCGTGAAGCTCCTACGCAGGTCGATGCCGCTGTCGGTAGCGCTCACCGGCACTCGCTGGAAGTAGCCGCTGTCGCCCATGGGACGAAGACCGGCGGCTTGCAGTTGAGCGGCAATGTAGCGCGCCGCCTTCGCGCCGCCGGCAGAGCCCGTGAGGCGACCTTCCATCGAGTCGTCGGCGAGCGCTGATTCGAGGCGACGAACGTCGGCGCGTCTCACCGTGTCTGGGCGAGTTTGCGCGAACGCGGCGGTAGGCAGGAGAAGGACGCCTACAAGGGGCGTCACGAATGCTCGGAAAATCATGCGAGAATTGTACGGCGCGCGGCCGATAAGCGCACCTGTAGTGCTACCGTTCGCCGCGCACCGTTTCCCAGCGGTCCATCACCGCGGTCGCGAGGCAGTTGCCGACCAGGTTGATCGACGTGCGCGCCATGTCCATCACCGCGTCGACGCCGAGGATGACGGCGACGCCCTCCAGCGGCAGCCCGAACTGCGCGAGCGCGCCCGAGAGAATAACGAGCGACGCGCGCGGCACGGCTGCGACGCCTTTGCTCGTAAGCATCAGCGTCACCATCATGAGCAGCTGCGACTTGAGCGACATGTCGATTCCCGCCGCCTGGGCGATGAACACCGACGCGACGGCGAGATAGAGCGTGCTGCCGTCGAGGTTGAACGAGTAGCCGGTGGGGAGCACGAAGGCGACGATGCGCCGCGGCACGCCGAACTCCTCCATCGCCTCGAATGCGCGCGGCAGCGCTGCCTCCGACGAGGCGGTGGAGAAAGCGATGAGCCATGGCTGCTTCACCGCGCGCCAGAACTTTCCGAGCGGTATCCGCGCGAGGAGTGCGACTGGTATGAGCACGCAGACGATAAAGACTACGAGCGCGACGTAGAGCGTGATGATGAGCAGTCCGAGATGGCTCAGGATGCCGATCCCGCTGGCACCGACCGTGACCGCGATTGCGCCACCGATACCGAATGGTGCGAACATCATCACGAGATCGGTGAGCTTGAACATGATCTCGGACAGGCTCTCGCAGAACGCCAGCATCGTGAGTTTCTGCGCCTTGCTCGTGCGCGCAAGCGCTACGCCGAAGAGCACCGAGAAGAACACGATCTGTAGCACCTCGTTGGTCGCCGCCGCCTCGAAGAAGCTCTGCGGCACGATGTGCTCGATCACTCCCAAAATCGTGACGTGCGTCTGCGCGAGATCGTTGCCGAGCGCCGCCGAGCCGTTCGAGATGTTCACGCCCACGCCCGGGCGAATGATGTTGACGGCGGCGAGCCCGATCACGAGCGCGAGCGTCGTCACGATCTCGAAGTAGATGATCGATCTCAGCGCCAGCTTGCCCACGCGCTTCATGTCGTCGCCGTGTCCCGCGATGCCCACCACGAGCGTCGAAAAAATCAGCGGCACGATGAGCAGCTTGATCATCCGCAGGAAGATCGTTGACAGGATCCTGAGCGACGCCGCCTCGAAGATCGGCTTGGGCGCGCCCGGCGCGGCGTTCGGGAACGCCATTCCCACGAGCACGCCAACGACCATCGAGATGAAGATCCAATGCGTCAGCGTCAGCCGGCCTAATACGCCGCCTGAACGCCGCGGCGCGGCCGGGCTACTCACCCGTAA
>JANWLO010000167.1 GCA_025450815.1 Gemmatimonadaceae bacterium
AGTCCTCTTCCGCGATGAGTGTCGGATCGGTGGACACGCCATCGATGATTCCGAGATCGGTCGCCCATCGGACCTCCTCGAGACTTGCCGTATCGAGCAGAATCTTCATGTGCCGCCCAGGTAGAGTTCGCGAGGATACCGAACGATATCGAGAAAGAGCCCGTGCGGCGGCGCCGGCGCCGACGTCGATCCGTTGTCCTCCGCGGCGAGTAGCCGCACCATGTCGGCGACGGGGCGCCGGCCCCGCGCGATGTCGATCATCGTGCCAACGAGAAAGCGTACCATGTGATGCAGAAACCGATTGGCCTCGACCTCGAAGAGCAGCCCGCCGGGGCGTTCGCGCCACGCCGCTTCCACGATCGTGCAGCGATGGTCGTCAGCCACCGGCGCAGTACCGCGCACGGCGAAGGCGCGAAAGCAGTGCGTGCCAATGAGGGCCGCGGCGCACTCCACTAGCGCCTCGCGGTGAAGGGGCGCGCCAAGCGCCCACTCCCAGCGCCGGCGAAAGGGCGAGGACGCCTCTCGATCGGTGCCGACATTGTAGCTGTAACGTCGTCCGGTGGCGCTGTACCGCGCATGAAAGGCATCGCACATCTCGACTGCATCGGCGACCCACACGTCCGCCGGCAGTACCGCGTTCAATGCCCGCCGCAACTCGGCCGCGTCCCACTGGAGGGGAACTCGCACACCGACTGCCTGTCCACGTGCGTGCACGCCGGAATCGGTGCGACCAGCCCCCAGCGCGCCAACGGGTGCGTTGCACAACCGCTCCAGCGCGCCCTCCAACACTCCCTGAACCGTGCGCGTCGCGGGTTGTCGCTGCCATCCCGAGAACCCCGCGCCGTCGTAATGCAGCACCAGCTGCATCGTGCGCTCCGGCATGCGTGGACGGTACCGGAACGACCTCCGCTGACAAGCGATGTGAACGGCGGAACCGATTGACAGGTCGGCACCTACGCCTCAACATTCACACTCCGCGGAACCCTCCTCCCGACGGGCTTGCAGCCCCCCCAATGCCACCTCGCACCCTCGCGTCGCTTGCTCATGCGCTGGCGGCAGCGTCCGATCTCGACGCAGCCGTAGTCGCGCTAGGCGAGGCGCTCGCCGAGGTGGATCGCTCAACGGAGCTGTCGCTCTTCGGCTACGACGCCCGGCATCAGATGCTGCGCGAGCGCGTGAGCCCCAATGGCTCGCGCGTCGTGCGGTCACGCACGGACACGACCGTCGACCATCTTCCCGCGCGTATCCGCACGCAGATTCTCGCTGGCGGGCAGTTCGTGGACCTGGGCGATCAGTCCGACGAGTACGCGCGACTACTCGGCCTCGATACCACGCTCGAGGAGGAAGGGTTGCTCGCGCTGCGCGGCATGCGCGTTGACGGACAGCTCTCGGCCGTCGTAGCGGTGTATGAGCCTCGGCGATTCTTTGGAACGCGCGTGATGGAGCGATTTGCGCCATACGTTGCACTGTTCGCTCTCGCATACGCGCGATTCGCCGAGCGCGAGGCGCGGAACGAGGCGGTGCGTACGCTCGAGGATGTCACGCAACGCGTGCACGGCGAGTACGTGAAGCACCTCGCCTCACTCGAGCAGGCGCTTGCGGTCGCGCGCAACACACCGAGCGGGGGCGGCGGATTCACGCCGGAGAGGATGCTCCTGCTCGAGACGGAGCACGCGAAGTCGAAGGAGGATGCACGGCGAGCAACGCGGCGCGCGGAGGCGGTGGAGCAGCAGGTGAGCGCCGCGGTGGGCCAGCTCGAACAGGCGCACGTGGAGCTGCACAGACGGAGCGAGACGCTGAGGCAAAAGACGCGCACGCTGTATTTGATAGAGCGCGTGCTGACGCTCGATGGTTCCACGGCCGATGCGCGCCAGCTCGCCGATGGTCTGCTGGCTCTGTGCGGCGACGACATGCAGGCGCAGCGCTGCTCGCTCATGCTGCGAGCCCCGGGCACCAATCAGCTCTACATCGCGGCAGCGAAAGGGCTGTCGCCCGATATCGCGGAGGGGACGCAGATCCATATCGGGCAGGGAGTCGCCGGCAAGGTCGCGCTCAGCCGCGAGCCGCTACTCGTCACCGACGTCGCGCAGGCCGCAAATCACCCGCTGTTGGGCGACGAGTACTTCACGACCGGTTCATTCATCAGCTTTCCCATCGTGTATCACGACGATCTCGTGGGAGTGCTCAATCTGACGAATCGCATTCAGCGCGGTGTGTTCGTGGAGGAGGATGTGGAGCGGGTTCGATTGCTCGCTCTCGTCATCTCGCTCGTCGCATCCAAGGCGCAGCTGGCGAGCCGGCTGCGGGAGCCGGCCGGTGCCAGGTAACGCGCTCACTGAGGCCATCCGCCGCGTGGTTTCCGGCGCATCGCTCACGGCCCAAGAGACGACGAGCGCGTTCGACATCATCATGCGAGGGGAGGGCACGCCGTCGCAGGTGGGGGCGCTGCTCGTCGCGCTCGCGGTGAAGGGGGAGACGGCGCAGGAGGTAGCGGGCGGTGCACGCGCGCTACGCAACGCCATGCTTTCGTTCGAGGATGCGGAGGCGACGACGCTCGTCGACACGTGCGGCACCGGCGGCGGGGCCTTCTCGACGTTCAACATCTCGACGGCGGCGGCGCTCGCGGCGGCCGGGGCCGGGGTGCGCATAGCGAAGCACGGAAATCGATCGCACAGCACGCGCTGCGGCAGCGCCGACGTGCTCGAGGCGCTGGGCGTCGAGATCCAGCCGTCGGCGGCTGTGATGCGGCGCATGCTCGATCACGCCGGCATCGTCTTCATGTTTGCGCCCGCGATGCATCCGGCCATGAAGCACGTCGCGGCAGTGCGACGGGAGATTGGTGTGCCGACGATCATGAACTATCTCGGGCCGCTCGCGAATCCTGCCCGCGCGGGACGACAGGTGGTGGGCGTGGCGAATCCCGCGCGAATGGATTTGATGGCGCGCGCTCTCGCGGAGCTCGGAAGCGTGCACGCGCTCGTGGTGCACGGCGAGCCTGGCATGGACGAGATCTCACCGATCGGGTGCACGCGCGTGCTCGAGGTGCGGAGCGGCGTGGTGAGCGAGTGGTCGATCGACCCGGAAGAGTACGGGCTGGCGGCGGATCCGGAGGAGCTATCGGGAGGAGAGCCGGCGGCAAACGCGGAGCGCGTGCGCGCGGTGCTCGAGGGACGAGAGACGCATGGCTCGCGTAGCGCGGTGGTACTGAACGCCGCTGCCGCAGTCTACGTGGGCGGCAGGGCGAGCACGTACGAGGAAGCGATCGCGGTCGCGGCGGATGCCGTGGACTCCGGCAAGGGGATGCGCGCGCTCGCCGCGCTCAGGGACGCGAGTATCGACGCGTGAATCTTTTTGACCTGATCAATACTTGCGCAGAACTCCGACGACGACGCCCTGAATGGTGACGTCGTTCTCGTGCACGTAAATTGGCAGCATCGCGTCGTTCGCAGGCTGCAGGCGAATGCGCCCGTCGCGCTCTCGATACATTTTCTTGACCGTCGCTGCGTTGTTGTCGATGAGCGCGATGACCGTTTCACCGTTGTCGGCGCTCTTGCGCTCGTTGATGATCACGAAGTCGCCGTCACGAATCTGTTCGTCGATCATCGAGTTCCCGCGCACTCGCAGCACGTAGTGGTTGCCGCCGCGCGATATGAAGCTGTCCGGCACGCACATGGTTTCGTGCGCCGTGATCGCTTCGATGGGCATGCCGGCGGCGACGGTTCCAAGCAACGGGAGCTCGATCGCCTTCGGGAAGACTTCCGACGGCAGGATCTCGATTGCCCGGCTCTCATTGTACGAGCGCTTGATGTAGCCTTTGCGTTCGAGGTTGCTGAGATGCTCGTGGACCGTAGCGAGAGAGTTATAGTTGAATTTCCGGGCGATCTCTTCAAAGCTGGGTGCGTACCCGTTGTCCTCGGAGTAGCCGCTGAGGAAATCGAGTATCTCGCGTTGCCGCTTGGTGAGCGCCATGCTCGCGTTGGGGCGAAGGTTGACGGACATTACCACGCGTCCCGAAAGGACGCCGAACTAGCAGCATAGCCGAACAGTGACCGAAGCGCAAGTCTTTTCGCGGCAATGGGCTCCGCCAACCGGAGTACTCGGCCGCATCCTGGGGGAGACGGCTCAACGAGTCGCGGCGATCCCGGCTGCGGATCGCGACGCGATCGAGCGACGCGCTTCCGTGGTCGCGCGCGCGCCATCCTTTATCGACGCGATGCGCGGGAGCACCGTCGCCGTCATCGCGGAAGTGAAGCGACGCTCGCCATCGAGGGGCTCGATTCGCGAGTCGATCGCTGCCGAGCTGCAGGGGGTGGCCTACGAGCGTGGGGGGGCGAGGGCGATCTCCGTTCTCACCGAGCCCTTGCACTTCGGCGGTAGCGTGACCGACCTCGAAAACACTCGAGCGCGCGTTGGCATCCCATTGCTACGTAAGGACTTTCATATCGATGAAATCCAGCTGTATGAGGCCCGGGCGGCAGGTGCTTCGGCTGTACTCCTGATCGTTCGCGCTCTATCGCCAGAGAGACTCGCGACGATGATGGAGAGCGCTACGCGCCTGCAGCTCGAGGCGCTCGTTGAGGTGCACACCGAGTCCGAGCTTGCGCTCGCGGTCGAGCTGGGAGCCCGCGTGATCGGCGTCAACAGCCGCGATCTCGAAACGCTGGAGATTGATGCGCGCGTGCTCGAGCGGCTGCTCGGGGTCGTCCCCGCCGGCATGATCGCGATCGCGGAAAGTGGGATAGAGTCGCGCGCGGATGTCGAGGTGCGCGCGTTGTGGGGGGCCGACGCCGTGCTCATCGGATCGGCGCTTTCCGCGTCCGCCGATCCCGAATCCGCTGTGCGGGCGATGACCGGAGTACCGAGGAGCGGGCGTGCGAATTGACGTGAAGGTATGCGGGCTCACGCAGCCCGCCGATGCGCTCATGGCGGCGGAGCTAGGCGCGCGATACGTGGGCGCCATTTTCGCGGGCGGTCCGCGCCTGCTCGCGCCCGCGCGCGCCCGGGACGTACTCGACGCGGCGGGAAGCAGTGTGGAGCGGGTAGGAGTCTTCGGCCGGAGCGATCCGGTCACCATCGCGGCGACGGTCCGCCAGGCCAGGCTGGACATCGCGCAGCTTCACGCCGATCCGTCCGTCGCCGACGTGCAGGCTGTCCGCGACGCCAGCGGGGCGAAGATCTGGGCGGTGGTGCGCGTAGACGGCCCGCTCTCCATCGATGCTCTCCACGCGCTCTGGGAGGCTGCCGACGCCCTCGTGCTGGACTCCAGGGTTGGCGGCATGCTCGGCGGAACCGGCACGCCGTTCGACTGGGAGGCCGCACGCACCGCTGCGGCCGATCATCTGGCGCCGCTCGTCGTTGCCGGGGGACTGACGTCAGCGAACGTCGCCAAAGCGATCGAGACGCTCGCTCCCAATATCGTCGACGTATCCTCCGGGGTGGAATCGTCGCCGGGCATCAAGGAGAGAAGTCGCATTTCCGACTTCATGAATGCGGTACGCCGCGCTGGGAGCGAGGCATGACCGCGGTTGGCACTGGCGATCGCTTCGGGAGCTTCGGCGGACGGTATGTTCCCGAGACACTGATTCCTGCGCTGGATGAACTGGAGGCAGCGCTGGCGGAAGCGATGCGAGATCCGGGATTTCTGGCCGAGCTCGACAATTTGCTTGCCACCTATGTGGGTCGTCCTTCTCCATTGAGCGACGCCCCTCGTTTCTCGGAGCTCGCGGGGACGCCCGTACTGCTCAAGCGGGAGGATCTGAATCACACCGGCGCGCACAAAATCAACAACACGGTGGGCCAGGCGCTGCTCGCGCGGCGTATGGGGAAGCGGCGAATCATCGCGGAGACCGGCGCGGGACAGCACGGCGTTGCGGCGGCCACGATCTGCGCGCGATTCGGGCTGCAGTGTGTGGTGTACATGGGCGAGGAGGACATGCGCCGGCAGGCGCTGAACGTCTTCCGCATGCGCTTGATGGGTGCCGAAGTCGTGCCGGTCACTTCGGGCACGCGAACGCTCAAGGATGCAACGACCGAGGCAATTCGCGATTGGGTCACGAACGTTACCGACAGCCACTACATCATCGGTTCGGTGGTTGGACCAGCACCATATCCCCGAATGGTACGTGAGTTTCAGGCGGTCATTGGCCGCGAGGCGCGCGCGCAGATGCTTGCGCAGACGGGTCGTCTTCCGGCGACCGTCGTTGCGTGCGTGGGTGGAGGATCGAACGCCATGGGAATCTTTCATCCCTTCGTGGATGATGCTGCGGTCGAGTTGATCGGCGTCGAGGCCGCGGGAGAGGGTCTCGAGTCGGGCAGACATTCGGCGTCACTGTCGCGAGGAACACCGGGCGTGCTGCATGGCGCACGGAGCTACCTGCTCCAGGACGCCGACGGACAGGTGCACCCTGCGCACTCGATCTCGGCCGGCCTCGACTACCCGGGTGTGGGTCCCGAGCACTCGTTCCTCAAGGAGAGCGGTCGGGCGACATACGTCTCGATCACCGACGATCAGGCGCTGGAAGGACTCGTGACACTCAGCCGTCTCGAGGGAATCATCCCCGCGCTCGAGACGTCGCACGCCATCGCCTGGGTGATGCAGGAGCGGGGACGGTGGAAGGGGGGCGAGCCGGTGCTCATTTGCGTTAGCGGACGCGGTGACAAGGATGTGTCGCAGGTGAGCGAGCTGCTCGGAGACCGAATCGGCTCGTGACGTCGCCAACGATCGCCCCCCCGGACGCAGCGGCCGACGAACTTCCGGAGCCGCCATGCTCGCCGCCGCTCGTGGAGGAGATGCTTCGGCACCTCGCCCGCGCGATCAAGACTCATCAGCTCTACCTCCCGAACAATCCGATCTACACGCGTGCGATCGACAATCTTCGCGCGGCCTTCGCGCCCATCTGGCTGCACACGCCGGAGATCGCGCTCGCCATCACCGAATCGGATTTCCGCTGGTTGGGACGCGTCGTGATGCACGAAACCGGGCGCGCGGAGAGCGTGCCCTGGGTGTTCTTCAAAGATGGCGTGCGCGAGCTCACGCTGTCGCAGGGAGTGGAGGACGAGGAGCTTGTGTCGCTCCTCAAGATTCTCCAGCGCGTGCGCAACGCGGCGCCGGAAGAGGACGATCTCCTGACGCTACTCTGGGAGCAGGAGTTCACGCGCATCAAGTACCGTTTCGTCGACATCAACCTCGATTCGCACGCGTCGTTCGACATCGAGAGCGCGCCGCCGAGCGATCGCACGATTCCGATCGTCGAGGACATTCGCGCGGAAGAGCGCGAGAAGCCGCAGGAGGAGCGCAAGTCGGGGATCGTGAAGTTCGAGGACCTCGACGCAACGCTCTACTTCCTCGACGAAACGGAGATCGAGTATCTGCGCGCTGCGGTGGTGGCCGAGCAGTCGATCGACATGCCGCGCAATGTGCTGGCAATTCTGCTCGACATCTTCGAGGTACAGGAAACTCCCGCGGTGCGCGAGGAGATCTGCGGCATTTTCGAGAGCTATATGCTCAACCTTCTCTCTGGCGGCGCATACGGATCGGTTGCATACCTGCTCGCGCAGACGGAGCAGCTCGCGAGGCGGGCGACGAACATCACGCCGGCGCACAAGCAGCGTCTCCTCGCGCTTCCAACGAGCCTCAGCGATCCCAAGGTGCTGGCGCAGCTGCTCGAGGCGCTCGACCAATCCGAGACGATACCAGCGCAGGCGGAGCTCGATGCGTTGTTCGAGCAGTTGCGCTCGGGCACGCTCGGCACCGTTTTGGGATGGCTGAAGCACGCCCAGAATGCCGACCTGCGCACGGCTCTCGAGAAGGCAGCGGGCCGAATGGCGTCCGCGAACACCGCCGACCTCATGAAGCTCATCGGCTCCTCCGATGTGTCGGTAGCGGTCGAGGCGATGCGGCGCGCGGGAGAGCTCAAGACGGCAGCAGCCGTCGCGCCGCTGGCGAAGGTGTTGCAGCGGCCGAACGTGGAGCTACGGCAGGCGGCAGCGCAGACGCTCTCCGAGATCGGATCGGCGGGCGCGCTGCGGCTGCTCGAAACGGCACTCAACGACGATGACCGCGACGTGCGAGTCTCCGCCGTGCGCGCGATCGGTGTGCGCGGACATCGCGCCGCGCTCCCTCGCGTCGAGGCGGTGGTGAAGGGGAAGACCGTGAAAGGCGCTGATCTGACGGAGAAGATGGCGTACTTCGAGGCGTATGGTGCGCTCGCGCGGGATGCTGGCATTCCCCCTCTGGACCGGCTGCTCAATCGCCGCAGCTTCTGGGGCCGGCGCGCAACGCCGGAGTTGCGCGCGGGCCCCCCCCCCGCACACGGGCTTCTAGGCAGCACCGAAGCTCGAAAAGATGTGACCACCGCGCCCAACGCACGCGAACCCAAGGTGCAGAGCGCCCACAAAAAAGAAAAGACCCACAGCCCCAGATTGAGGACGC
>JANWLO010000168.1 GCA_025450815.1 Gemmatimonadaceae bacterium
ACTCCCCGCTCGCGGTGTCCTTCGAGGAAGTCGTGCGCGCGGGCGCGGACGCGAAGGCCGCTGCGAACTGGGTGATACGCGCTGTGCGCCAACTGCTCAATGACGGCGCGCTCCTCGCGACGCTTCGCGTGCGCCCGCCTGCGCTAGCGCAACTCCTCGCGATGGTGCGCGACGGTACCGTGAGCCACGCGGCCGCTACGAGAATCTTCGCAATCGCCGCCGGGAGTGGCGATGCACCCATCGACATCGCACGACGGGAAGGCCTGCTACAGGAACGTGATGCCGATGCGCTCGCCGGCTGGGTGGACCAGGTGCTCGCCGAGAACCCGGAGGAGGCCGCGCGCTTCCGCGCGGGCGAGAAGAAGCTGCTCGGCGTATTGGTGGGGCAAGTGATGAAGCTCTCCAAGGGTCGCGCCGACCCCAGGGCAGTGAATCAGCTCTTGTCCGCCCGCGCAGCCGCTGGCGAGTAGAGCGGCGCCGGTAGCTCCGACGCGAAGTGCAGACGCGATTCCGGCATCGAAAACTGCCGCGTCGCCTCCTCGGCCATCCTGAACTCCATCCCCGACCGCCGCGCGTCGCGACGCACTTCCTTGGCGAGACGCAGCGCGCCGTCGCCCGCCGGGTCGAGCAGATACGGCTCCGAGTAGTCAACGCGCCTGAGAAAGTCGATGATGAAATCGTACGACCGTTCCATGTAGCGTGACACGTCGGGATCGGTGAGATCCCACCGACTGTTCTCCGCGGCGAGCTGGAAGATGCGCTGCCACGATTCCGTGTCCGTCACGTACACCATTCCGCGAAAGAGGCGACGGTTGGTCTGCGTGCTGAAGATCGTCGGACTCAAAATGCGATCAAGATGGTCGTCGGACCTGGTGTGGTCGCGGAGGATGACTTCGCGCGCGCGTCTGCTGTATCCCGTTCCGAGATGCGTCTCGAAGCGACTCTCCCAGTAGCTGTGCCCCACCCCTGAGGTGCGGGACGCGATGATGAGATAGCGCGGGACGAAGAAGTTATGCGCCACCGTGTCCGCGGCGAGATGCGCGAGATAGCCGAGTGCGAAGCTCTTGATCGAGTCGTCGCGCGCCTTGTCGTAGATCTCGAGGCCCACTGCCCACGAATGACAGTGTCTTCCCACGGGCGCGTACTTCTTCGCAATGCTCGTGTCGGCCGCGATCGAGCCGTAGAGGAACTCCATCGGGTACGTGCCAAGGAGCTCGGCGATGCCCTTGGGGAGCTGCGCGAGCGCCGCAAGCACGGCCTCGCCGAGAAATATGTGAGTTCCCGGAGTCCACGCCCACGCGGTGGACGGAAGCGCGCAGAGCGCGACCACCGCGAGCAGCAGCGGGATCGCGCCGAGCGAGATGAGCCGGCCCCACCCCGGTCTTGCCAACCGATTAGGACTGCGGGAATGAGAGGGCATTCCGGAAGTTACAACGCGATCAAATCCCGAGGCGCTTTCGATGCCGCCGAACCGCCTTGCGCAGATCGTTGAGCTCGTGCGAAACCGTCTCATCGATCGTGTCGCGCGCGTTCTGAACGTATTCGCCCAGCTGGTCGCCGATTTCGTCGAAGGGAATCGAGTCCCACACTTCCTCGCCTCGATGCTTCGCCCATTTCGCGCCGCGCAACCCGGCGCGGCCTGCCGCGGCCGCGGCCATGCCGCCGGCCTCGCGCGCGAGCGCCCTTGGTGTGCGCTTGCGGCGCGTGCCCAGCCGAAAGAGCAGCGCGAGTCCCGCTCCTGCGACGAGTCCGAGTGCGGCTGCCGTCAGCAGGTCGTATTCGTCGCGCTCACCCCGGCTCGTCGTATCCCCGCCGTTTGATGCGCGGCTCCGCCCGCCCGAACGCGGGCCCATCGTCGTAGCCATCGTCCATATCCTCCGCGGCGTCATCTGCCGCAACAGTGTCAACGTCAAGGTCGTCGAATTCATCGTCATCGTCATCGTCGAGCGGCCGCGCCCTCGCCTGAAAGCTCGCCGCACCGGCCTGCACGCCGCGCAGCGTCGACGCCGTCGACACGAACGCGTGCTCCGCCTCGTTCTGCGCCAACCGCAGGAGCGCGCCCAGCTCGTGCAGCCGCTGCTCCGTCGCATCGATGGCGTTCCTCACGCCGGAGTTGGCGTCGCTCAGCGTCCGTCTTAGCTCCTGCACGTCCGCGCGCACCGCCGTCGTTACGTATTCCACGTTGTCCGCGATCCGCGAGGCGTGCTTCGCAACCGGATCGATGCTCTGCTCGATGTGCTGGAGCACCTTGGCGAACTGCCTCGCCGTCTTCCGGAACTTCGCCACGGCCGGAATCAGGATGACCATGAGCGCAAGGAACACGAGCGCCGTGACGGCGCCCACGATCTGGGAAAAGACCGTGTACCAGCCCGGACCCGAATTCACCGTGCGCACCAGCGTCGTTTCCGGTGCCGCCGCCAACTGCGCGAACGCGGTGCCTAACTGAGCGATCAGAGTCATCCGTCCATGATGTTCGGAGATATCGAGATGCTCACGCCCCGCGCGCTTCGCTCGCGGCCCGTGAGCGGGAAGACGTGCAATGGTGGTGCCATGATCTCTCAATTGGGAGCGCGTGAGCGCATTGTCAAGCATATTCCTTGACTTGCAGCGGCGGCGCGGGGCATTCTTCCGTCTCCGCGCACGCGCGCGCGGACCCGACTTCTCCCCCTCATCCCGGCTGCCGCGCTGCGCTACATCGTCGAAGGTGGAAACTCGCTTGCCGGCTCGATCCATCCGTCCGGCAACAAGAACGCTGCGCTGCCCATCATCGCGGCCGCGCTCCTCACCGATCAGAAGGTCATACTCGAGAACGTCCCGCACATTCGCGACGTCGAGACGCTCGTCGAGCTGATTCGCTCGCTGGGCGTCGCCGCCGAATGGACCTCGAGCAATGCGCTTTTGATAGAGGCAAAAGTCGTACAGCCGAGCGCGCTGGACCCGGAGCTCTGCGCGCGGATCCGTGCCTCGATCCTTCTCGCCGGCCCGCTGCTCGCGCGATGCGGCGCCGTTACGCTTCCGCCGCCGGGCGGCGACGTCATCGGTCGCCGGCGCGTCGACACGCACTTCCTGGCCCTCGAGCAGCTCGGTGTTCTCGTCGAGCTGGGCGAGCAATACGCCCTCAGCACGCGCGGCCTTCGCGGCGCCGATGTCTTTCTCGATGAGCCGAGCGTCACGGCCACCGAGAATGCGCTCATGGCGGCGAGTCTCGCCACAGGCACCACAACACTGCGCAACGCGGCGAGCGAGCCGCACGTGCAGGATCTCGCGCATTTCCTCGTCGCACTTGGCGCGTCGATCGAAGGGATCGGCACGAACACGCTCACGATTCACGGAGCGAAGTCGCTGCACGGCGCCACGCATCGCATCGGTCCGGATCACATCGAAGTCGGCTCGTTCATCGGGCTCGCGGCGGTCACTCGATCCGAGCTGCGCATCGTGCGCGCGGGCGTCGAGCATCTCCGCTCCACGCGCATGGGATTCGAGCGGCTCGGCATTGAGTGCACTGTTGTCGGCGACGATCTGATCGTCTCCGCGAAGCAGAGTCGCGCCATCCGCGCGGATCTCGGTGGCCACGTCCCCAAGCTCGAGGATCAGCCGTGGCCCGCGTTCCCAGCGGATCTCATGTCCATCGCCATCGTAACTGCGACGCAGTGCGACGGGCTCATCCTGATGCACGAGAAGATGTTCGAGTCTCGGCTGTTCTTCGTCGACAAGCTCATTGGCATGGGCGCGCGCATCGTGCTGTGCGATCCGCACCGCGCGCTCGTGGCCGGACCCTCGTCGCTGCACGGGAGCACGCTCGAGTCACCGGACATTCGCGCCGGGATGGCGATGCTGCTCGCAGCGCTCTGCGCCTCGGGGACGAGCACGATCAACAACGTCGGCCAGATAGAACGCGGATACGAGCGCATCGATGAGCGCCTGCGCGCGCTTGGTGCGCGGATCACGCGCATCGAGGACCGGCGCGGCTGACCGCGCCGCACTCGGAAATGCCAGCCGTTCCCCCGCGCGAGCGCGTTCCGGATTTCGACGCGTTCGGGATAACCGCGTTCACGACTACGCGCGACGCCGGCAGCTATGGCACGCATTCGGATGAGCCGGTGCGCGACGTGATGGCACGGTGGGACTCGCTACGCGCGTCGCTCCATGCGTGCGCGCCGCGATTCGCCACCGCGTCGCAGGTGCACGGTACTCGCATCGCCGAGCATGACGGCGCGTGGGAGGGATGGCTCCGTGTTTCGGAGGCGGATGGCCACTTTGCGCCGCGCCGCGGCACGGCAATGGCCGTCACGATCGCGGACTGCGTCCCCGTGTTCATCGCGCACCCGGAGGGCGCGACGGCGATCGTGCACTCCGGGTGGCGCGGCACGGCGGCACGCGTCGTCGAGCGCGCGATCGCGGCATTCAGCCGCCAGGGGCTCGCCGCCGCGGAGCTGCGCGTGCATCTCGGTCCGGCGATCTGCGGCGCGTGCTACGAGGTGAGCGCGGAGGTGGCCACCGCACTCACGGGGCGTCCCGCCAGTGGGCATCCACACGTCGATCTTCGCGCGCTGATCGCGGAGCACGCGCGCGCGGCAGGTGTGACGTCGCTGACGATCAGTCGCAGGTGCACGCGCTGCGACAACGCACGCTTCTTCTCGCATCGTGCGGGCGATGCCGGACGACAGCTCGCCGTCATCGCCGCGATTGCGGAGCACGCGCGGGTTGACTCTCCCTAACTACAAGCCTAGATTGCATATCGGTTGCTTGGTCGCGCTCGCGGCCTGGCCGGATGTGGGGGAGGTTTCCCCACATTTTTTATTTTTTGTTGCCTGCGAATTGACGTGAACGAAACGTTGGAACGTGTTGTAACGAGCGAACTTGACCGTTTAGGCTACGATTTGGTGGAAGTGCGCACCGCGGGCAGTCGGACGCGTCCGTCGCTGCAGATCCGAATCGACAGGCGGGATGGCGCGGCTGTCACTGTGGATGATTGCGCGATCGTTTCGCGCGCGGTCGAAGCACGATTGGAAACGGAAAAGCAGGTGGGTCAGGAGTACGTGCTCGAAGTGTCGTCGCCGGGTATCGAACGGCCACTGCATCGGGCGTCGGATTGGCGGCGGTTCGTCGGCAAGCGGGCGAGCGTACTCAGCCCGGCGCTGCACGGACGAGAAGAGGTCGAGATCGTAGGCGTGGAAGGGAATGAAGGGGCGGAGAGTGTCATTGTCCGCACCGAGAAGGGAATCGAGCAACGCATCGCGCTAGCCGACGTCAAGGACGCCCGGCTCGCGTTCACTTGGTAAGCGAAGGGAGTTCGAGATGGTCAGCTCCGTCGATCTTCTGAGCGCGATCAAAGAGATCACGAATACCAAACAGCTCGATCGCACCGAGCTGCACTTGCTGCTGCAGGACGGCATCCTTGCCGCCCTCGCGAAGCGATACGGTCCCACCGTGCAGGCCGAAGTCGAGATCGATGAGGGGCGCGGCGGGATCAAGATCACGCGGCTCCGCAGCGTCGTCGCCGAGGTGACGGATCCGAGCCGGGAAATCTCGGTTGAGGATGCGCAGATCTACGACGAGGGTTTCGAGGTGGGCGACATGCTCGAGGAGCCGGTCGACTTCACGGAGTTCGGACGCACCGCGGCGATGGCGGCGAAGCAGCGGATCATTCAGCGCGTGCGCGAACGCGAACGAACCCGCATCCGCGACGAGTTCGCGAGTCGTGTCGGTGATCTGCTCTCGGGAGAGGTGCAGCAAATCGAGCGCGGCAAGCTCGTCGTGATGCTCAACAAGTTCCGCGAAGCCGAAGCGATCATTCCGTACCGCGAGCAGAACCATCGCGAGCACTACCACCAGGGCGAGCCAATTCGCGCGGTGCTCAAGCGCATCGAGGAGACGCCCAAGGGACCGCGCCTGATTCTGAGCCGCGCCGATGGCATGTTCGTGAAGGCGCTGTTCAAGCTCGAGGTGCCCGAGATCCAGCAGGGGATCGTCGACATCCGCGCGTCCGCGCGCGAGGTCGGCAGCCGCACCAAGATCGCCGTGTTCTCGCGCGACGACTCGATCGATCCGGTGGGCGCGTGCGTCGGCCTCAAGGGCTCGCGCGTGCAGGCGGTGGTGAACGAGCTTGGTGGCGAGCGCATCGACATCGTGCCGTGGTCGTCGGATCCGGAGCGCTTCGCCAAGCTCGCGCTTGCGCCGGCTCGCGTGGCCCGCGTGTTCAGCGACGGCGTGGCGAAGAGCATCCAGGCCGTGGTGGACGAGGATCAGCTCTCGCTCGCGATCGGACGCAACGGCCAGAACGTGCGCCTCGCGAGCGAGCTCACGGGGTGGAAGATCGATCTGTATTCGAGCCGCGAGTGGCTCGAGAAGGGCGGCGAAGCGCCGTTGTTCGCGCCGCTCCCGGAAGAGAATGACGCTGCTGCCGATGTGCCGCTGACCGAAATCGGAGGACTCGAAGCCGCGACGGTCGCAGTGCTCGAAGAGGGCGGGTACCGCACGCTCAACGACATCATCGATCTCGATCGCGATGACTTCCTCCGCCTCCCCGGCATTGCGCCGGAGGAAGCGGATCGGATCATGGCGATGATCGACGAGCTCACCGAAGAGGGAAGCGGTGACGGCAGCGACGGCGGCGACGCCAGCGCGGGGCTGCCGGCGTAGTGGAGGCCGATCACACACCGCCGGACGCGGAGGCGGAGAGCCGGATGCTTCGGCTCCTCGGACTCGGTGTGCGGAGCCGGGGCGTGATCGTGGGCGTGGAGATGGTGCGTGAGGCGGCACGGAAGGGAACGCTCGTACTCGCCGTCGTGGCGCCCGATGCGTCGCACCACAGCCGAAGCAAGGTGTTGCCGCTGCTGCACGCCAAGCGGGTGCGGGTGATCGAAGGGCCGAGCGCTGCGGCGCTGGGAGCGGCGGTGGGACGTGAAGCGGCGGCGGCAGTCGGCGTCGTGGATCGCGAGCTCGCGAATGGTATCGCGGACTCGATGCAGGTGAACGAGATGAGCAGGCTCCAGAGGAGG
>JANWLO010000169.1 GCA_025450815.1 Gemmatimonadaceae bacterium
ATCATCGTGTTCGACGATGTCTGGACGCTCCGCAGCACGCTGCAGCACGAGACGGCGCTCGAGTTCCTCGAGGCTGCGCCATAGCGGGTTGCTGAACAAGGGAAGACAAAGACATTAAAGAGGGACAGAGGCACAGAGGATACTGAGAGCCGCAGAGGCAAAGCGGCGGGGAAGTCCGTCATGGAAGGCTTAAGTCCTACTCCTCTGCGCCTCTCGGTTCATCTCTGTGCCTCTGTGTCGAGCAGTTCCTGGTTTTTTGCACCCTGATCAGCCCTCGTCAAGCTCCTCGAGCCGCGCCTCGAACTCCGCCGCCATGCTCGGATGCCCAAATCGGCGCGCGGCGGCGATGCCGGTGCGCAGTGCCTCCTTCGCCTCATCGATGCGATCGAGCTTCTCGAGCGCGAGGGCGAGCCGCCCGAATCCGTTGCCCTCATCGTCATACGCGGCGAGATACGCGCGAAGCTGTTCGACGGCCTCCGCGTGCAGCCCCTCCTTGAGTGCCTCGTTCGCAAGGCCGAATCGCGCGAGCACGTTGTCCGGATGCTGCGCGACCATGGCGCGGAACGTCTCGAGCCTCGTGCTCATCGCGCCACCAGGTCTGCGATGAGATCGGCCACGCGCTGTGGCGCCACCTCCGGCACGAAGTGGCGCACGTCCGGAATCACTTCGAGCGTAGAGCCGGAGATCTCCGCGTGCAGCCTTTCCGCGACGCTGATGCCGAGGAATGGATCGTGCGCGCCAGTGATGATCGCCGTCGGCGCCACGATGTCCTTGAGGCGCGGCGCCAGCGCCTCGGTCTCGTCGGGATCCAGCGCGTCGAGATGCTCGATCAGCGTGTCGCGTCCTTCCGCGCCCTCGAATGGACGGATGTACATGTCCACCGAGTGTCCGCCGCGCTGCTCGTCGGAATAGCCGCGCAGCAGATCGGAGCGCAACACCGACACCACCCACATCGATGGCAGATAGCGCGTGAGCGGTAGTGTCGCCTTCACGATGCGGACCTCGCGCGTTGGCCAGCAGTGAAAGGCGACCGAGCTGACGAGCGCGAGCCGCGCCACGCGAGTTGGGTAGCGCACGGCGAGATACTGTGCGATGCCGCCTCCCAGGTCGTGGCCAACGACGGTCGCGTACGAGATGCGCAGCACGTCGAGCAGCGCGAGCACGCGCTCTGCGTGCCCCTTGATGCTGAGGTCGCGCCCCTCCGGGCGATCGCTGCGGCCGTAGCCGAGGAGGTCCACCACCACCACGCGCCGGTTGGACGGAAGCATGGGGACGACATCGCGCCAGATGTGCGAGGAGGTGGGGAATCCGTGCACGAAGACGATCGGCTCACCGCCACCTCCGCCCCCTGCAGCGTAGTAGTAGAGGCGAGCGCCGCCGACATCGACGAATTCACCGCGCATGAGTGAATCGCGTCACGTACGGGCACGGGCACGCCGGATGGCGGCCCGTGATGCGGCTACGCATGCGCGAGCTGACGGGCGTCCGCGTCCCACGCGACGATGCGACCGGCGATCGCCGACGCCGCAACGGTATAGGGCGACGCGAGGTACAGTTGGCCCGGTCCCGACCGGCCGGGGAAATTCCGGTTGATAGCGGAGATCGTCACCTCGTCCCGCGTGCGCGACACGCCGGGACCCGCGTTGATGCACGCGCCGCACGATGGCTCGATGAGCGTCGCCCCAACCGCCGCGAACACCTCGTCGTAACCCTGCTGCCGGCAGTACGCGAACACCTCCTGCGAGCCGCACTGGATGTAGCAGCGCACGTCCTCCGGCACCTTCTCGCCGCGCTCGAGCGCCTCCCGAAAGACCTTCGCGTACATGTCCATGTCGTCCTTCTTTCCAGCCGTGCACGAGCCCGCGTAAGCGATGTCGATCTTCACGTCAGCCGGCATGTCGTCGATGTGAATTCCGTTTCCCGGATCGCCGGGAAGCGCGATCATCGGGCGAATCGATGCCGCATCGATCTCGATCTCCTTCACGTACGTCGCACCCTCATCCGAATAAAGACCCTCGCACAGCGTCCGCGCCGCCTCGGCCGTCATCCCACGCTGGGCCACGAGGAACTCCACCGTCTTCTCATCCGGCGCGATGATCCCCGTGAAGGCGCCGACCTCGGCCGCCATGTTCGTCATCGTCGCGCGCTCGTCCACCGACAGCGATGCGACCGCGTCGCCTGCGTATTCGATGATCTGTCCGATCGCCGCGCCGCCCTTGATGTACGGATGGCGAAGTATCTCGAGCATGAAGTCTTTTGCCGTGACGTTGCGCGGCTTCTTCCCTCGCAGCACCACGCGAAAAGTTTGCGGCACTTCGACGCGCACGTCCTTCGTGATCCACGAATTGAAAATCGCCGTCGTGCCCACACCGAACGCGATGCAGCCGACGGCGCCCGCGTGCGGCGTGTGCGAGTCCGAGCCGATGATGATCTGGCCCGGCTCGGCGTGCGCCTCCAGAATCTTCGAGTGGCAGATCGCCTCGGAGCCCGTTGCCGAGAGCGCGCCATGCAGATTCAGCCGATTGAGCTCTCCGTACAGCTTGATCCCCTTCTCGCCGGCGAAAATCCGCTGCTTGGCCTCGAGCTGGTTGGCGACGTCGAGCAGCCCCATCTCGACGTGTTCCGGGCGCATCACCTGCGACAGGAACGTCAGATGATCGCGAAAAAAGAACACGGACGCGGGATCGTTGATCGGCTCGTCCTTGCCAACGAGCTCCTCGAAAAAGATCGCGGCCATCGGCGTCACGTACTCGTGGCTGAACCGGATGTCGGTGCGCACGAATCCCTGATCGCCCGGCTTCACTGCGGGAATCCCAACGCGCTCCTTGGCCGCATCGAGCACCCAGTGTCGCGCGAAGATCTTCTCGGCGACCGTCATCGGCCGCTTGGGTGTAGTGACCACCGGCACCTCGACGAGCCCTTGCAGTCGCGCGACGTTGTAATTGAAGAGGCCGCCGTACTCCACGATGCCGCGCGAAATGCCGCCTTCGCCGCGCGTAAGCTCGTCGAGCTCGATCTCCTCGCCGTTTCTGATCCGCGCGATGAGCGAAAAATCCGTGGAGGTGAACACGCCCAGATTCTGGCAGTTCTCCCTGTAGATCCGCTCGATGCTCTCGGCGATCACGATCTTTATTCCCGCGTGCATCTCGGCGTACGGCGAAGCCTCGCGCGACGATCCCTTGCCGCGCCGCGTGCCGGCGACGCTCGCTACGAAGCCACCGGCGCGCACGGAGCCGCGAACGAGCGGGAACTCCTCACCGGCCTTGAGGCCGAGGTAGGGGAACTGCCCGAGGGTGTCGTCGAAGTAGTAGCAGATGTATGCGGGGGTGATCTCGTCAGTCGAGATGTTGTCGCGGAGTTTCGGGTGCGTCGGCGACCCCACCGGCGCGCTCGGATCGAACGGCAGGTCCTCGCCGGCGAGCTGGCGGCGCAGCAGCGCCGGGTCCTCGGTTAGAAAGAGGACGCGACCGTCGAAGCGGATGCGCGGGGCAACCTTGTGCACGGGCCGAGTGCGGAGACTTTCAATCATACATCGGAAGATGCGGGCGGCGGGGGGGTATCACAAGCGACGCAATCTTCACATGCGACACGACCCGGCGCATGAACTCGCCGGGCCGCGTCGGTGTAGCGTGCTCGCGCCAGCGCTCAGTGCGAGCGACTACCGGCGTCGTGGCGGCGATCGCGCCGGTCTGCGCGCAGATCCCTGCGGTCGCCGCGGCGATCGCGCCTGTCGGCGCGTACGTCGTGGCGGTCGCGATGCGCGTCGCGACGGTCGCGCCGAAGGTCCGCGCGATCGCGATGCGCGCGTCCCGTGCGACCGCTGGAGCGATCGCGCCTGAGAGCGCGCCGGTCGGAGCGGCGGTCGGCGTTGTCGGAACGAACGTCCCGGCGATCTCCGCGCGCGTCGCGCCTGTCGCCGCGCAGATCCCGTCTGTCGGAGCGAATGTCGCGCGTGTCGTGGCGCACATCACCGGATTTTTCGGGGCTTACGGCTGCCTGCGCGCCCGCGATGGTCGACGCTCCCACGGAAAGCGTTAGAATGGCGCCAAGTGCAATGAGAGTGTTGCGTAGCATCTTGAAATCCTCCGAAATCGGTGGGCGCGCGTGTCGAGCATGCGCCGTTCGAAGTGGTAGACGCCGGGACTGACTGTGCGTTAAGGGCACGCACTGCACTGGCTTTTCGCGAAAAAGATGGTATCGTTCCGCGCCGGGCTGGGCCGACTCGCGAGAACGGCGCGAGTTCGTTGCCTTTCAAGGGCTTACGTACATGTCGAGGGCGCAGTGACAGCTTTGCCGACTCCGAGTAGTCCAACGCCGAGCTTGCCTGTCAGCCCCTTGGTGGCCACTCCGGCCGCTTTGGAATTCCCGCTGTCCTGGCTCCTAGACGTCGCGCCACCGCCAATACAGTATCGCGCCGCCATCGAGGTGGCTCGACTCCCGCTCGCCGCCTCCCGCAGCTTCTCGGCGCTCCCGTACGCCTACAAGCCCGCCATGGAGCTCGCGCTAACTCAGCTAGCAGACGGCACTTGGAACCATGCCATGCTCGGCGTTCCCGCCGCGAAGGCCGAGCACTTCAAAGGCGTAGGTACCATCAGCGCCGTGCGCCGGTTGCTCGAGTACGGGTGGGACAGGGAATCGCCCCCCCTGCTTCAGGCGCGCCGAGTCCTCTTTAGGCTGCTGGCCGAGGATGACGATCCGGCGTACCTGTACGAGCTGGGGACGAAGGGAAAGATGGAGCTCGCGATGGTGCGGCACGGCCGCGTAATTCTGCGCGAGGCCGCCGCCGCCGCCCTCGCCCAGGCCGGCTACGAGAACGATCCGCGACTGCGCGGCGCCGCTCGGCGCATTCTCGAGCGAGTCGATCTCTTTCTCAAGTCGCCTGTCGCCCAGAAACCGTTCATTCGGGTGGGCAACCACCACGTGCTCGCGCCGGGCGCCTCGCCGCCGTCGGTACACACGCTCGTCATGCTCGCCCACATGCCGCTCTATCGGAGCGAGCATTACGATCTCCTCGATCGGCTATACACTCAGCTCTCGCAGCCGCAGCCACGACAGGAGGCCGCGACGATGGTGGGGAGCAAGATCGTGCTCGAGCCGCACCTCGTGCTCGGCGACCCCCTGCCGCACCGCAACGCCGCCGATGCCGACATGCCGAGTGCGCTGTTCTGGCTGGAGATTTTTGCGCGACTGGGCTTTCTGCGGCGCAACGATGGGTGGACCAAGCTCTACGAGCGCCTCATCGATGACTGCGACTCCGGCGGCGTGTGGCGTCCGCCCAGGCGCACCGCGACCATGCGCTCGGAGAGCGCGTACGCGTGGCCCGCGTTTCCGCTGGAGCTGCAGGGCGCGGGCGACGAGCGGTGGAGCGACGTCACCTTCCGTTTGGGCGTCATCGCGCGGCATTCCGGGCGGCCGATCAATCTGTCGTAGCGCCCTCTGCCACACGGGGTTAGCTTTCCCCAGGAAGAATGAAAGCAACGAAAAACGAATTCTGCGTTCTCAGGCGCTCGCGCAGTCCGTCCCCGGTGCGGGACGGGTAAACTAGAGCATCCACAGGTTGCCGTAGCACTTTGACAGACACAATCGAAACACTGGACGTTGAGACTCCGACGAGCTTCGCCGAGCTGGGGCTCGCGCCGGAGCTGCTCCGCGCGGTAGTGAGTGCCGGTTACACGATTCCGACTCCGATTCAGGCCCGAGCCATACCGCTCGTCCTTCGCGGTCGAGATGTGATGGGGCTCGCGCAGACTGGTACAGGCAAGACCGCAGCGTTCACGCTCCCGATTATCCAGCGACTGCTCGGTGGCCCGCGCCGGACGCGCGCCCTCGTTCTCACGCCCACTCGCGAGCTCGCGGTTCAGGTGAAGGAGGCGTTCGCCGGCTACGCTGAGAACAGCGGGTTGTTCGTTTGCGATGTGTACGGCGGCGTCCCGCTCGGCCCCCAGGAAGTGGCGCTCCGCGCCGGCGCCGACGTCGTGGTCGCGACGCCGGGCCGATTGCTCGATCACATGGAGCGCCAGAACGTCGTGTTCGACGACCTCGAGGTGCTCGTGCTCGACGAGGCCGACAGGATGCTCGACATGGGCTTCGCTCCGCAGCTCAACCGGATTGTCGCCGGCATCCCGAAGTACCGCCAGACGCTGCTCTTCAGTGCGACGATGCCGCCCGAGGTGGAGGCTCTCGCACGCAAATATCTCCGCAAGCCGTTCGTCGTGCAGGTGGGGCTGCGTACCCAGGCCGCCAGCACTGTTTCCCACGCCGTGTATCCGGTGCCGCGCGATCGCAAGTGTGCGCTGCTCGCTGAGCTGCTGCGGAAGACCGAGCTCGACTCCGTGCTCGTGTTCACCAGAACCAAGCATGGCGCCGACAAGGTAGTGCGCAATCTCGAGCGCGAGGGGATCGCGGCGCTCGCGATGCATGCGGACAAGTCGCAGGGGCAGCGGACCGATGCGCTCGATCAGTTCAAGAAGGGGACGATTCGCGTGCTCGTCGCCACCGACATCGCGCAGCGTGGGCTCGACATCGCCGGAATCTCGCACGTGATCAACTACGACGTGCCCGCGCAGCCCGAGGATTACGTCCATCGCATTGGCCGTACGGGACGCGCGGCGGCGACCGGAGATGCGTTCACGTTCATGGCCGCCGACGAGATTTCAATGGTGCGATTGATCGAGCACACGCTCGGGCAGCCGATTCCCAGGATCTCGGTACCAGGATACGATTTCGGAACGGTTGCCGCGGATTGATCGCGGGTTGGGAGGCGCCTTACCATCGCGCCCGCCCGAGCCGTGCAACGAACACCGTTTCTGCGGCGGCCCCGCGGCTCAGCACGATGGTGGAGTTCGTGGCGCCGTATCCGCGACCACTCGCGCCGTACGTGACCGTGTCCCGCGACGACGCGAACGCGACTCCCAGCTCCGTGCGCAACGAGCGGACGAGCAGCGTGTCCGCGCCGGAGAGGATGCGCAGGATTCCGGCGCTGCTGTCCATCGCGACCGACACCCGCTCCGCGCGCGCCAGCGCCGAGCCGCGCGCGGCGCCGAGCGCGCTCACGAGCTGCATGCGAGCATCGCGGACCGCGGCGCGGTCGAGCGCGGACGCGGTGCGCGGCCCTGCGAGTGTGAGCAGGATCGCCATCACCACGAGCACGACAAGTTGTTCCAGCAACGAATATCCCTTTCGCATAGATTCCATTCGATTGGTGACGGCGATATATAGAATCGGGCGTCGAAAGCCCTGCACCGGTTCATTGCTTCACCGTGCATTCTCTTGCCACCACTGATGCGTATCGCGATCTCAACCGGCGGCGGCGACGCGCCGGGACTCAACGCAGTCATTCGTGCAGCCGTGTTGTCCGCGCTCGACCGCGGTTGGGACGTCCTCGGAATCAAGCGCGGATACGCCGGCCTCCTCGGCGAGGACGAAGTGATCGCGCTCAACCGCGAGGTGGTAAGCGGCATCGGCCACTTGGGCGGCACGATTCTCCGCACCACCAATCGCGGGAATCCCTTTCACTTCCCCCAGTTGCAGGCCGACGGCACCATCGTGGAGATCGATCGATCGGATGAGCTGATCGATCGCGCCAACGAGCTCGGGATCGACGCCATTCTCACCATCGGTGGCGATGGGTCGCTCGCGATCGCCCAGCAGCTCTACGAGCGTGGAGTGAAGATCGTCGGCGTGCCGAAGACGATCGACAACGATGTGAGCTGCACGATCACGTCGTTCGGCTTCGACACGGCGGTGAACACGGCTATCGAGGCGATCGACAAGCTGCACACCACGGCGGAGAGCCACGACCGGGTGATCGTGCTCGAGGTGATGGGGCGCGACGCGGGATTCATCGCTCTGCACAGCGGGCTCGCGGGCACGGCGGATGTGATTCTCATTCCGGAGATTCCGTACAATATCGAGCGCGTGTGCGACAAGATCCGCCAGCGCGATCGCGCCGGCCGGCATTTCTCGATCGTAGTCGCAGCGGAGGGAGCGATTCCTGTTGGGGGACGCAAATCGACCATCGGCGATTCGCTTCCGGGCGAGGCGCATCGCGTGGGCGGCATCGCGGAGGCTCTCGCGCGCGAGATTCACCGCCGTACGGGAAAGGAATGTCGCTCTCTCGTGCTCGGCCACCTGCAGCGCGGCGGGATGCCAACGGGCTACGATCGGCTGCTCGCGGCGCGCTTCGGCGGTGCGGCGGTGCGCGCGATCGCGGACGAGCGATGGGGGGAGATGGTAGCGCTGCAATCCCCGCACATCGTGTGCGTTCCGATTGCGGAAGTACTGCGAGCGCCCAAGCGGGTCGAGCTCGATCACGATGTCGTGCTGACGGCGCGCGCGACGGGAATTGCGTTTGGCGACTGAAACCCTCGCGCCGAAGATAAACAACTTGTCGGAACCTGCGTCTCATGAGGTGTACCTTCTAGCGCGACTCTTGCCACACGTCGCCATCGAAGCCGCAACGCGAGGAGATATGCTGGCAGCGAATGGCGATTCATTGGAGCATCCGGCCGACGTGCGCGAACACGCTTTGTGTCGCGTCATCGAAAACGTCGAGCTCTCCGATCGGATGGCTGGCGAACGAGTGATCGAGGCGGTTCGCAGCAGGCTCGCGAACGGATCGCATCGAATTATCGTCACGAGCCTGGACAGCGCGCTGCCGGCCGATACGCTGGAGCACGCGTTCGATGCGTTGCGTTTTTCGAGACTGGTGTGCGCTCCGGGAATCGATGGGGAGATCGCGCTGCTCGGCATGTCGCAGCAGCACGACGCGCTCCTCGCCTCGATTCCGTGGGGAACGGACGATGCGCTCGAGGCGCTACTCCGCGCTGCTCGCGAGAGCCAGTTGCCAATGATGATTCTTCCTCCCGTAGCGGACGGCGGGAGCGACTGACCGGGATCATCGCATGGCGCCCGGCGCGCCGCATCTACAAGTTGTGCAATGTCAGCCTCCCGTCACGTCCAGTGTGCGGGACGGCGCTGTCTCGCCGAGAGGACAGGACGTTCGTCGGGCCATTCCACGACAATTCATAACTCGTTGCCGCTTAAAGACTTGTGCAATGACATCGCGACCGGCGTGTTGGCACTACCCCTGCCTTGGAAGGGGGTGCGACACGACTCTGGGAGCTCCATGAAGCATCTTGCGGTACTCATCGCCGGACTCGCCGTTTCATCGGCGGTCCTCCAAGCACAAGGATCGCCCACGGGTGTTCCGGACAGCCATCGTCCGCCACCCGGGATGTGCCGCATCTGGATCGAAGGCGTGCCTCCCGCGCATCAGCCCGCGCCCACGGACTGCGCGACGGCGATCCGCAAGCGCCCCGTGAATGCGCACGTGGTGTTCGGCAGCGAGCCCGCCGGCGTGGAGCGCGGATTTGTGCCATCGCATGCAACACCGGCTCCAACTCCCAACCCCTCCGTGGCGCCGATCAATCAGTCGCAGGAGGACAAGGACCGCCAGCGTGCCGCGCAGCAGCACGTGGAAGAGGAGAAGCGCACGCATCGAGACCCGCCTACGACGCAGCACGAGAGTCATCCGAACAACGTGCCGCAATCGCACCCGCGCACCGAAAAATCGCCGTCGCGGCCTCCCAGTCACTCCTTCTCCACGCACAGACCGAGGTAGCTTTGCGAGCGTGAGATACGTTCGCGATCACTACCTGCCGCCGGACCGCGATGCCTTCGCGGCCGCGGAGCCCTCCACCGGACGCATCATCGTCATCGCTCCCACGCGCGCCGCGTGCGAGACGATTGAGCTCGCGGTAGGGTTGCATCTCGACACGCTGCTCGCGCGCGAGCACGGCGACGAGATCCTCGACCTGGCGCGCGCGAGCAAGGGGTTCGGCATCGTGGCCGGCACGGGCACCGGCAAGACGCTCTCGATCCGTCCCATCGCCGAAACGATACTCGGCACCACCGAGCTGCGCGTGGGCGTCGTAAATCGAGAGCGCGAGGCCACACCGGAGACGCCGAGCTGGAACGTCGTGATCGTGACGACCGGAATCGCGCGCCGCTGGTTCCAGGACGGCGACATCTTCGCGGGCGATACGCTCATCGTCGACGAGATCCATCAGACATCGGCCGAGCTGGAGCTGTGTCTCGCGCTGGGCAAGCGGGTTGGGTGCCGGTTCATCTGGCTCTCGGCCACCGTCGACCCAACGTTCTACGCCCGCTATCTCGACTCCGTCGCCGTACTCGAGACCCACGCCTTCGACCCGGAAAAGGCGGCGCAGGTGACGATCGTGCACCGGAAGCCGCTCGATTTTCTCGACGAGACCTTTCTACGCGATGTGCAGAAGGAGCGGCGCGGCGTGGGCGTCTTTCTGCCCACGCGTGCAGCGGTGGAGGAGGTCGCGGCCATCGTGACCCGACGGTTCCCGCGGATCAACGCGGCGTTCTACCATGGCGGCGAGCCGATCAGGATCATTCGCCCGTTTCTGGAGGGCGACGTACACAAGCCGTACCTCCTCAGCATGACCGCGGCGGGCCAGAGCGCGCTCAACGTGCACGGGCTCGACACGGTAGTCATCGAGGACATGCGCTTCACGAATCTCATTGAGGGCGGGAAGAACGTGCTCACGCGGGTGCACCTGGGCGCGAACGAGATTCTACAGATGGCGGGGCGGGTGCACGGGCGCGTGGCGGGCGGTCGGGTCTTTATTCTCAGCGATCGCGACATTCGCTTCAAGGCGCTGCGTCCCACCGAGCCGGAATTCCAGCTCGCCGGCGACTCCGAGCGCGTCGCGCTCACATGCGCGGGGCTCGGCGTTCGGGCCGATGAGCTCGACCTCCCCGTGCCGCTCGACCGCACGGCGTATCGCGCGGCAGTCGAGACGCTCGAGGGCCGTGGAATCATCGAGAACGGACGGCTGTCGACGTATGGCGCCGCGGTGGAGGCGCTCCCCGTGGATCGCGCGTGGGCGGAGCTGCTCGTGCACGCGAGCGAGGAGCTCGTGCCGTACGTCGCGATCATGTCGTCGATCGAGTCGTTGCACCGAATGACCCGTGAAGAGCGCAACCTGCGGGGGCTGCTGGTGCCGGGAAGCGACCATCTCACCGCGTACAATCTCTATGCGGACGCGTACGCGGCGCACGGCTACCGCGGCGAAGTGTACGGGCTGCCGCGACATCAGTTCGCGGAGGGAATCGAGGAGTGGGGCGAGGAGCGCGGTGCGCTCGTGAAAACGGTGGAGGACGCCGCGCTGGGCATGGCGAGCATCTATCGAAGCCTGGAGCTCGAGCTGCCGAACGAGCTCCCGATCGCGGGTGAGCGTATCGCGCGCGCGTTCGCGGATCTGCTCGCGCGCATTATGCCGTTCGACCTCGTGATGGAGGAGCGAACCGCCAGCGGTGAGGAGGCGCGCGTCTCGAAGACGAGTGTGTGCTCGAGTTACGGCGCGATCGCGGGTGAGCTGCGCTACTTCGCTGACAGGATGGGGATTCCGCGCGCGGCAATCGAGGGGACGCAGATCCCGTTCGACCTCATTCGGAAGTACGCGAGCCAGCTACCGCCGGAGCTCGTGTTCGATCCGCACCGCAAGCGCGCGCAGCTCGTGCTGCGGAGCCAGATCACCTATTTCGGGTTCGAGCTGGGGCGCGAGGAGGAGGCGGTAGAGGCGTTCCCGCCGGAACTGGCGCAGCAGGCGCGGGAGAAAATCGCGGAGTCGCTGGCGCGATTCGAGGCGCGACATCCGGCGGTGAAGAGAAATCGCGCGGCGATCGAGGAGATTCGAGACGTCTATCGGCGGAGCGGGGGGCAGACGAAGCGGCTGTCGCTCGCGGAGCTCACTGCGATCTACGCGCGCATGCTCGAGGGCGCGCAATCGGTGGACGATTTCCGCGCGATGCCGCTTGCGATCGATGCCGACGAGATCGTCCCCGGCGCGGTGCGGAAGCGGTGGATGGCGCTGCCGAGCGTGACGTTGGTGCGCGAGCACGAGGTACCGATCGAGTACGACGTGGAGGATGGCGACGGTGGGCCCGTGGGAGTGGCGAGGCTGCGGATTCCGGAGAAGATGGCACGCACGCTGCACGAGAGTGAGCTGCCGGCGCTCGATCGTCCGCTTCGCTTTAGTGTGCATCGTGGTGCGAGAGGCTCGGTGAGGGGCGCATCGCTGGAGGAGCTGCAGGAGCTGCTCGACCGCCCGTGGATGCCGGCGGAGGTGGAGCGCGAACGAGCGCCGGAGCGAGTGTCGGACGGGCGACCACCGCGCCACGGAGAGCGGAAGGGTGGCGGAGGGAAGCGCGGCGGTGGCGGTCCGGGGCGACGCAGGGGGCGGTCCAGGTAGTCTCGTAACTCGAACTGGCTCCGAGGCTTGACATTGTAAAGGCGCCCCTGGGGAATTCGGGCCAGTAACCGTCTTTGGACCCTTCGGTCCTATCAGACCGTCGCGAATTACCTAGCTGGACGGTCAGGTACTGATACCAAGATGGTAACGATCGACATTGCAGCGAGTTGCGTTATAGTCAAGCGTTCACTTGACATATGGAACTGTCGGTCTTATCATCATGTCCATGAACAATCGCAGAACGCAAATAGTGGAGGCAGCGTCCGGGGTCATGCGGAGTCAGGGATTTGCGGGAACCTCGATCGATGAGGTGATTCGCAAGTCCGGACTGTGTGGCAAGGGACACTTCTACCACTACTTCAAATCGAAGGAAGAGCTGGGGTACGCAGTGCTCAAGCTGCAGTTCGATAGCTTCGCCGAACGTGGTCTCGCAGCGCTACGCGAGCCCACCACGG
>JANWLO010000170.1 GCA_025450815.1 Gemmatimonadaceae bacterium
CCGTCGTCGTTGATCGTCTCGGCGGGGATGAGCGCGACGTCGAGATCGGAGCGCCCCGCGAGCACGCGCCTGATGTCAGCGCCCACGAGCAGCCCCGCGGCCGTTGTCGTCGGGCCGAACAGCGAGTTCTCGGCGACGATCTGCTCGAAGCTCGCGCCCGTTACACTCTCGAGCTGCAAGAGGAGCTCCGCCATCATCGCCCCGCCCATCGCAACGCCGGTCACGACGCCTATGCGCCGCCCGTCGTGCCGCGGGAGCGCAGAAACGCCCTCCGTCACCCGGCGGCGCAGATGCGCGACCGCGCCCACTCCGTTCTCGATCTGGACGAAGTCCCCGTAGTGATCCGCGCCCGGAAGCTCTCGGCCCGAGAGCAGATAGAGCTCGTCCGAGCCGTACACCCAGCGGTCTCCACGCTCGCGGAGCGCGCGCTCCTCCCACCTCTCCACGTGCGCGAGCAGCCCGGCCGCACGCGCGGAGTCCATCGAGCTGCCAGTGTACAGATGTGAGAACTGCGTGAGCCCCACCGGAACGATCGCGGTGGAGATGACGGATTCGCCAAGCGAGTAGAGATCAGCGAACGACTGCTCGAGGATTTCGCCGTCGTTCAGACCCGGAACGATCACCATCTGGCAGTGGAACTGGATTCCGCCATCCGCGAGCCGAGTGAGCTGGCGCATGATGTCGGGAACCCTGGGATTGTTGAGCAGGACCTTCCGCGCCTCGAACGGCGTGGCGTGCACGGAAACGTAGAGCGGCGACAGGCGGTACTCGAGAATCCGCGCGATGTCGCGCTCCTTCACGTTCGAGAGCGTGGCGAAGTTGCCGTAGGCGAATGAGAGCCGGTAGTCGTCGTCGCGCACGTAGAGCGGCGTCCGAAGCCCCGCCGGCAGCCCCTCGATGAAACAGAACTCGCATTTGTTGGCGCAGCGACGCACGCGGGGAGGCTCGAGCACGACGCCCATGGGCATCCCTTCCGGACGCTCGATCTCGAAGACCAGCTCGTCGCCATTGGGCGCCGTCGCCTCGAGCACGAGCTCCTCATCCGCGGTGAGGAACTCCCAGTCGAGGAAGTCTTCGAGCTTACGTCCGTTCACCGATCGGAGCGTGGTTCCGGGAAGAATCTCGAGCTCGGATGCGACACTGCCCGGGAGAACGCGGGCGACCTTGATCATCGCGATTGGCGAGAACGGCGCACGAGCGGCCGCCCGAAAGGACGGCGCGCGGAGCGGAGCTCGGAACGCCGGACGCGGCAGGCCTCGAACATGATGTAACCTAAGAGATCAGAAGCCCGAAATCAAGGCAGAACATGAACTTCGGACGCTGGATGTCGCCTGGGTGCACAGCTGCGAAAAGCCCGCCGCGAGAACGCGGCGGGCCTTCGGGAAATCGCTGGAGCGCTGCTCGCGCTCAGGTGATCGGATGGTACTTGTACGCTATGATCGATGCGCCTGCGCCGGTAACCGAGAAGGGCTTCTTCTCCTTCGGCGCGAGGGAAACAGTGGTCGTCTGACTGTTGATCACGGCGCCATACACGTCGAGGAAATCGACCGTGAGCGTCACGTTCTTTGCGGCCGCACCCAGATTCTCGACCGTGCCCGTGAGTGTGCGCGCGGCGGTGCCGCCCCCATTGAACGTCTCGAATGTCACCTTCACCGGCACCTTCTCGCTCGCTGCAAAGGCAACGTTGAGCGAGTCGTTGTAAGCCCGTACGAGCTTCGGATCCTTGGTCGCCTTCGCCTTCCCCTGATACGCCAGCGCGAGCAGCTGGTACTCGTCCGGATTGTCGGGATCGATTGACGTAAGCCGTTTCGCCGTCGTCAGCATCTTGTCCCACTGCCCCGCTTTCCAGTACACGTTTGCCGCGTTATACAGCCCCGGCCGCAGCCACGGGTTCACCGACTGCGCCGCATCCATCAGCTTCGACGCAACCGGAAGCTGGTTCGCGGTGAACGCCTGAGTCCCGGCATCGTACAGCTGCGCGTCCGTGTACTTCGACGGATCCGCAAGCATCCCGTTCCAGAGCTGCCCGACGCTCGACGAATCGCCCGACGAGGTGAGCGCCGCCGCGAGTCCCGACTGCGCGTTCGATGCGTTGGGACTGTTGGGGAAGTCCGCCAGGAACCGTTTGTATAGATCGGCCGCCTTCAGCATCCCGGTCTTCTTCTGCTCGCCCGTGAGAGATTGCGAGGAGAGGAGAGTCATCTGCGCGTCACCCAGCTCCAGCGCGGCCTTCAGATTACTGTCGGCCACAGCATCGGGCGACAACGCCTTCAGTCCCTGATCGTACAGCTGCGCGGCGCCAGCAGTGTCCTTGTGTCGCTGCGCCAACATCCCCTGGAAGTACAAGCTTATCGACGACTTCGCATCGATCATGGAGAGGCGCTTCACCACCGCGTCCGCTTGCGTCAGACTGTCCGTGTTGAGCAATGCCGACGCGTGTATCGCCAGCGGCCGCATCGCCTCGCTGCGTACGGACGCCGTTTCGCTCGTGCACTCCGGATTCGACTTGTCGATCGAAGACAGAAGAGTGTCCGCCGTTGCAAGCAGATCCACCGACTGATCCTTGTCGGTCATGAATCCGATCGCGCCCTTGTTCACCGTGGTCGACTCGGGGAACTGCGCCGACCAGCGCACCAGCGTCTGCGCCAGCACGTAGTCGCGGCCAGTCTGGTTGCTCTTGTACTTGGACGGGTTGTTCGTGAGCTGCGTGACCGCGAGCGCCAGCTTCTTGCGCTGGTCTTCAGGACGTCCACCGATCTGCGCGATGGTGAGATTCGTCATGGCGGTCTTCACCTCGTCCGGCTTGTCGGTGGAAATCGAGCACTTGCTCGTCGCGGCAGCCGCCTTGTCCTGCTTCTGCGCCATCAACGGGCACGCGACTATCGCCGACGCGACGAACGCATGCACCAGGGAATTATTCCAGCGGATCATCTACTCGTCTCCTCAGTGGTTGCTCGCCGGCACACTAGCTGTGGCGACCGGTGAAGGTACACTCGGTGTCCCGAGCCGTTCCGCCGTTGCAAGCGCTTCCGCAGAGACATCTCGCAACGGCCGTCCCAGCCGCGCGGCAAGGCGGCGCACATCCTCGAACTCCGGCTTCACCCGGCTTCCTCCGCCGGGAAGTATCACGCGTTTCATCCGCACCGCATCGCCGTGCAAGAGCACCGTCCACTCCTCTCGCGCCAGCGCGTGACGCTCCACGTACGAGCGCCGAACGCCGATCGACGTGCTGTGCGCGAACAACGCGCGCTCAAGCTGATCGGCCGTCGCCCCAGTGCACAGCACCTCCACTCGCGTGCCCGGGCGACCCTTCTTCATCTGCGTGCCCAGCAACACGACGTCGAGCGCACCATCCTCGCGCAGCACATCCGCGAGCGCACCTATCGCCTCACCATCCATGTCGTCGATATCGGTCGCGAGCTGCACCAGCGACTCGACGATCACGCCATTCAGCAGCGCCGGCTCCGCGAGTGTGATCCGGAGCGCATTCGCGCGGTTCGCAAACTCCTTCGTCCCCGCGCCGTAGCCGCTGCGCAGCGGTGTGTACGATGCAGGGGCCGCACCACTGGAGAGCGCCCTCACGAGCGCCGCCCCGGTGGGCGTCACGAGCTCCCCCGCCCCCTCCGGGCCGGGACGAATCACGTGTCCCTCGAGCAGCTTGAGCGTGGCCGGCGCTGGTACCGGAAGAATGCCGTGTGCGGCCTTCACCGTTCCGTCGCCCACCACTATCGGGCCGCAGTACACGCGCTCCACGCCGAGCAGCGACAGTCCCCACACGGAGCCCACGACATCGAGAATCGCATCCACAGCTCCGACCTCGTGCAGATGAACTTTCTCCGGACCAACTCCGTGTATCTCGCCCTCCGCTTCCGCGATGGAGGTAAACGCCGCGTCCGCGCGCTCACGCACCGCGTCCGGAACGCCCGCGGCCGCGACCATCGCGCGAATCGCCTTGATGTGGCGGCCATGAGGCTGTGGCGGGATCTCGAAGTCCACTTTCGTGCACGCGATGCCAGCGCGCAGCACGCGCTGGATGCGCACCTCCACGCCATCGAGCCCCAGCCGCGCGGGCAGCGCACGCAGCCACTCGGGATCGAGTCCGACCTCGAGCAGTGCCCCGAGCATCATATCGCCGGCGATGCCGGAGAATGGATCGATCACCGCGATTGGCGTCATGTAAAGAAAGCTACTCGCCCCGGATCGGTGACGGCTAGCCTTTCCGATTTGGGATGACGGCTTTACCGCGGAGACCGCAGAGAAACGCAGAGTCGCAGAGATGGGCAACATCTTCTCCGTCGTCTGCTCGTGCCTCCTCCTGCGGCCTCTGCGTCTCCGCGGTGAAGATTAGGCCTGCCCGATATCGCTCTCGGACTGCAGCTCGCCGGGCACGTTTGTCTCAACCGCACCTGGCACGGACTCCGACGGTAGCAACGCCGCGAGCAAGCGCTGCGCGCTCGCGAGACTGAAGCCCGGCAACTGCGCGATCGACTCCGCCCCCGCGTCGCGCACGCCCTGCACGCTTCCGAATGCGTTGAGCAGCGCGCGCCGTTTCTCCGGTCCCACTCCTCGAATCTTGAGCAGCTCCGACGTCACCGTGCGCATCGACCGCCGCTTCCGATTGTACGTGATCGCGAAGCGGTGCGCCTCATCCCGCATTCGCTGCAACATCCGCAACGCGGGCGATCGCTTCGACAGCCGGAGCGACTCGCTCCTCCCCGGAATGAAGATCTCCTCCTCGCGCTTCGCCAGCGAGATCGTTGGCAGCCTCCCCAGACCAACCGCCTCGAGCGCCTCGCGCGCTGAGCTGAGCTGTCCCTTCCCTCCGTCGACGACGACGAGATCGGGCAAGGGCTTTTGCTCATCGAGTCGTCGGGCGAAGTAGCGCGTCACCACCTCTCGCATCGATGCGAAGTCGTCCGTCCCTTCCACCGTCGCAATCTTGAACTTCCGGTACTCCGCGCGCTTCGGCCGCCCGTTCTCGAACCACACGCACGAAGCCACCGTGTCGGTTCCCTGCGTTGTCGAGATGTCGAAGCACACCATTGCACGCGGCACGCTTTGCAACCCGAGCTCGCGCTGCAGCTCGTACACCGGATCCGCCGCTCGCTCGTCCGCCTCGAAGGTCGAGAGCTTCTGCTCCTCGAGCAGATGCCGCGCATTCTGATCCGCGAGCTCGATGAGCTGCCGCCGCGGCCCACGCTGCGGCATCCATATTGTCGTTCGTGGCAGCGTCTCCTCGATCAGCTCCCGATCGGCAACGTCGAAAGGAATCAGCAGCTCGCGCGCGTGCTCCGGGAGCGGGATGTAAGTGCGCGCGAGATACGCCGCGAGCACCACGTCGTCGCCCTCGTCCTGGATGTTCTCGACGAACTGGTGCTCGCGCGCCAACAGCTTCCCCGATCGAATGCGAAGCATCGTCACCACCGCATCCTCGCCATCGCGAGCGTAGCCGAGCACATCGCGATCGCCGCCCTCCACCTCCACCACGACAGTCGGCTCTTCGAGCTTCTGCAAATGGTGAAGCGCGTCGCGGAGCTCGCCCGCGCGCTCGAAGTCCATGTTCTCCGCCGCCTCGTCCATCCGCTGCCGCACCCTCTTCGTCACCTCGGCCGCCCGCCCCTCGAGATAGAGCACGACCTCGTCGATCATCCCCCGGTACTCGACCTGCGATTGCAGCAGGATGCACGGCGCCTTGCAGCGGCCGATGTGGTAATCGAGACAGGCCCGCTCCGGCATCTCCTTCGGCATGTCGTAGTTGCACGACCGCACCGTGAAAATCCGTTTGACGACGTTGAGCGCGCGCCGCATCGCGCCCACATCCGTGTACGGTCCGAAATACCGGCCGCCGTCGTCGACCAGCCGCCGCGTGACGTACACGCGAGGAAAGGGCTCGTTGATGGTGACCTTGATGTATGGATACGACTTGTCATCACGCAGCGCGATGTTGAACCGAGGCCGGTACTCCTTGATGAGATTCGCCTCGAGCACCAACGCGTGCGCTTCGGTGGGCAGCACGATCGTTTCGACATCCGCGATCTGGCGCACGAGCACACGCGTCTTCGCGCTCGCGAGCGGATCCACACCGAAGTAGCTCCGCACTCGCGATCGCAGCCGCTTTGCCTTCCCGACGTACAAAACCAGCCCCGTCGAGTCCTTGAACAGGTACACGCCGGGGGATTCGGGGAGGTGCGGAAGCTTGAGCGCGATCTGCTCTGCGAGCTCTGTCGACACGGTCTAAATATAACGGATTACGGTGGTTGCGCGTTCCGATCTCGCGTAGGCTCTCAGGCTCGGGAGCGTTGCATCAACCGTCCGAGCACCCTGCGCACTTCGGGAACGCCGAGTGCCGCGGTCACTCCAAAATACACCGCTCCGTACGGGATGAGCGTCAACACCGCGAGCAGAATCGACGAGCGCGGACCGACGAGAATGCGCACGCCCCACGCCGCCGCCGCCGCAAGCGCCGCCGCGAGCCAGAGGCGCGACACGAGCGACGCGCGAAGCCCCGTGCGACCGATTCGCGCGTTGAGCGTGCGCCGCAAGAGCGTGAACTCCACCCACGCCGAGATCCCCGCGGACGCAGTGAGGCCGCCGGCGCCCCACCGCACGTCGATCCCCAATAGCCGCGGAAGCGGTATCGCGAACAGAAAGCCGAGCGATCCCGTGAGGATCACGCGCACCACCGCGTAGCGCAGCGGAGTCTTCGTATCGCGCAGCGCGTAGTACGTCGACGAGTACAGGCGGCCGAGCGTCGAAGCGAGCAGTCCCACCGCGGAGCCGGCGAGAATGCTCCACACGTACACCGAGTCCTCGCGAGTGAATCGCCCCGATTGAAAGAGCGCCGCCGCGAGCACATCGCCGAGCGCGAGAAACGCCATCGCGCTCGGTACCACGAGAAACGCGATGCGCCGGAGCCCCGCGTCGAGGCGCGAGCGCAGATACTCCGCGACCTCCGCCGTTCCGCCAGTCGCGCTCGACATCGCCGGAAGCTCAGCCGCCGAGACACTCATCCCGAAAAGGCTCACCGGCAGCATGTAGAGCGCCTGAGCATTCGTGAGCGCGGCGAGCGCGCCCATGCCCAGCAGACTCGCAATCGCGGAATCGATGTAGCCGCTGATCTGCACCACGCCACGCCCCACGAACACCGGGCCGAAATTCGTGATCACGGTTCGCACGTTCGCCGACGCGGTTTCCAGCACGGGCCGGAAATGTTCGAGCAGCGTGAACACCATCGGCAGCTGTACGATGAGTTGTAGCGCGCTCCCGATCACGCTCGCCCACGCCGCGATCACTGCCAGGTCGAACTCGCCCACGAGCGGACCCTTCCAGATAAGTGCGGCAATGATCGCGATGTTCCAGACGATCGGCGCGGAGTACGAGAGCAGAAAGCGGCGATGACTGTTGAGAACTCCGAGACACCAGGCGGAGAGCACGAGCAGCCCCGCACCCGGAAAGAGAATGCGCACGAGCGTGATCGTGAGCTCTCGCTTGGCACCCGAGAATCCCGGCGCGATGAGCCAGATGAGCCAGGGAGTGACGAGAATCCCCACGACCACGAGGAGCGACGTGGCGACGGCCAGCAGCGCGGCAACCGCGCCCGCGACGTGCGTGGCGGCATCGTCATCGCCGTTCGCACGCAGCCGCGCGTACACGGGAATGAACGACGCCGAGAGGACGCCCTCTCCGAAGAGATTCTGCAGGAAGTTCGGAATGCGAAACGCGGCGTTGAATGCATCTGCCGCATCGCCGAGTCCGAGATAGCGCGCGAGAAAGTGCTGGCGCACGAGCCCCGCGAGGCGGCTGAGCAGTATGCCCGTCGCGACGAGCGTGGCGGCCCGCCCCGATCGCTCGCGCGGGGGTGCGGGTGTGGGCGACGGCCCCTCGCTAACGGGGCCCGGCAACCCGCTCATTCGATGGCGTGACCCCACCCGCGAGCAGCGACGAGGCGTGCTCGTTCGCCCTCGCGCGCATCATGTCGAGCAGCGGCTGGCCGTGCCGCGCGAGCATCGGTACGAAGTTGAGCACGCGCTCCTGCGGTTTGCCGATTGGAAAGAGAGACGCGCGCGCAATGGCTATGTCGCGCATCGTCGCCTCCTGCTTCCGCTTCGCGCCGGCCACGATTCGGCGCTCCAGTCGCTCGAGCCGATACGCGACGTTGTTTCGCACGCCGTCGAGCACCGCGTCGGGGACGAGGGGAGACGCACCGTCGGACGCAAGCGCGCGGCGAAGCGCGTCGTTCAGCGAGGTGGCGCCGGCAGCATACTGCGCGAGAGCGCTGCGCACGGCCTCCGGCAGCTGCGCTCTTGCGAGCCGCGATTCGGCCGCGTGCGGATCACGGAGATCGTCGGGAGCGAGATGATGGCGCGCGAGCAGGCGCTGCACGTGCGGCTCGATGATCATCCCGCTCCAGCGCGCAAGTACTACGGGGGTTGCGGCTCCGAGCGCCTGGGCGATTGCCGTGGACTGGGCAAAGTACGCGACCTCGCCCGGGCCGCCCATGTAAGCGATTGCGGGCATTATCGCCCGCTCGGCCACCGGCCTCAGGATTACGTTGGGCTCGAGCTCCACGTCAGCGTCGACTGGCGATGCGCCGGCAATCGGAATGCGAGTGCGGGTGCGATCGGCGTATCGAAAGACCGTGGAGAGACCGCGCACGTGCGCGACGGCCGGCTCGAAGCCGCCCGCGCGCAGCTCGGCCTCTCGCGCAGTGAGCGCATCGTCCACGATCTGAGCGCCATCGAGAGCGTGCGCGAGCAGCGGTCGAGAGGCGCGTCGCACGGCTGGGTGCCCGGCGTCGAGCACCGCGATGCCGAGCGGCTCGAGCACTGCGCGCAGGAGACTAACGTAGGCGCCTCCGATCGTTTCGCCGGGCTCGTACGCGGCGCGAACGGCGTCGAGCGCGTCGTGCTTGACGGCGGATCCGCAGGCTTGCTCGAGCAGCCGCAGGAGCGGCGCGGCGTCGCCCAGGGGCGTGTCGCGCATGGCAGTGTCGGGTCGTTCGGGAGGCGGCAGTTGCAATTTGGTGAGAGCGCCGTTCAGTATGACATAACTGGCGCTGGATTCGGCAAAGTCCGCGTCGTACGTAGCCGCCCAGAACACCGGTGCCGCCGGAATTCCCGTCTCACGCTCGATCGAGTCCGCCACCGCCAGCGCGCTCAAAGCCTTGCTCCACGTGTACACCGGACCGCCGAAGAGTCCCGGTTGCTGTCCCGTCGTCACGACCACGCCTCGTCCCCCAGCGCTGCGGTCGAGTCGCGCGGCGGCGAGTCCCTGCGCCGCGAATGCCGGAGCAAGCGAGGCGCGCCAATCGCGCACGGTCGCGTCACTCATGATCGCTCGCGCGCGCGACGCCCACTCCGTCGGCGTGCGCGGGGCGCGCTCG
>JANWLO010000171.1 GCA_025450815.1 Gemmatimonadaceae bacterium
GCCGCGCGAGACGCTGCGTCGCGCACTTCCCGTCATGACGTTGGTCGAGCCCGAGCGCACGCGCGATCGCGGCATGTGCTGCGGCGCTGGTGGCGGACGGATGTTCATGGAGGAGACGCAGGGCAAGCGCATCAACCTCGAGCGCGCGGAGCAGCTGCTCGCGACCGGCGCCGACACGCTCGCGGTGGCGTGCCCGTTCTGCATGACGATGATCAGCGATGGCGTGAAGGCGACGGGGTCGGAGGTTCCGGTATTGGACATCTCGGAAGTGGTGGCATCGCGGCTGCTGGGCTGACGGCTGTGAGGCTGTTGGCTCGAAAGCTTTGAGTCCTGAGCTTACCTGCGCGAGCATTGCAAGGCCGGTCTGGATCGAGAGGCGGAAGGCGGGCCCGAGCTATAAGCCTGTGAGCCGATGGCTTTGAGCCTTGAGCTTGCGCCGATGACGATGTCGCGCATCCCCTTCACCTGTAGGAAAGGGATGCTCGAGAAGGGGCCATAAGGGCTGACATCTCACGGCTATCGGCTCTGAAGCTATCTGCTTGGGCTCGCCTACCACTTCTCAATGCCGGCGTGAATCGCGATGCCGATGGTGCACTCCGCTCTACGGCATTTGGACTACGTGGTGCAGCCGAATCGTCTGCCCCGCCGGCTCCTCGTCGTACGCAACGGTAACGGTATCGCGCAACCTCAGCCCCACCGTCGGCAGCAACTCGAAGAACTGCTCCATCATCGGGCGGCCAGGATCCGCAATGGTTGCCACACCGTTCCACGACAGCGCACGGGCGATGACGTTGGCCACCAGCGGCGGGTAGCGATCCTCGTAGATCACGTCCGCGGCCACCACGCGATCGTACGTGCCGAGGTCGGTGGGTAGGTCGCGCCAGTCGACCATGCGGGTGCGCGGCTCGCGCCCGAGCATCCGCCATGCGTTCGCGGCCGTGAACAGCAGCGCGTCGTCGTAGTAATCGCTGGCCAGCACGTCGTAGCCCGCGCGCATCGCGCCGATGGCCGCGAGGCCGAGCCCCGAGCCCAGCTCGAGCATGGTGCGCCCGGTCCCCTTCTCGGCAGCCACCGCGCGCGCGAGTACGCGTGACGACGGCCAGATGTCGGCCCAGTAGGGGAGGCGGTCGTCGCGCACCATGTCGTCCTCGCTGATGAGCGCGTCGGTGTTTTCCGGATGCATCATGTCCACCGTTCCGCCCGGAAGATCGACCGTGGTGTGCGCGACGACAAATCGTCGCTCGAGGTCCCGAACGAGCGGTTTGCCGTGCAACTCGGTCATCCGATCACAGCGAAAATTCGTCGGCGAGCTGCGCGTCGTCCGAGATCAGGAACGCATGCACCGTTTCGCCCGCAGCTACGCGCGGGCGCTCCTCCGGAATCACGAGCAACGCGTTCGCCAGCGACATCGAAGTGAGGATCCCGGAGCCCTGCGGGCCCGTGAGCCGCGCGCTCAGGGTGTGATCCTCGCGCACCGTGACGATCGCCCGCAGAAAGTGCGTGAGCTTGGCGCCGATCTTCACCGGCTCCTCGAGCGTCACCGTCACGGGGCGGCGGAAGAGCCGGGTGTGGCCGAGCATGCGCCGCATCACGGGGCGCACGAAGAGATCGAAGGTCACCATCGTCGACACGGGATTTCCGGGCAGTCCGATCCACGGCATGCCGCGCAGCCAGCCGAAGCCGAGCGGCGCGCCCGGCCGCATGCGCACTTTCCACACGTCGAGCGTGAGCCCCGCCTCGGCGAGCACCGGACGCAGGTAGTCGAACTCGCCCGCCGAAATTCCGGCGGAGGTGACGAGGAGATCGCACCCCTCCGCGCGCTTGATTCGCTCGCGCATGTCGCCGGGATCGTCGCGTGCGACGCCGAGGTTGATCGGGATGCCGCCCGTCGCACGCACGAGCGCGTGCAGCGTGTAGCTGTTCGAAGTCACGATCTTCTTTCCGTCGAGCGCCTCCGAGAAGCGATCGAGGTCCACGATCTCGTCGCCCGATCCGAAGAACGCCACGCGCGGCTGGCGATACACGTCCACGGAGGATGCACCCACGGATGCGAGTACGCCGATCTGGGCTGCGCCGATCGGCTGTCCGCGATCGAGCACCATCGTGCCAGTCTTGATGTCTTCCCCACGAAAGCGAACGTTGCGGCGCGCATCGCGGCTATCGCGGATGGCCACACGTTCGAGGCCGCCGTCGGTGTCCTCGAGGCGAATCACCGTGTCCACTCCCTTGGGAAGCGGGGCTCCGGTCATGATGCGCGTGCAGCTCCCCGCTTCCACGTCGCGCGTTGGGAACGCGCCCGCGGCGACGGTCTCGAGCACCACGAGCGTTACCGGCGCGCTATCGCTCGCGCCCTCGACGTCAGCGGCGCGGAGCGCATAGCCGTCCATCGCGGAGTTGTCCCACGCCGGGAGCGTGAGCGGCGAGACCACCGGCGTCGCGAGCACGCGGCCGAGCGCATCGAGCAGCGCGACCCGTTCTATGGAGAGGGGCTCGATTCCCGAGACGATTCGGTGAACCGCATCCTCGACCGTGTGCACTACTTGAGATCGCGCAGGTTGAGCGACGCCATGAGCACCATGATGCGATTGTGCACGCTGTCCACCGCTTGCTCGCTCGTGATCCAGTTGTTCGCGAGCAGGCTGAAGATCAGAGTGTCGCTGTCGGCCGTTATCGCGTACCCGGAAAGCGACCGCGCGTTCGAGATCGAGCCGGTTTTGGCGTGGATCTTACCCTGCGCAGCCGTGCCCTTCACTCGCCTCCGCAGCGAACCATCAACGCCGGCGATCGGCAGCGCGTCGTAGAAAACATGGAAGGCAGAGTCCGAGCGAATGCGGTTCAGCACGCGAACAAGAGTTTCGGGGCTCAGGTAATCATATCGCGAGAGACCGCTGCCGTCGCGAATGAGAAAGCCGTCCGGCTCCGCGCCAAACGCGATGAGCTGTCGCTCGATCACTACCTGACCGCTGTCCGCCGACCCGATGCCGGTCGTCTCGAGGCCGAGCGTCTTGTACAGTAGCTCGGCTATCTGGTTCTGCGACGGCTTGAGGAGCGCCGGGAGAATCTGGCGCATCGGCGGCGAGTGGATCGTGAACAGCGGCGCGGGAGCCGGAGTGCTCGAAGATGCTGCGTAACTCCGGCTCGAGCCCACACGAATTCCACGTGACACGAGCGCCTCGCGAAGTCCGGCGAGATACGCGTCGCGCTGGCTCGGGTACACCGCGATGAGCGTGTCGACCCCGTGCTTCAGCCGGCCGCGCGCGAAGAATTTCGTACGGAGCGAATCGAAGTCGAGATGGAGCTCCGAAGTATCCGTGCCGCCGCCCACGGCCGGCGCGATCGTGATCACCGGGTACGTGCGCGCCGGCGACGTCACGATGCTGTCCGGCTGCATCCCCGCTCGGCCGTACGCGTACACCTCGGAGAATCCCTCGTTCAGATAGAGCGCGTCGATGCCCGCGCCATAGTCCTCGGAGAAGTCCTCCCACGACCAGCCGTAGCCGATGGTCGTATCGGGGAATACATCAGGCCCCGCGACTATCCCGCCGGTGATCGCGACGATGCCATGCGTGTGCAGCGAGTCAGCGATGTCGAGCAGCGGCTTCATCGCGCTGCCGCGCATGTGGTCGCTGATGGTAGGGTCGCCGCGTCCCGTCACCATCAGCGCGCCCTGCAGCGTATCGTGCACGATCGGGCCCGTCGCCGCAAAATCGGTGCGATACGTGTAGTCGGGTCCGAGCTGCACAAGTGCCGTGGTGCTGGTGATCACCTTCATGTTCGACGCGGGCATGAACAGCTTGCCGGCATTCAACGAGTACAGCGTATCGCTGTTTTTCGGATTCACGATCAACACGCCGAAGTGCGCGTCGCGGAATTCGCGCTGCGACACCATCGAGTCGATCGCGTGGCGGAACGCCGCGCGCGAGCTCGGCGCGAGCGCTGCGGGGCGAGCGCCGCCGCCGGTTGCGCACGCGGCAGCGAGTACTGCGGGCACCACGATGCGCGCCACTCTCATACGTGCATCACCTCGCGCTCCACCAGATCCGCGAGAGTCGCGAGCCAGCTGTCGTCGGAAAAGTGCACCACCGGTACGTGCGCGCGCATCTCCTCGTCGTCGGTGGCGATCGCTATGTAGTGCGCGCTCTGCGGCGAGCCCGGCTCATACAGTGGCTGCTTTCCGGTCTCGCGCCGGAAGATCTCGATCTTCGGGAGCGCCGCTGCCTTGAAGCCCTCGGCGATCACGATGTCCGCGTCGGACATGTAGCGCTCCGCGATCTCTTCCGGACTCGCCTCCGTGCTCCACCGCTCCACCAGCGCGAACTTGTCCGGCGACACCATCGCAACCCTCTCGGCGTGTCCTTCGTGGTAGTGACGGTACGTGTCCGTCGTGGACGGGTCGATGTTGAACGTGTGCGTCCCGTGCTTCATCGTCATCACACGATGACCGCGGCGGTGCATCTCAGCGGCGAGGCGCACGGTGAGCGTCGTCTTGCCCTGCTTCTTGGTTCCGATGATCGTCACGATCGGCGGTCGAGGCATGTCGCTCCGCGAGCTCGAGCTCGTCAGCTGTGTTGATGTTCATGAACAGGTGCTCAGGGTCTCCGTAGCGCCGTACATCCAAAACGGGAATGCGTGCGACACGCACCTGGTCGAAGAATCCGATCACGCGGCGGTCATCCGCATCGAGCGCTCGCTCGATGGGTGCGATGCACGCCGGAGAGTAAAATGCGCACAGCGGCTCGAGCCCGCGCCGCGATCCGCTGCTTTCCGGCGCCACGACATCCGCATTTTCTCCCCGCGAGCGCAACTCCGCCAGCAGCGCCTGGGGCACAAAGGGCATGTCCCACGCGACGACGATCACCGCAGTGCCTGCATGCACGAGTGCCGCATGGATGCCGCCCAGGCTCCCGATTCCCGGACGCACATCGCTCGCCACGCGTACTCCCGGGAGCCACGCCGCGGCCCCTGGATCGTTCGCGATGAGCAGCAGCGAGTCCGTCGTGGCGCGCAGCACTTTGGCGACGCGATCGATCACCCGCTCCCCGTGCACCCGCTCGAGTCCCTTTGGCCGGCCGCCGTATCTCGACGCCTGCCCGCCGGCGAGGATGACGCCGGTGCACGGCGCGGTCACGTCTGATGCAGCTGCGGCGATCCGCTCACGGCGCGGCCGACGATCCCCATCCCCGTGGCCTTCGCAATGTCCACCGCCATCGTGCTCGGCACGGACGGCGTGGCGACCAGGCCCATGCGCGCTCGCGCGGCCTTGAACGCCAGCTCGCCGGATATGCGGCCGGTGACGAGCAGAATCAGATCGGCCGGACTTCGCCCATCCAGAATCGCCGCACCAATCACCTTGTCCACCGCGTTGTGCCTCCCGATGTCCTCGGCGTGGTAGAGCAGCGACTCACCGTCGGTGATGGCGGCCGCGTGGATGCCGCCGGTTTCCTTGTAATGCTCACCGCGCGCGAACAGCTCCTTGAAGAGGGCGCGCATCTTCGCGAGGTCGAGATTGGGAACGGCGTGGCGGCGGCGCGGGAGGGAGCTGAGCGAGCCGAGAATCGTTGTGACGGCGCCGCATCCCGACGCGAGCACGCGGCGCCGGTCGCTCGCTTCAACGGTCTGGAATCGCTCCGCGGGCACGTCCACCCAGAACCCAAGTTCTTGTGCGCACGGTCGCATCTTGAGGATGTCGGCCGCGGTATCGATGTAGCCCTCGCCGTGAAGCCAGCCCACCACGAGCTCATCGAGCCGCTCGGGCGTGCACATCCACGTCACGGCGGGCGCGCCATTCACCTCGAGCCACACCGGCGCTTCCTCTACCGCATCGAGCGAGACGACTGGATTCGTCATGGAGGAAATATACGGCGGGTGAGGGCGGCTAGCTGCCCGGAAACTCCGCCGAGATCGTTTCGTCTTCGCGGACGACGACGCGCGATAGCGTGGCGGCACCCGCGAGCGCGGCGTCCACGTGCTCGAAGATGAAGCGCGCGAGATTCTCGCAGGTAGGGATGAGCTTGCGGTCGGCGAACGCGGGGAGATCTGCGTTCATGTCCGCCCCGTGGAAGCGCACGCGCACCTCGCGATCGAGAATCCGATCGAGCAGCCCGAGGTCGACAATCATCCCGGTCTCAGAATCTATGGGGCCGCTGACTGTGGCGTCGCAGGAATAGTCGTGCGAGTGCGCCACCGCGGCCGCGCCGAAAGTCTTGTCGTTGCGCTCGGCGCTCCAGTCGGAGCGCCAGTAGCGATGAGTCGCGGTGAAGGAAACGCGGCGCGTGAGCGAGGCCACTAGGGAGCGATCACGGCGCGTCCAGCCCCTCCGGCGTCGGCTGGTCCGGCGGTACCCACGGCACACCGTTCTCGATCGCGCTGCGCACGTCATGCGTGCCGAAGAGCGCCTGGTCGTCATTGTCGTCCACCTGCTCGTCCTCGGGATCGGAGGCGTTCGTGTCGGTGCCGCCGAGGATCGGGCCTTCGCCGCGGTCTTCGGCGCGCGCCACCTGCTCGTCCGCCGCCTCGGGCTCCTCATCGATCCGAATTGGATCGACCAGGATATCGTTCGTGTAATCCTCGAGTCCGATAACGTCGCTCAGCACGTGATCCGCGATCTGACGCTCCGGCTCCGTGCCAACGCGTCCGGATAGCGTGACGTGTCCATCCTTCGCCTGGATCAGGATGTTGTCGACGTCCAGGGTGTCGTACTCGCCCAGCTGATCGCGCACGAGCCCGCGCAGCTCCTCGTCGCTCAGGTCATCGAGGTCGAAGACGTTCTCAAAGTCCTGAGCCATGGATTCTCCTCGCGCTAGCGGGCAATAATGTAGGTGATGCCGAGCGTGACGATTGCGTTGTGCGTCCACTCGTTTTGCGCCTGCGACTGCTGGAGGATCTGGGTGCCGCCCGTTGGCGCGATGTAGTAGCCGCCTGGATACGAGAGCTGCCACAGGTAGTCCGCGACATCGAGTCGCGCCCCGAACGGTCCGTGGGTGACGAACTTGAGTCCCCCGCCGAACTGGATTGCAAAGCTGGTGCCGAACGAGTACAGGCCGACGTCCTGGCCCGCCGTGCTCTTCACGAATCCGCCCCCGAATCCGAACACCGGCACGAAGTGGTGAAAGCTTTTCTGCCCGGTCAGCGCGAGGTTGATCGCGACATCGCCAATCCACAGCGCATCCGACTCGGTGCCGACGTTGCGCGCTGAACCGATCTTCAGCGGGTTGAGCACGTTGCGCGTGGAAGATGCGCGCGCCAGCCGCACGCTCAACTCGGCCGGACCGCCAACGTGGAGTCCGTACCGCACGCCCTCGAGCGAGCTGCTCTGCGGACCGACGTTCGCCTCGCCGCCGCTCCCGCCGAAGTATCCGCCAAAGACTTCGAGATCCTGGTGGAAGGTGAAGTCCTGGTACGGACTCTTCTCGGGCACAGTGCCCACTTGCGCGGCGAGCGGTGCGGTGCCCAGGCAGAGGCATGCGGCGGCTAGTGCGAGCTTCACGATACGGCTCCCGTCTCTCTGAGGTCGATTCCGGTCATCTCGTCGGGCTTCTCCACGCCGAGCATCGCCAGCACCGTTGGTCCCACGTCGCGCAGCGCGCCGCCATCGCGCAGCGGTCGATCGCCATCCGGATCGACGACGACGAGTGGCACCGGATTCGTCGTGTGAGCCGTGTGCGGCCCGCCGGTGGCGGGGTCGATCATCATCTCGCAATTGCCGTGATCCGCCGTGACGAGCACGCGCGCATCCGACCTCTGCGCAGCCGCCAGCACTCGAGCCAGGCATTCGTCCACCGTCTCCACGGCGCGCACGGCAGCCGGAATCACGCCCGTGTGGCCGACCATGTCGCCGTTGGCGTAGTTGCACAGAATGAAATCGTACTCGCGCCCAGTGATCGCCTTGCAGAGCACGTCCGTCACGCCATACGCGCTCATCTCCGGCGCGAGATCGTACGTTGCCACCTTCTGGCTTGGCACGAGCTCGCGCACCTCGCCCTTGTACGGCGTCTCGACGCCGGCGTTGAAGAAGTACGTCACGTGCGCGTATTTCTCGGTCTCCGCCGTGCGGAACTGCGTGCCGCCGTGCGCCGAGATCACCTCGGCCACCACTCGCGCAAGCGTGAATGGCGGGAAGACGACGGGCACTTCGTAGCTTTCGTCGTACTGCGTCATCGTAACGACGCGAATGTACGGGCGGCCGCGAACATCGAAGTCATCAAAATGTTCTTCGGTGAGCGCGCGCGTGATCTGTCGCATCCGGTCCGCACGAAAGTTGAAAAGGATGATCGCATCGTCTTCTCGTACCGTCGCAACGGGCTCTCCGTTCCGTTCGATCACCACGGGCTTCATGAACTCGTCGCTCTCGCCGCGCTCATAGGCGGCGCGAATCGCGGTTATGGGATCTGGAGCGCGAGGCCCCACGCCCTGCATCATCGCGCGATACCAGAGCTCCGTACGACCCCATCTCCGGTCGCGATCCATGCCGTGGTAGCGCCCCCCTACCGTCGCAACCTCGGCGCGCCCCTTCGCGCGCAGGAGCAGCTCCTCCATAAAGCCGAGCGCGGATCGCGGCAACGTGTCGCGACCATCGAGCAGGGCGTGGATCGCGACGTGTGGCACGCGCTCGCGCTCGGCGAGATCGATCAGCGCGAAGAGATGCTTGTCTACCGCATGGACGCCGCCGTTGCCTATCAGCCCCGCGAGATGGAGCGTGCCGCCGCTCTCGCGCACGACGCGGCACGTCTCGAGGAGCGTCTCGTTCCGAAAGAAGGAACCGTCGTCGATAGCGAGGTTGATGCGAACGAGATCCTGCGGCACGACGCGGCCGGCACCGAGGTTGAGATGACCGACTTCGCTGTTCCCCATCTGTCCCTCTGGAAGTCCTACCGGCAGTCCCGACGCGTGCAGCAGGGTGCGCGAGCGGCCGCTCCAGAGAGCGTCCCACGTCGGCGTGCGCGCCATCGCGATGGCGTTCCCGTCGCGTTCCACACGATATCCCCATCCGTCCAGTACCAACAAAATGACTGGGCGTCTGCGCGAAGTCGACATCTTTGCTCAGTGAGAGTTCGAACGTATACTGCGGCGCGACCTCAGCCGAGGAAATGTACGCGACCGTTCATCCCCCATCCAGCGATGCGTTGTAATTCGCTCCTGCTCCTCCTCGTACTCGCGTCATCGCCTGCAGCGGCGCAGGCGACGGCGGCCGGTGCGGCACCCATACGCTCGGCACCGGACGGACGACTCATCGCCACGATGCGTGCGGGCGGCGCCGTGAAGGCGGGCGCGGCGAAGGGCGGCTGGACGGCCGTCACCCTCGAGGGATTTCTTTACAAGAGCGTCGTGAATTCAAAAAGGGACGCGCTCTCGATCGATGCGCCGAGCGGCGCGGCGCTGCGCGCGAGCGCGAACAAGGACGCGAAGATCATCGCGGTGGTGGAGGACAAGGCGGCCGTGGACAAGGTCGCGACGAGTGGCGACTGGTATCGCGTGAAGCGGGATGCGTGGGTGAAGACGAGCGATCTAAAGCTCGCGAAGGCTTCGCCGCCGCCGCCGTCCGCGCGCGCGGCCGCTCCCGCCGCAGCACCGGCAGTCGCGCCTCCGAATCCGGATGCGGCCGTCGCGTCCGGAGACTTCGCGGCGGCGCATCCGCTCGTGCTTCGCGCTGCGCCGGACGGGAAACCAAATGGCGCCGCGGATTCGGCGGCGCGCGTACGCATCATTGCGCGCGATCACGGATGGGCGCGCGTGGAGTTCGAGGGGTGGGTGCGCGAGAGTGAGTTGGTGCCGGTGGATAGCTCGTCGGTGAGCGCCGTAAGCGCGGCGGATCTGCGCTCCGACCCCGATCACTATCGCGGATCCACCGTTCGGTGGGTGGTGCAGGCGATCGCTGTGCAGTCGGCAGATCCGCTGCGCAAGGGACTCGCGCCGGACGAGCCGTATCTGCTCGCGCGCGGGCCCGGAAGCGAGAGCTCGCTGCTGTATCTCGCGCTGCCGCCCGCGCTCGTCGCGAGCGCGCGCGCGCTGCAGCCGCTCGCCTACGTGATGGTGCTCGCGCGCGTGCGACAGGGGCGAAGCGATCCATCGGGAGTGCCGATTCTCGATGTTCTGCGAATAGTTCCGCGCTGATGCCCTTCTCTGATTTCCGCAGGCGACATCCGGTCTTCATCTCCACGGTTGCCCTTATCATCGTCGGGCTGCTCGCGATCGATGGCTGGGTGTTGTACAAGCGGTCAGCTTATGCGCGGGAGGTGGCTCGGCTCCGCGCGGGGATGACCGACGTGGAGCGGCGGCGCAGCGATGCGGTGACGAACACGCACGAGGCGCAGACGGCGATGATGATGGAGCTGTTGCGCCGGCAAGCGAAGATCGACAAGGAGATCCATCTCGCGGTGGACGTGGATAGCGGCCGGATGTATCTCGAGCGCGATGGTGCGCTCCTGCGAGAGAGCTCGGTGGAGGTGGCGCCCGAGAAGCGGCTGGGCGCGGCAAAGGACACGATTCGGATGGCCGCCCCGCGCGGCACGCGAAGTGTCGAGCGCATTCTGGGCCCCGCAGACGCGTGGGAGGTTCCGCCGTGGGTCTACGCGGATCGCGGCATTCCCCGTCCCGCCGAGCTGTCGCTGGCGGGTGCCCTTGGCCCGGTGGCGATCGTGCTCAATGGCGGCACCGTGATCTACTCCTGGCCCAGCGTCGGGCCGCTCGACGATTCGACGTACCTGCTGCCGGGGAGCATTCGCGCAAGCGCGGAAGACCTGCGGGCGGTCGTGCCTAACCTGCAGCGTGGAACGATCGTCTATTTTTACTGACAGTCCGAACACCAGAGGGCGATGAGCATGCATGACGAGAGCGAACACGAGCGGGCGCCGCACGCACCACGACCGCATCACGTGATCGCGACTCCGGATTATTCCCGGGAGAACCGGAAGTACA
>JANWLO010000172.1 GCA_025450815.1 Gemmatimonadaceae bacterium
ACATCCGCGCCGAACCGGCGGCAGAGCCGGCGGAACGGAGATTCGGATACCCCGGCCATGGGCGCGAGGTAGAGCGGAACGGGCGATGCCAACGCGACTGGAAAGCGCATCCCGTGAATTGTAACGGCTCGTGCAACTCCATGCAACGCATGGAGTTTGACACTTAGCGCGATGCGGGGTAGCTTGCAAGCTTGCCCACCATGGCGCTCACGCGCCCGCTTCGATACCGACTGACGAACCGCCTGACGAGGATTTGATGGAACTACGCCAGTTCTTCACGGAAGATGCGATCAAGCTCGAGCTCGAGTCTACAACCAAGGACGACGTCCTCAAGGAGCTCATCTCCCTGCTTGGACTCGATGAAAAATCAGAGGGGATGCTCTACAAGATGTTGAAGCGACGCGAAAATCTTGGGTCCACCGGAATTGGGCGAGGCATCGCGATTCCGCACTGCCGCTCGCTCGTGGTGAACAAGCTGCGCGTGGCGTTCGGTCGCAAGGCGCAGGGCGTCGACTTCAAGGCGATCGACGAGAAACCAGTGAACTTCTTTTTCCTCATCGTCGCGCCGCCGCTCGAGGTATCGAATCAGTATCTCCCCGTGCTCGGAAAGATCGCGCAGTTCAGCAAGGAGCCCGATGTTCCGCAGCGGCTACTCGGCCTCACCGATCCCGCACAGTTTCTGAAGCTGCTGGAGGAGAAAGGCGTGTAGCGCCTTAGCAGGGTGCTGAAAAACCAGAAACGGCTCGACGCGGAGTCACAGAGGTGAACTGAGAGGCACAGAGGAGTAGGACTCAAGTCTTCCATGGCGGAGATCCCTGCCGCTTTTCCTCTGCGGCTCTCCGTATCCTCTGTGTCTCTGTGTCCCTCTTTTGTCTTTTTCTTCCTTTTTCAGCAACCTATTAGAGCGCGTGGAAGTTCGACACCACTGCGGAATAGGGGCCGCCGGGATTGCTCGAATCGATATCGAGCTCGCTCACGTAGCCCAGCTGGTCGTTGAATTTGAGCGTGACCTCGAGACCCTTGCCTCCTGCCGCGCCGCGCGCACTTGCGAAAAGCGCGTCAATCGTTGGCCAGGAAACCGGTGCATTCGACGCGATGCCAGTGAGTGGATCCACGGCAGCCGTCACGACGTCGTTCACCACGGTAACGCGCGCATTGTACGTGCCCCCGAACTGCTGTTCGACAAGGTCGAAGGTGTACGAGTGAAAGTCGCGGTGCGACCACTGGATCTGATGCTGCACGAGACTCAACTCGGTTGCCGACCCGTTCCCGGTTGGCTCAGAACAGGCAACGACAGACGCGACGACAGCGAGACACACAGCGTACGTTCTCATGCGTCCTCCTCCATTCCGGTGTGAATCGGGCCACCACGCAACCTCACGTTCGCCGCGTGAATGGGGACTTGCAAGCCGCACGGACGTGAGGGGCCGCGAACGCCCGGTTCAGCCGCCCGCAATGGCGCCGATCACGAGCAGCGGTTCCTCCCCACGGGCCACCGCGTCCGGCAGCGCGGCGTCCGGCGGCTCGTGAGAGATGTCTTCCTGACAGGCGAAGAAGCGGAGAAACGCCCGGCGTCGCAGCGTGACGTGGTCTCGAATCGTGCCCTGCAACATCGGGTAGCGCGATTCGAGCGCGTCGAGCACCGAACGCACGGAAACGACGCCGCCGACGTCCAGCCTCACCTCGCCGTCCACGAGAGCGAGCGTTCGCAGATGCTGCGGAAGCACCACGCGTATCATGACAGCGTCTGCACCTCCACGGACAGTACGGCCGGCAAGTCGCGTACGATAGGTGCCCAACTATCGCCAGCGTCGGATGACGCGTACACCTGCCCTCCCGTCGTGCCGAAATAGATGCCGCATTGGTCGAGCCGGTCCACCGCCATCGCGTCGCGAAGCACGTTGACGTAGCAATCCTGCTGCGGAAGACCGTTCGTGAGCGCCTCCCATTCGTTGCCGCCGCTGCGGCTGCGATAAACGCGCAACTTTCCATCCGGCGGATAGTGCTCCGAATCGCTCTTGATCGGCACAACGTAAATGGTCTCGGGCTCGTGCGCGTGCACATCGATCACGAAGCCGAAGTCGGTGGGGAGATTCCCGCTCACCTCGCGCCATGAGTCGCCCGCATCGTCGCTGCGCATTACGTCCCAGTGCTTCTGCATGAACAGCACGCCCGGCCGCGCCGGATGCATCGCGATCCTATGCACGCAGTGCCCGACGTCCGCGTTCGGGTCGGGGATATACTGCGAGATGAGCCCGCGGTTGATCGGGCGCCAGCTCTTGCCGCCATCGTCCGTGCGAAACGCGCCGGCGGCCGAGATGGCGATGAAGATGCGATTGGGATCGCTGGGGTCGAGTACAATTGTATGCAGGCACATGCCGCCAGCGCCCGGTTGCCAGCGCGGTCCTGAGCCGTGCTCGCGCAGCCCCGAGAGCTCGCTCCAGCTGCTTCCACCATCGGTGGTCTTGAACAATGCGGCGTCTTCCACGCCTGCGTACACCGTATCCGGATCGGTGAGCGATGGCTCGAGGTGCCAGACGCGCTTGAACTCCCACGGGTGCGCTGTGCCGTCGTACCACTGATGCGTGCCTGGGACGCCGTCATACACAAACTTGTTGTCCACGGGCGCCCACGTCTTCCCACCATCATCGGAGCGCTGGATGAGCTGACCGAACCAGCCGCTCGTCTGCGAGGCGTAGAGGCGATTCGGGTCGGCCTGAGATCCTTTTACGTGATAGATCTCCCACCCGGCGAAGTGCGGGCCGCTCACGTTCCAGTGCTTTCGTTTGCCGTCCGACGTGAGTACGAACGCGCCCTTACGCGTGCCGACCAGTACCCGTGCTCTGCTCATGTGTCCGCTCCCTGTTCACGCGACGAGTTATCTACTGTCAAGCGTCGAATGGCTTGCGCAAAAATCGACATCTGGTCGGGTAACGCAAGGCCTTCTTCTGTAGAGTCCGCTAGCGTCGGCGCGTCCGGGCCTGCGGAGCCCTCACTCCCACTCGATCGTCGCCGGCGGTTTCGAGCTCACGTCGTACACCACGCGGTTCACACCGCGCACCTCGTTGATGATGCGATTCGAGATCCGGCCGAGCACGTCATGCGGAAACGGGAACCAATCCGCGGTCATCCCGTCCACGCTCGTCACCGCTCGAAGGGCGACGACGTTCTCGTACGTGCGATAGTCGCCCATCACGCCGACAGTTCGCACCGGCAGCAACACCGCGAACGCCTGCCAGATGTCGTCGTACAACCCAGCCTCGCGAATTCCCTCGAGATAGATCGCGTCCGCGCGCTGCAACACGTCGACCTTCTCGCGGGTGACGTCACTCAGTATTCGAATAGCGAGTCCCGGACCCGGGAAGGGGTGCCGGCCGACGATCGATTCGGGGAGCCCGAGCTCGCGCCCCACTCGCCGCACCTCATCCTTGAACAGCTCGCGCAGCGGCTCGATCAACGCGAACTTCATCCCCGGTTTGAGCCCTCCCACATTGTGATGCGTCTTGATCGTCACCGACGGCCCGCCGTGCGGCGCCGCGGACTCGATCACGTCGGGGTAGAGCGTGCCCTGCACCAGGAACTTCGCGTCGTGTCCCGCGGCCGCCGCGGCATCCTCGAAGACGTCGATGAAAGTGTGCCCGATACGCCGACGCTTCTCCTCCGGATCATCGACGCCAGAGAGTGCCGCCATGAAGCGGTCCGACGCGTCGATCGTGATCAGTTCGATTCCCAGATGCGCGCGGAAGGTCTTCTCCACTTGCTCGCGCTCGTGCATCCGCAGCAGACCGTGATCCACGAAGATGCACGTGAGCTGCGAGCCGATCGCACGATGCACGAGTGCCGCCGCCACCGACGAGTCGACTCCGCCCGACAGTCCGCAGATAACGCGCGCGCCGCCCACCGTGGCCCGGATCTTCGCGAGCTCGTCCTCGATGAACGCACCTGTCGTCCACGACGGCGTCGCCTTGCACACACCGAAGAGGAAGTTGTCGATCAGCTCCCCTCCGCGCGGCGTGTGCGCGACCTCGGGGTGGAATTGCACGCCGAAGATCGGACGGGTGCGATCGCGGAAGGCGCCGATGTGCGAGTTCGAGCTGTGCGCGAGCACGTCGAATCCCTTGGGCGCGCTGCGAACCTGATCACCGTGGCTCATCCACACCGGCGTCGACTCTCCCTTCGCGAAGCCATCGAAGAGCGTGTCGCTTTCGTCGACGATCAGTTCCGCCCGGCCGTACTCGCGACGGTCAGCGGGCGCGATCTCGCCGCCCAGCAGATGCACGATCAGATTCATCCCGTAGCAAACGCCGAGCGTGGGGGCGATGTCGAGTATCTCCAGCGGCACCGTCGGCGCGCCCTCATCGTACACGGAGCTCGGCCCACCGCTCAGGATGATGCCCGTCGGCTTCCAGTCGCGCACCCACTCAGCTGTACGTGTAGGGGGGTGGATCTCGGAGTACACGCCCGCCTCGCGCACCCGGCGCGCTATGAGCTGCGTGAACTGCGATCCGAAATCAAGAATCAAAATACGGCTCGTCATCCCGCGATCACTTCTTCCATTCGGCTTCGTCGAGAAGCAGGAACTCCACGGTGAGCGTCTCGAGGTCGAGAATGGCGGCCGTGGGTACGCCGAACATCCACCCGCACGCTTCGCCGGGATTCAGTAGCAGAGTCGACCCGGCCGTGCGCGACTGGCGGATGTGAGAGCATCCATGAATGACGACGGCATGCGCATCCACAGATCGTTCCGCTACATCGCTCAAATCGTGGATGACGAGGAGGCGCACTCCCGCCACGTCCACGGAGTGCGGCGAATCATAGAGCTCCGTACCCATCCCCTTCGACGCCTCGGCTAGCAGCCCCTGGTGGTCGCCGTCGTTCCTGCCGAATACCCCCGCGAACGGAAGATCGGCGGCGAGGAGCGGCGACAGCGAGAAGGGCGAGCAGTGATCGCCGGCGTGCAACACCATGCCCACTCCGGCCTCGCGAAACAGCCTCGCGAACTCGGCGATTGCCGGCACGCGGTCGTGCGAATCCGACAATACGCCGACGCGCATCAGCCCGTACTCCAGTCGAGGTGATCCGGCTCGAGCCGGACGAGATCTTCGTAACGTTCGCGCCGGGTGACCACCGCAAAGCGATCGCCATCCACCAGCACTTCCGCCACGCGCGGGCGCGAGTTGTAGTTGAACGACATCACGTACCCATACGCTCCGGTCGTCCGCACGACGATCAGCTCTCCGGCCTCCACATCCTCCACCTCGCGGTCAAGTGCGAAGAAGTCACCGCTCTCGCACACGGGGCCTACGACATCCACCACGGACCGCTCCTCGCGCGCCTGCACCGCCTCTACGGCATGATACGCATGGTAGTGCGACGGTCGCACGAGGTCGTTCATCCCGGCATCCGTGATTATGTACTCCTTCCCGCCCGCTTTCTTGCGATGCATCACGCGCGCGAGCAATACTCCGGCGTTGCCGACGATGAAGCGTCCTGGCTCCGTGATGAGCGACAATCCGGATTGCCTGATTCCGGGAAGCAGCGCGCCAGCGAGGGCGTCGACGTCCATTGGCTGTTCATCCTCGTACGTCACCGCGAATCCGCCTCCGATGTCGAGGTAGCGAATCTCGGTTGCGCCGAGCGCCCTGATCTGGTCGTGGAGCGCGAGCAGGCGCACGAGGCCGTCCCGATATGGCTCGAGCTCGAACACCTGCGAGCCAATGTGCATGTCGAGCCCGCGTAGCGCGATGTTCGGCAACTCGAGCGCGCAGCGCGCAGCGTCGAGCGCCTCGTCGTACGGGATTCCGAACTTGTTGCCGCGCTCGCCCGTGCGAGTGTAGTGGTGCGGCGTGCTCACCTGCACCTCCGGATTCACCCGCAGCGCAATTGGTGCGCGCCTTCCCATCTCGCCGGCAATCTCGTTCAGTTGCTCGAGCTCGAACATCGATTCGACGTTGAACATCAGGATGCCGGCGGCGAGCGCCTCCCGGAGCTCCCCGGGTGACTTTCCTACGCCGCTGAACACGATCGCATCCGCTCCGAAGCCTGCGTGCAGCGCGCGATACAGCTCTCCGCCAGAGACGATGTCCACCCCCGCGCCTTGCTCCCTCAGCACTCGCAGCACGGCGAGATTCGCGTTCGCCTTCATGCTGTAGTGCAGTCGATGCGGCACCGGCGCCAGAGCGCGATCCAGCGAGTCGTACTGCTCGCGAATGGCGCGCGCGCTGTAGACGTATGCGGGAGTGCCGACGGCGCTTGCGATCGCCTCGAGCGATACGCCATCGCACATCAGCACACCGCTGGCCGTGCGTGTGAATCCGGTGGCCATCAGTACGCTTTGGCCCAAAGGGCCTCCATCGTAGAAGGTTTTCCGCACTTGAGGCATCGCGTGGCCGGCTCGGCAGATCGAAATTCCTCATCCGGCAACACGCGGATCGTCGCCTTGGTGTCCTCCTTGATCTCGCGCTCGCACTCTTCGCTTCCGCACCATCCAGCGTATACGAATGCGCCTTCGCCTTCCATCACCTCGCGGAACCGATCGTATGTGATCTCACCGCGCAGACTGTTCGCCTCGCGCCGATCGCGCGCGGCGGTGAGCATCGAATCCTGCATTTCTTCCAGCAGAGCCGACGCCTCTTCGCCGATGGAATCGAGCGAGACCATCTGCTTTACTCCGGTATCGCGACGCACCAGCACAGCCTGATTCGCGTCTATGTCGCGCGGGCCCAGTTCCAGCCGCAACGGCACGCCGCGCAGTTCCCACTCGCAGTACTTGGCACCAGGCTTCATGTTATCGCGCGCATCGAGATGAACGCGCAGCCGGTTGGGCTCGCGACGCTCCCAATCGACGAGCGACGCCTTGAGCTTATGCGCGGCATCCAGCACGCGCGTCTTGTCGTCGTCAGTACGCCAGATTGGCACGATCACTATCTCGGTGGGCGCGAGCAACGGCGGCACGCGCAGCCCCTTGTCGTCGCCGTGTGTCATCACGAGCCCGCCGACGAGCCGCGTCGAGACGCCCCAGCTCGTGTTCCACGCGAAGGCCTCGTCGCCCGCCTCGGTCTGGAACTTGAGATCAAAAGCCTTCGCGAAATTCTGTCCGAGGTTGTGCGAAGTGCCAGCCTGGAGCGCCTTGTTGTCCTGCATCATGGCCTCACAGGAGAACGTACGCAGCGCACCCGCGAACCGCTCGGAGTTCGTCTTCTGCCCCGTCACGACAGGCATCGCCATGTAGCCTTCCATGAAGTCGCGGTACACGCCCAGCATCCGTCGCGCCTCCTCTTCCGCCTCGTCGTGCGTGGCGTGCGCGGTGTGTCCCTCCTGCCAGAGGAATTCGAGAGTGCGCAGGAACAGCCGCGTGCGCATCTCCCATCGCACGACGTTCGCCCACTGGTTGATCAGGAGTGGAAGATCGCGATAGCTCTGCACCCACTTCGCGAACATCGCGTAGATGATCGTTTCCGATGTGGGCCGAACGACCAGGGGCTCCTCGAGCAGCTTCCCTCCCCCGTGCGTGACCACCGCCGTCTCCGGCGCGAACCCCTCCACGTGCTCGGCCTCCTTCGCCAGGAAGCTCTGCGGAATGAACAGCGGGAAGTACGCGTTCCGGTGTCCAGTCGCCTTGAACATATCGTCGAGCTGGCGCTGCATCCGCTCCCAGATGCCGTAGCCATCGGGGCGAATCACCATGCAGCCGCGTACCGGCGAGTAGTCGGCGAGCTCCGCACGCAGCACCACTTCGTTGTACCACGCGCTGAAGTCCTGCTTGCGCGTGGTCAGCTTCTTGTCGTCAGCCATCGCATCCGTGTGTAATGATCCCGCTCACTCGCTCGCGATCCATGCATCCAGCTGCACCTTCTGTTCGCCGCCATCCGCCATGCGACGGACCATCGCTTCGCCATCGGAAAGCTCCGGCGTCGCAACGACCACCGTCTGGCGTGCGCCGGCCGCGTGCGCCGCCTTAAGCTGGCGCGCGAGCTTCTGATGCCCAAGCGCGTACTCCACGCTGCGCCCGCGCGCGCGGAGTTTCGCCGCCACGCGCATCGCCGACTCGACGCTGCCGGATTCTCCGTAGGCAACCCACACATCGAGCGCGGGCGCCGCCGGCGGCATCTTCCCACGCGCGCGAAGCAGCTCGCCCAGCACTACGTCGCCCATCCCGAAGCCCAGTGCCGGCAGGCTCACGCCGCCGAGCGACTCGAGCAGCGTGTCGTAGCGTCCGCCGCCGCAGATGGCGCGCAGCTCACCCTTCGCGTCGAAGAGCTCGAACACGATCCCCGTGTAGTACGCCAGCCCGCGCACGATCGAGAGGTCGAGCCGCACCCAGTCGCGCACTCCCAGGGCCTCGGTGTGTGCGAGATAGCGGCGTAGCTCGTCGTATTCAGCGGACGCGCCGGCGTCGCGCACGAGGCGCGCGAAGTCGCTCTCGTTCGCGGCGGCGCGCGCAAGCTCGAACAGGCGCGCGCGCGGCTCGCTGCCAACTCCCGCCGTCTCCAGGCGCTGCTCCAGCACGTCGCGCGGGTCGCGGTCGAGCTTGTCGAGCGCGGCATACGCTGCGCCAAGCTGTTGCTCCGGGACTCCGATTCCACGGAGCAAAGCGTTCAGCAAGCGCCGATCCGACACGCGCGCTACCACGTCTTCGTTCGTGAGTCCGAATACACGCATCGCATCGATCGCCGACGCGATCAGCTCCGCGTCCGCGCTCACATCGGCCTCGCCGACGATGTCCATGTTGAGCTGGAAGTGCTCGCGCAGCCTGCCGCGCTGAGCGCGCTCGTACCGGAAGAGCTGTGGAATCGAGAACCAGCGCACCGGCTTTCGCATCGCGTTCGCTCGCGCGGCAACCATGCGCGCGAGCGTGGGCGTCATCTCGGGTCGAAGCGCGACTTCTCGCTTTCCCTTGTCAGTGAAGTTGTAAAGCTGATCCACGATCTCCGCGCCGCTCTTCTTGGTGTACAGATCCAGCGGCTCGAGCGGCGGTCCGTCGTACTCCACGAAGCCGTATTCGCGCGCGACCTCGCGCCAGCCCCCGAAGATGAATGATCGCTCCGCGAGCTCAGTGGGATAGAAGTCGCGGAAACCAGGTAAAGCGCCGGGGGACATCAAGAAAATCTACGCAACCAGCGGAGAGACCTGCAAGCGCGCCATTGCGTCGCCCACAGTGTGGAACGAGCCCGTGATGAGCGTGGTACCGTCGCCATCGCGCGCGTCGGCAAGCGCGCGATCGAAGTCGGGTTCGGCCGTCGCGCTCCACCCTCGCTCGTGCGCAAACTCGAGCGCATCCGATAGCGTCCAGGCGCGATCCGGCGGCACACTCGGCGGCGACGCCAGTACGAACCGGTCGACCAATGGCGCCAGCGTCGTCATCATAGCCTGCCAGTCCTTGTCGCGTAGCGCAGTCATGAGACAGGTGAGCGGTCGCTCGGGACGCACGGACGCCAGCGTCTCGCAGAGCACGGCGCAACCGGCAGGGTTGTGCGCCACGTCGAAGATCACCGTTCCCACACTCTGAAATCGCCCCGCGATCGCGACGTGGGCGAGAGCCTCACCGGGAGTGATCGCCGCCGCTTCGTACGGCGCTCCCGCGCTCTGCAGCATCGCGAGTGCCGTGGCGGTGTTCATCGCCTGGTGTCGGCCAACCAGCGGCGTACGAATCCGCTCCACACCGAAGCCACGATCGATCGTGAATCGCGTGCCGTCGAGCGCGACTGAAATGTCCGTCACCGGCCACTCCTCGGCTACCGTGTGTACCGGGGAGGCTCCCGCCCTGCGCGCAAGCGAAGCGAGAAAAGCGCGCAGCTTCGTATCGGTCTCGCCGATGATCGCCGGAACGCCCGCCTTGAAAATCCCCGCCTTCTCCGTTGCGATCTGCTCCAGCGTGTCGCCGAGATATTGCACGTGGTCTATACCGATCGACGACACGCCGGCCGCGACCGGAGTGATGACGTTCGTGCTATCGAGCCGTCCTCCGAGCCCCACCTCGATGATGGCAACGTCGACAGCCTCGCGCACGAAGTGGTCGAAGGCCATCGCCGTGGTCGCTTCGAAGAACGTCGCGCCGAGGCGCTCGACATCCGGCGTCCACCGCTCGATGAAGTCGACTACGGCATCCTCGCGAATGGGCACGCCATTCACAGCGATGCGCTCGCGGAAGTCGATGAGGTGGGGCGATGTGTATCGCCCCACTCGGAGACCGCGCGCGCTGAGCAGCGCGTCGAGCGTCGCCACGACGCTTCCCTTACCGTTCGTCCCCGCGACGTGAAAGGTGCGCAATCGCAGATGAGGATCGCCGAGCAGCGCCAGCAGTGCGCTCGTGCGCTCGAGCCCCATCTTCCAACCGCCCGTGACTCGCGCGAACAGATAGTCGAGAGCGGCGGCGTAGCGCGAAGTGGCCGCTTCCTCACTCACTTGCAACCCTCACCACGATGGGCCAGCGGCTGCGCCGCGAGCCGGTCACGGTGAGGAGGTCACCCAGCTCGCCGCCGCCGGCTGGCCGCTCATGTGGCGCAGCAATCCGCCAATGGTGCTCTTGAGATCGCGGCGATGCGAGACGACGTCGAGCATTCCATGGTCAAGCACGAACTCGGCGGTCTGAAAACCGTCCGGCAGATCCTGGCCGATCGTCTGCTTGATCACTCGTGGCCCCGCAAAGCCGATCAGCGCTCCCGGTTCGCCCACAATCGCATCGCCGAGCATCGCGAAGCTCGCGCTGACGCCACCCATTGTCGGATTCGTCAGCACCGACACGTACGGAATACGCCGCTCGGCAAGCTGCGCCAGGAGCGCCGACGTCTTGGCCATCTGCATGAGCGAGAGCACGCCCTCCTGCATGCGCGCGCCGCCGGATGCGGAGACGAGCACCAGAGGGTACTTCCTCTCGAGCGAGCGCTGCCCGAGCCGGGCGATCTTCGCGCCCACTACGGATCCCATCGAGCCGCCCATGAACGCGAAATCCATCACGCCGAGATTTATTGGCATTCCGCCAAGATTCCCGGAAACGGACATGAGCGCGTCATAATCGCCAGCGTTCGCCAGCGCCTTTTTGAGCCGCGCCGGATATTCAGGGAAACCGATCGGGTCAACCGAGCGAATCTCGACGTCGAGCTCGTCGTAGCTGTTGTCGTCGAGCAACAGATTGACGTAATCCACCGCACGAATGCGACGATGAAAGTCGCAATTCGGGCAGACGTTGAGATTACGAATGAACTTCTCGCGAAGATCGGTGTGGCCGCACGCCTCGCACTTTTCCCAGGCGTCGGGCGGTATCTCGAGTTTTTCGCGTCGCGGCTGCCGGGGCTTCCGCTCTTTCCGAAACCAAGCCATTCGGGAAATCTGGCCGATCGGTCAGTTCCGGGCAAGCGTGGAGGACCAGTCCGTGACGGTTCGGGACTCGGGCGGGCGCGAGGGTGTCGGAGAACTGAATTACCGCAGAGGCGCAGAGAATAAAACAGAGGCACAGAGAACGGCGGAATGTGAAATGTGCGCGGAACGTGGCATCGCTCACCTCCCAAAGCATCCTCTGTGTCTCTCTGTTCTCCTCTGTGTCTCTGCGGTGCGTCAGTTGTCTTTCTCCGATCGCTATCCAACCCGAACTAAATCGCCAATTCCCCTACTCGCCCGCCTCGCCCCTCGCTCGAGATGCGCATCATGAGCCCGATCGATAGCCAGCACGCGAGCATGAACGAACCGCCGTAACTGAAGAAAGGCAGCGGAATTCCGGTGATCGGCATCAGGTTGAGTGTCATGCCGACGTTCACCGACACGTGCACGAGCCAGCTCGCGGCGAGACCGAACGCAACCAGGCTTCCGAACGAATCGTTGGCGTTGGACGCCGTGCGCACAGCTCGAAGCACGAGGAAGAGAAAGAGCGAAAGCGCGATCGTCACACCGAGCAGTCCGAGCTCCTCTCCGACCACAGCGAAGATGAAGTCCGTGTGCTGCTCAGGCAGGAACGCGAGCCGCTTCTGTGTTCCGTTCAGGAATCCCTTCCCGATCCACCCGCCCGATCCGATCGCAACCTGCGACTGGATGACGTGCCACCCAGAGTTGCGCGGGTCGATTGAAGGATCGAGAAAGACCTGCAGCCGGTGTCGCTGATACGGCGCGAGGCGCTCCCATAGAATCGGCGCGAGGACGCCCATGAATACGTTCGCCAGCATCAGCGTTACGCCCTCCCACATGTACGGGCGGTACCAGAGCACGAGCGCAAGGAGCGCGAGAAACCATGCGCCCCACAGGCTCGTGTTGAAGGCAAGGACGAGACTCACGGCTGGCGACGCGATGAGGATCAGCAGTGGAAGCGGCACTCCCGACCAGAAGAGCATCGCGAAAAAGATTCCGATGAACACCATGCCGCTTCCGAGATCCGGCTGGAGCATGATCAACAGCCATGGGATTCCCACTACTACTGCTGGCTTCCAGAGCTCGAGCAGCGAACGCGGCGCCTCGCGACGGGCGCCCAGCTCTCGCGCCAGCATGAGAATCACCGCGACCTTCGCGAGCTCGGCGGGCTGACCAAGTCGATGGCCCGCGATGACGAGCCAGCTCTTGGAGCTCGCCGCATCGCCAGCGCCACCGCCGAACTTGAGTAGTCCGAGTAGCAGGAGGCACGTGGCGATGTAGATGGGGAGCGCCGACCACTCGAAAAAGCGCACGGATCCCCGGCTTACGGCGTAGGCGAGACCGATCGACAGGATGACCCAGCGAATCTGCGCCGTCCACGCGTGCGTGGCGACGGTGGGTACATCGGTCTGCCCCGCCGAATACACCATCGCGACGCCGTAGATGGAAAGCAGCAGCGCGCAGATGACCAGCGGATAATCAACGACGACGCGACGCATCAACCTTCCGTATTGATGAACGTGGTCGGCACGACCTTGAGGTACGACTCGATGATCTTCGACGCGATTCGTGCCGCTCGTGTGCCATGTCCGCCGAACTCGAGCATCACGGCAACCACGATTTTCGGATCGCCGGCGGGCGCAAAACCGACGAACCACGCGTGGTTGTGCAACGGATCCTGCGCGTTCTGCGCCGTGCCGGTCTTGCCCGCCAGCACCACGCCCTGAATGGCCGCGCTTCCGGCCGTGCCGTGCGTGATCACGCCGGCAAGTGCAGCGCGAAGTCCTGCGAGCTGTTCGGTCGTGAGCTGGAGAATCTGAGCGCGCTCCGGCTTGTCCTTCACGATCTCCGGCTTCGCCGCGCTGCCGTCCGTGGCGAGTGCCGTATAGAAGCGCGCCATGTTGACCACCGTCTGACTGTTCTCACCCTGGCCGATGGAGAGATTCAGCAAGACGGCCTGGCTCCATCCGCGCGGACCGTACTTCCGATTGTAGTAGTTCACAGCATCGGCGTACGGAAATGTCGGGCGTGATTCGTCGGGCAGATCGATACCCGTCTTGTCGCGCGCACCGAGCCTGATTCCGCCTCCCACAAGCGTGGACAGTCCGATCTTGAGTCCCAGCTGATAGAAGTAGACGTCGCACGACTTCTCGATGGCGCCTGCGAGCGTCAGGCTGCCGTGTCCTTTCGGATCCCAGCAGTGGAAGTAGCGATTGCCGAACTGGTAGCCACCCGTGCACGGCGTTGGCATGTGCTCGTCGAGCGTCACGAGCCCGCGCTCGAGAGCGATGGCAGCGGTCGCGAGCTTCCACGTGGATCCTGGCGGATAGCGCCCCTGCGTCACCTTGTTGAAGAGCGGTCGACGCGTATCGGAGTTCAGAGACTTCCAGAGCTCCGGGGGAATTCCGCCGATGAAGCTGTTCGGGTTGTAGCTCGGTGCCGAGTAGAGGGCGAGCACGCCGCCGGTCTTCGGGTCGATCGCGATCGCGCCGCCCTGCAGCGAATCGCCGAAGATTTGCGCCGTGAAGCGCTGCAGCGGCAGATCGATGTTCGTGTACAGCGGATTCGCGGCCTGCGCCGGCACCTCGTCCCTTGCCCCGGCCTCGCGCACCACACGACCGAGCGCGTCCACCTCGACGTAGCGCACGCCCTCTCGACCGCGGAGTCGCGATTCGTACTCTCGCTCCAGTCCGTTCTTTCCGACCTGCTGCCCGGTTTTGTATCCCTGATAGCGTGGCATGGTGAGCTCGGACTCGGTGACTTCGCCCACGTAGCCAACGAACGATGCGACCGCTGCGCCATCGGGATAGTAGCGCTTCGGTGCCGACTGGATGATCAGCCCGGGAAAATCAATGCGGCGCTCCTCGAGCACGGACACGACATCGAACGAGGCGTCGGATAGAATCGCGGTCGGCCGGTTTCGAGCGCGCTGGTAGCGCCGAACTGCGAGGTCGATCTGTTCGTTGGGGAGCGGTATGATCGCCGATAGCCGCGTGAGTGCCGCGCGCAGCGAATCGGCGCTGGAGGCGAGTATCGAGACTGTGTATCCGGGAACGTTCTCAGCGATGACCTGATTGTTCCGGTCGTAGATGATCCCGCGCGGAGCGGGGAGCGGAACCTCTCGCAGACGGTTGGTCTCCGACTGCTGCGAGTACTTCGCGTAATTGACGACCTGCGTCTTGAAGAAGGCCGAGAGCAGCAGCGCAAAAATCCCCACGAGCGCCCACGAGGCGATGCGCGCCCGGCGCGCAATCTCGTTGGGATGGAAGCTCACGAGGGCGACGCGCGCAAAATGGGACGCAGGATGAGAAGCGTCACAAGTCCGAAGATCGCCGTGACTGCAGCGCTGAGGGGCGACCAGACGAAGAGCTGAATCGCCACCTGGCCCGCGTCGCCGCGCGCCCCAGCGAGCACGTAGATGACGTCGAAGGCCCACTTACCGAGAAAAAAGAAGAGGGCGTTGAGCAGCACATCATCGGCGAAGAAGACGGCCTTGAGCCACGACGCCGTGAATCCGATCGCCGTCATCGCGAGTGCGCCCGCGCCGAACACATGAATATCCACCGAGTCGGCGACGAGGCCCACGCAGAGCCCAATGAGCGCCGCTGCGCCCGGGCGCACGCGAATGGCGACGAGCAGCGTTGCGATGACGAGAAAGTCCGGCCCGGCACGCCAGCCAAGGAGCGGGCGAAGCGTGTAGTGAAGGAGGACGAGGATGATGAATGCGAGCAGCGTGCGAACGAAGTCCGTGGGCCTCACGGCGTCACCTTCGGCGTGCGTACGCTGCTGTCGCGCCTGGGCGCGCTGTCGCTCGCCGCGACGGTGTCGTGCCGGGTGAGTCGCGCGAGCGAGTCGCCCGCGGCGACGATGCTCTTCACCGCGGAATCCGCGCGCAGCCCGATCTTCCACACCGTCTGCACACCCGCCGTCGTGCGTGCGGGCAGCAGCACCATCACGTCGGAGACGTCCGCCGGAGCGACCGCGGGGCGCAAGAGATACGTGCGCGCCCACAGCTCTGACGTCTTCATCTCCGCGATCACGGTGCCCACGGGAATGCCGCGAGGAAAGGTTCCGCCGAGTCCGGAGCTGACGATTAGCGTGCCTGGTTTCAGATTGCTGCGCATCGGCACGCCACGCATCTCGAGCAGGTAGCGCTCAGGCTCGCCGCCCAGGTGCGCGCCGACGATACCGAACACCGCGTCGTCGACGGCCATGGCGCTCACGCGGAAGTCGGGGTGCGCCCACGCGATCGCAATGCTCATCGACGGGTCGACGCTCTTCACCATCCCAACGAGTCCCTCGGGCGCCACCACGGGGCTGAAGGGACGAATCCCTGCGCGCGAGCCGGCGGAAAGAGTGAGTGTGTACTCCTCGCCCACTCCGCGACCCTGCAGCACCTCTGTGGGAACGAATCCCCATTTGAGAGCACTGCCCAGGCCAAGAATCTTTCGCAGGCGGTCGTTTACGGAGAGAGCAGCGTCGAGCGACATTGCGCGGAGCGCGATGCTATCGCGCTGCGCCTCGCGCTGCTCCCTCGTCAGCCACGAGCGGCGGCTCTGCTCAGCACCGTTCTGGATCGAGACGAGCGGCGCGAGAATCGTCTGGCGCAGCGCGGAGGCGAGCGGGTCGCGCATCCGCTCCGGGAGCTGGATTGCGGCGAGAGCGAGCACAATGCACGAGACGAAGAGGACCGTGTCCCGGCGGCTGTACGCACGAGCGGCGTTGGGCACGCGCGCTCAGGTCTGCAGGACGGACCAGTACTTGTCCTCGTCGTCCAATATGCGTCCGGTGCCGCGCACGACGCACGTGAGCGGATCCTCATCCACGTGGATCGGCAGATTCGTTTCCTGGCTGAGGAGGAGATCGAGCCCACGAATGAGCGCACCGCCACCGGTCATCACGATGCCGCGATCGACGATGTCGCTCGCGAGCTCTGGTGGCGTGATCTCCAGCGCGCGTCTCACTGCATCGACGATCTGCTGGATCGGTTCCTGAATCGCTTCGCGAATCTCGCTCGAGTGCACGCGCACGGTTTTCGGAATTCCGGAGACGAGGTCGCGTCCCTTCACCTCCATCTCCCGCTCCTCACCCACGGGCGCGGCGGACCCAATCTGAATCTTGATCTGCTCGGCCGTTGGCTCACCGATGAGCAGATTGTAGTTCTTGCGCATGAACTGCACGATCGCTGTATCGAGCTCGTCGCCACCGGTGCGAATCGATGTGTCGCTGACGATTCCGGAGAGCGCGATGACCGCGATCTCGGTGGTGCCACCGCCAATGTCGATCACCATGTTTCCCGTCGGTGTCTCGACGGGAAGGCCGACGCCGATCGCAGCTGCCATCGGCTCCGCGACCATGAACACTTCCTTCGCGCCGGCACCGAGAGCGGAGTCGCGCACGGCGCGCTTCTCGACTTCGGTGATCCCCGACGGCACGCATACGATCACGCGCGGCTTCACCTTGAACACGTGATTGTCGATGATCAAGGTGAGAAAGTAGCGCAGCATTTTTTCAGTGACGTCGAAGTCGGCGATGACGCCGTCCTTCATCGGTCGAACCGCGAGGACTCCTTCGGGCGTTCGGCCGAGCATGCGTTTGGCTTCGAGGCCTACACCCTTGATCTTGCCGGTGGCACGATCGATTGCGACGACGGACGGCTCATTGAGCACGATTCCTTCGCCTTTGACGTAGATCAGGGTGTTCGCGGTGCCGAGGTCGACGGCAATCGCATTCGCGGGAAAAAACGATCCCGATTTGAAGGGCCAGCGCATCTAGGAGATTAATCTCGCGTTCCAGGCGGAACGCAGTTGGCGGCGGGTAGGAAAGGGCACGGTCGGGGGTTAAGCTAGCCGCACACCTGAGTTGCGGCAAGACGTTGTCCGGACATAACCTAGGGCGTGTCGAACATCACATCCCCAACAGGCGAGGCGTGATGCGGGAATCGCTCGAGATCGCGATCGTTGAGCTGAATTCGTGTGATTCGTGCGGTCTGTGTTTGCCTCTTTGCCCACCCGGCGCAATCGGCATGCGACGCGAGGGTCTGCTCATAGACGATTCAATTTGCACAGGGTGTCGAAAGTGTGTGGCGCCGTGTCCGGTTGGTGCACTGCGGATGGTGCCTCGCTCGCTCGCACCAGCGTGATGACGCCTTTGAGCCGGTGCGACGTGCTGGTGGTCGGAGGCGGTCCGGCCGGGCTGATTGCCGCCCGCGAGCTGCTCGCGCGCGACCGGGCGCTGTCTGTGGTGTTGCTGGAGCGCGACCGAGCCATCGGCGCGCCCGTACGGTGCGGCGAGGGCGGGGGGAGTGACGGACTTTCCGAGTTTATCGATCCCGCGGGGGCGTCGTGGGTGTCGCGGAGGATTACGAAAGTGATTTTCTGGGCGCCCAACGGCACAGAGGTGCGAGTGGCGGAGGGGGATGTGGGGTACGTCCTGGACCGGACGAGGTTCGAGCCGGCGCTGGCAGCGGAGGCCGGCCGGGCGGGCGCGGAGATCCTCGTTGGCACGGAGGCGACGGGGCTGCGCCGGGATGACAACGGGTGGCTCGTCGCGGTGCGGGGGCCGAGCGGGGAGGCGAGCATCCGCGCCCGGCTCGTCGTCGCGGCGGATGGGGTGGACGGGATGGTCGCCCGCTGGGCGGGTCTCGATACGCGAGTCCCGTCGCGGGATATGGAGAGCTGTGCGCAGTACCTCATGTCGAACGTCGCGGTGGATCAGGACGCGATCTATCTCCACTTCGGCGACGGCGTTGCACCCGGCGGATACGCGTGGGTGTTCCCTAAAGGCGGCGACAGCGCGAACATCGGGCTTGGCGTGGTCGCGCTGCGTGCGCGTGGACGCACCGCGCGGCAGTGGCTCGACGACTACGCGCAGAGCTATTTCCCCACCGGCGTGAAGGTGGGCTACACGGTGGGCGGAGTGATCGTGCATCCGACCATCAAGCGAACGGTGACGGACGGACTCATCACCTGCGGCGACGCGGCGCACATGATCAACCCGCTGTCAGGCGGCGGGATCGTGAACGCGATGAAGGCGGGGCGGCTCGCCGCGGAGGTCGGCGCGTCCGCACTGGCGGCTCGCGACACGAGCGCCGCGCGACTGCAGCGGTATCACGACGAGTGGATGGAGATGCTCGGCGACGATCACGTGCGCTTTCATCGGCTCAAGGATGCGCTGTCGAAGTTCGACGACGCGTTCTTCGACAATCTCGCGAAGACGGCGAATGGGATCGCGCAGGAGAAGCGGACGCTCAGGCGAATTTTCGGGAGCGCGTTGATGCACCATCCGACTCTGCTGCCGGTGGTGGCGAAGTATTTTGTGTGAGCGTGGATGGAAGAGACGCATGCGTGGCCCACACTCCTTCGCGGTTCACGCTCTCACAGCCTTTTATCAGGGTGCTGAAAAACCAGGAACAGCTCGACGCAGAGTCGCAGAGCTAACCGAGAGACGCTGAACAGTGGGATTCAAGTCTTCCCTGAGGGACTCACGTGCCGGTTGTCCTCTGCGGCTCTGCGTATCCTCTGTGGCTCTGCGTCCCTCTTTTGTCCTTTGCTTCCTTTTTCAGCAACCTGTTATACGTTTCTGCCCGCTCACTATGTTCACGACGTTCTTAGACTGTTAGTGCCAGTCCGAGCGAGGGTTCTTCACCACGTCGAATGAGCGTCGTGCCGATCGCACATCGATTCGCGATCGCGCCCGCGACGCGTTCGGGGGCGCGCAGCACCCCTACCACGGGCATCATCGGCGCCCACACGTACACCGGCACTCGCGCTATGCCCATCACGCTGCCGTGCCACGCCCGCGCGATCCCAAACCCCGCTTCGTACCCCGCTTCCCGTGCGATCCGCTCTTCCCGCGGTCCGGCAGCGCCAAACGGGTAACTCACCGCCGCGCGCCCGACCTCGAGCGCGCCAGCGATCGCTCTCCGTGAACGGTCAAGCTCTTCGTGCACCCCGATGTCGGCGAGCCGCGTGAGCCGCGGATGCGTCGCCGTGTGCGACGCGAACTCGATCCCTCGTCCCTGCCACGCGCGCATGTCCCGCCACGCGAGATGCGCGAACCTCCTCCCGCCGTACGCCACGTCCCACCGATTGAGCTTGCCCGCGAAGTCCGTGATGACGAAGCAGGTCGCCCGATAACCGTGCGCCTCGAGCACAGGAAACGCGTGCTCGCGCAGTCCGCGATAACCATCGTCAAAAGTGATCGCCAGCTCGTTCGGCGCCGGAATCCGGTCGCCGCGCGCGCACGCGATCACTTCGTCCAGCCCCAGAGTCTTCCACCCCGCCTTCGCCAGGCGCTCGATTTGCTTCGCAAATCTGCGCGGCGAAATGCGCGTGACGCCCAGCTCCTGCCGGCGCTCCACCTTGTGGTAGCAGAGCACCGGTGGCAGCGTCATGCGCGCACCATCGCTGCTACTTGAGATACGCGCTCGCGTCCGCGCTCGGCAAACCCAACGCGTCCGCCACCGCCGGATACACGATCTTCTTGTCGACGATGTTGAGTCCCTTCGCCAGCGCGTCGTTCTCGCGCAGCGCCTTCTTCCATCCCTTGCGCGCGAGCTGCATCACGTAGGGGAACGTCGCGTTCGTGAGCGCGAGCGTCGACGTCCGCGGTACGCCGCCTGGCATATTCGCGACGCCGTAGTGGATCACGCCATCGATCGTGTACACCGGATTGTCGTGCGTCGTCGCATGAATCGTCTCGACGCATCCACCCTGGTCGATCGCAACATCCACGATCACTGCACCCGGCTGCATCGTCTTGAGATCTTCGCGCCGCACGAGCCGCGGCGCCTTCGCGCCCGTTACGAGAACGGCTCCTACGACCAGATCCGCCGTCGCAATCTGCTCGAGAATGGTGAAGCGGTTCGAGTACACGAGCGTCACGTTGGCCGGCATCACGTCGGAGAGATAGCGCAGTCGCTCGAGCGAGAGATCGAGTATCGTCACCTGTGCGCCGAGGCCCGCCGCCTTTTTTGCCGCGTTCGTGCCAACCACGCCACCGCCCAGAATCACGACCTTGCCGGGCGGCACGCCCGGAACGCCGCCGAGCAGCACGCCGCGTCCGCCGTGCAGTTTCTCGAGGTATTTCGCACCCTCCTGCACGGCCATGCGTCCCGCCACCTCCGACATCGGCGTCAGTAGCGGAAGCTCGCCATTGGGGAGCTGGACCGTCTCGTAGGCGATGCATATGGCGCCGCTATCGACATGCGCCTTCGTGAGAACTTCATCGGCAGCGAAATGGAAGTACGTGAAGAGCACCTGCCCCGGCTTGATGCGCGGCCATTCAACCTTGATCGGCTCCTTGACCTTCAGGATCATCTCGGCGTCGGCCCAGGTCGCGTCGGCGGTCGGCGCGATCTTCGCGCCCGCCTTCACGTAGAGATCGTCGGGGAAGCCGCTTCCCTCGCCCGCGCCCTTCTCCACCAGCACCGTGTGCCCATCGCCGACCAACGCCTCCACTCCAGCCGGAACGAGCGCCACACGATTCTCATTCGTCTTGATCTCTTTCGGGACACCGATACGCATGAACGACTCCGCCTGGTAAAGTGGTGACGCGCTCTCGCGCGGGATTTACGTTATTGGGCCGAGACTCAGAACGGTCTGACGGCTGGAAGGATAGAATTCGGCGCAGATATCCGCGATGGCCTGCGGCGTGATCGCGTCGATGAGCGCAAGCGTCTCCTCGAGCGACCGGTAAGGCTCCTCGTACAATGCGACCCCCGCCGCGCGATACATCCGCGACGACACGCTCTCGAGCGAGAGCGTCACCTGTCCCTTGAGCTGGCTCTTGCCTGCGCTGATCTCGTCGCCGGTGAGCGAGTGCGCCGCGAGCCGGTCGAGCTCTTCATCGATCGCCTGCGTCGCCTGCGCCGCCGTGTCCGGCGACGTTCCGACGTAGACGCCGCACACGCCGGTGTCCGGATGAAAGCTCTGGAACGTGTGGATGGCGTACGCGAGCCCGAGCTCCTCTCGAACGCGCTGGAAGAGTCGCGAGCTCATGCCGCCGCCCAATATGGTGTCCACGAGCGCGACGGCGTAGCGGCGCGGATCGTGGTGCGGCACAGCCGTCGCGCCGAAGACGATGTGCGTCTGCGCGCACTCACGCTCGACATGCTTGCGCACCGGCGGCGCGGGCAGTGCGGGCGGCGCCGTGAGTCGCGCCGCGTTACCGGCCAGAACGTCGTTCCAGCCGGTGCGCGAGAGCGCGTCGAGCAGCTGCTCGTGCGCCACATTCCCCGTGCACGCGACCACGATCTGCGACGGATGATACGCGCGCTCGTGCAGCGCCTTGCGCTCGTGCACACCGAGCGCAGCGACCGTCTCGCGCGTGCCGAGAATCGCGTGCCCGTAAGGATGCGCTCCCCACAGCGCCTCGTTGTGCAGCTCGAACACGAGATCGTCGGGAGTGTCGTCCACCATCCCGATCTCTTCGAG
>JANWLO010000173.1 GCA_025450815.1 Gemmatimonadaceae bacterium
GGTGCGCATGGCGACGCTCGCTCGCCAGCTCGGCGCCACGCGCATCGAGGCAGTGGCCACGAGCGCCGTGCGCGAGGCGACGAACGCGCGCGAGTTCGTCGACATGGTTCGCAAGGCCGCCAGGCTCCAGGTACGCGTGCTCGAGGGAAGCGACGAGGCACTGCTCGGATTCCGAAGCGCGCTCGCGCACTTCGATCTAGCGTCCGGGCGCGCCGCGGTGGTGGACATTGGCGGCGGCTCGCTGGAGCTCGCGCTCAGCGCCGCCGGCCTCGTTGATCGGTTGGTATCGCTCCCCTTCGGCGCGCTGCGGCTCACGGAGCGCTACTTCGCAAAGCGAATCACGCGCCGCGCGGTGAAGGAGCTGCGCCGCGACGTGCAACACGAGCTGCGCCGCCACCTGCCGGCGCGCGAGTGGCGCAAGGCGCAGGTGATCGGCTCCGGCGGCACCTTCACCAACCTGGCGGGGATGTCGCTCGCGCGTGAGGGCATTCGCTCGCCGCAGAGCGTGCATGGCACACGCGTGACACGCATGGACCTCGAGCACATTCTCGACGGCCTCGAGGACATGACACCCACGGAGCGGCTCACGGTGGCGGGGCTCAACGCCGGCCGCGCGGACATCATCGTCGCCGGGCTCGCGGTGATCGCCGAAGTGATGGCGCGGCTCGATGCTTCCAATTTCGTGGTGTCCGCATATGGAATTCGCGAGGGGCTCCTGCTCGAGACCGCGCACGTGCTCCCCACCGTGGCAGTTCCGGGCGAGGCGCGCGAGCGCTCCGTGCGGCGGCTCGCCGAGGCGTGCCATTTCGAGGAGCGGCACTCGATGCACGTGCAGCGGCTGGCGCTCCAGCTCTTCGATGCGCTCGGCTCGCGCCTGGGCGCCGACGCCGACGAGCGCGGCACGCTTGCCGCGGCAGCTATGCTGCACGACATCGGTTACCACATCAGCTACGACAAGCACCACAAGCATTCGTACTATCTCATCACGAACGCGGAGCTCCTCGGCATGTCGCCGATGGAGCAGCTGGTAGTGGCGAACGTCGCGCGTTATCACCGGGGCGCCGAGCCGTCGAAGGAACACCCGAGCTACGACGCCCTTTCCAGGCCGATGCGCGAGGAGGTGCGACGACTCTCCGCGATCCTGCGGCTCGCCGATGGACTAGACCGTGGACACATATGTGCGGTGGATCGAGTGAAGGTGCGCTGGATGCACGATCGCATCCGCATCACGCCCATCGCCCGCAACATCCACCAGCCGATGCGCCTCGAGATCTGGGGAGCGAGCCGCAAGGCGCGGCTGCTCGAGAAGGTGGCGGGAACGCCGGTGGAGATCGTTCAGCCGCGACTGGCCGCGAGAACCCGCGACGGCGTGATCACGGATCGAGCGGTGCGTTCCCCCACGTAGTCGAGATCAGGATCTGCTGCGCCGTGCGCTCGGCGTCATCGTCATGCTGCCGCTGCTCGTAGCAACCATCCGTGCGCAGGATCCACGCATTTCGATTGTCCTGCAGATACGTGCCGAGCAGAGTGCGCAGCGGCCCGTGCAGCGCCTTGTCTTCCACCGGCGTCACGGCCTCCACACGTCGCTCGAAGTTGCGCTGCATCCAGTCGGCTGATCCCAGGTAAAACTCCTCCTCGCCGTCGTTGAGGAAGTACCAGAGCCGCGAATGCTCGAGGAATCGCCCCACTATGCTCGTGACGCGAATCGTCTCGCTGAGTCCCTCGATCCCCGGGCGCAGGCAGCAGATTCCGCGGACGATCAGGTCGATCTCCACCCCCGCGCGCGACGCCTCGTACAGCGCGAGGATCATTGGCGCGTCGGCGAGCGTGTTCATCTTTGCGATGAGGCGCGCGGGGCGCCCCGCCCTGGCGTGCGCTGTCTCGCGCGCGAGCAGGGAGAGGAAGCGATCGCGCATGTCACTCGGAGCGATGATGAGCTTCCGATAGTGGCGCTGCCGCGAGAATCCAGTGAGGAAGTTGAACAGATCGCTCAGGTCCGCGCCTATTTGCGGATTGCAGGTGAACAGCCCGAGGTCCGTGTACTGGCGCGCCGTCTTCGAGTTGTAGTTGCCGGTGCCCACGTGCACGTAGCGCCGAATGCCATCGGCTTCCCTGCGCACCACGAGGCAAGTCTTGCAGTGCGTCTTCAGATCCATCATCCCGTACACCACGTGCACGCCCGCGCTCTCGAGCTGACGCGCCCACGTGATGTTGTTCGCCTCGTCGAATCGCGCCTTGAGCTCGACGAGTACCACGACCTGCTTCCCGCTCTCGGCGGCCTCGGTTAGCGCGCGAACTATCGGCGTGTCACCGGACGTGCGATACAGCGTGAGCTTGATCGCCAGCACGTCATCATCCTCGGCCGCAAGCTCGATGAAATGCTCCACGGTGGTCTGGAAGGACTCGAACGGATGGTGCACGAGCACGTCGCCCTGGCGAATGACGTCGAACATCGCGCCGTTGACGCCGCGCAGTCGCACGGGAGTGCTAGGCACGAGCGTTGGGTCGCGGAGCTCGGGGATGTCGAGCGACGCCAGCTCGCGCAGATCTCCTAGCTCGAGCAAGGGCCCCATCTCGTGCACATCGTTCTCGCTCAATGTCGCATTCGGCGGCAGGCGGTCGTCGCGCAGCTCGTCGACCAGGAGCGCGCGCATCGACGGCGGTGTCCCGGTCTGCACCTCGAGGCGAACCACCTCGCCGAATCGACGCAGGAAGACCTGCTCCTCGATCGTCGCCAGCAGATCGTCCGGCTCCTCACTCGAAAGAAGCTCAATGTCGGAGTTGCGCGTGATCCGAAACGCGTACCAATTCCGGATCTCCATTCCCGGAAAGAGCGCGCGCAGGTTCACGCCGATGAGCTGCTCCAGCGGAATAAACTGGTTCGGCCGGCCGAACGGCACCCACCGCGGCAGGCTGCGCGGCACCTTCACACGCGCGAAGTGGTCCTCGAGCGTCTCGGGATCGCGAATCTCGACGGCGAGCGAGAGCGAGAGATTCGAGATGTACGGGAACGGATGTCCGGGATCCACCGCGAGCGGCGTGAGCACCGGATACACCTGCGTCTCGAAGTAGTCGTCCAGCCGCTGCCATTCCTCCGCGCTGAGCTCGTCCAGCGGCACGAGCCGCACGCCACGCTCGGCGAGCGCCGGGATCAGGCGTTCGTGAAGGAGATGCTGCTGCTGCGCGAGCAGTTCGTGAACGCGCTTCGATATCGCGTCGAGCTGCTCCTGCGGCGAAAGTCCATCGGGCGCCGTGACCGTGACGTTGGCCGCAACCTGGCGGCGGAGTCCCGCTACTCGCACCATGTAGAACTCGTCCAGATTGCTGCTGAAGATCGCGGCGAACTTGAGCCGCTCGAGCAGCGGATTCCGCTCGTCGAACGCCTCGTGCAACACCCTGGAATTGAATTCGAGCCAGCTCAGCTCGCGGTTGATGTACAGCCGCGGCGAGAGTGTGAGGTCGGACATGGGTCGCGTTGTAAAGCAAACCGCCCGTGCGAGTCGCACTGACGGCGAGGAAGCGCTGATCTTCGGATGATATTGATGATAGCGCTTCCTCGCGCGTGCCGCGGCGTCACGAAACGGTCACGAGCCCAACCTTACACGGCTTCGTCGTTCGTTCGCCCCCGATTACAGCGGGTGAACGTGCTGCACGATCGCCCAGATCACCGCCGCGATAGCCGCAGCCGCCGGGATCGTAAGGATCCACGCCCACACGATCTTCGTCGCCACTCCCCACCGCACCGCCGACAGTCTCGTCGTCGCGCCCACCCCCACGATCGAGCCCGTGATCGCGTGCGTGGTGCTCACCGGAATACCCAGCGTCGTCGCGAGCAGAATGCTCAACGCTCCGCCGGTCTCCGCACAAAATCCGCCCACGGGGCGCAGCTTCGTGATCCGGTTGCCCATCGTGTGCACGATGCGCCATCCGCCCATGAGCGTGCCGAGCGCGATCGCAGTGTATGCGCCCATCTCCACCCACGCCGGAATGCTGTTGCCGTTCTCCAGATACAGATGGTGCATCCACCCCGTCTGTCCCGCGAACGAGCTCTTCCCCGCGACGAGCAGCCCCACGATGATCCCCATCGTCTTCTGCGCGTCGTTGGCGCCGTGCGAAAGCGAGAAGAGCGCTGAGCTCAACAGCTGCGCGCGACGAAAGAAGCGATCGACTCGCGCCGGCGGCACGCGTCGAAAGATCCAGTACACCGCCGTCATGAGCGCGAAGCCGAGCATTGCGCCGATGACTGGCGAGAGCACGATGAAGAGCAGCGTCGTGGGCCACTTGCCGTTCGCGAGCACGAGCCCGCCCAACCCGGCCTTCGCGACCGCCGCCCCCGCGTACGCGCCGATCAGCGCATGCGATGAGCTCGAGGGAAGACCCACGCTCCACGTGATGATGTTCCACGCGATCGCTCCCAGCAGCCCCGCGAGTATGACGTTGGGGTCGACGATGGCTGGCGGGACAAAGCCTGTGAACACCGCCTTGGCGACCGCCGTGCCGACGATGAACGCCGCAGCGAAGTTGAAAAACGCCGCCCACACCACAGCCTGCAGCGGCTTGAGCACGCGCGTCCCCACGACGGTAGCGATGGAATTCGCCGAGTCGTGGAAGCCGTTGCTGAAGTCGAACAGGAACGCGATGGCGACGATCGCGATGATGTACGAGACCACGGATTACGCGTGCTTCAGCGCAATGCTCTCGAGCACGTTCGCCACGTCCTCGCACTGGTCGAGCGCGCGCTCCAGCGTGTCGTACAGCTCCTTCCACTTTATGACGTCGAGCGGATTCGGATTCCCGGCGAACAGCGCGCCCACCGCCTGGTGGTAGAGCGCGTCGCCCTCTTCCTCCTTGAGCTTGATCTCGCGGCCGCGCATGACCACGTGCTTGGAGTCGCGCATGTTCATCACCGCGCTCTCGATCGACCTCGTCGCTTCGAGCAACACGTCGCACAGCCGCTTCGCGGGTTCCTTCACCTCGGTGATGTGGAACATCGCCGCCCGCCGCGCCGTGCCGTCAATCAGGTCCACCACGTTGTCCAGCTGCGATACGAGCAGGTGGATGTCTTCTCGATCGATCGGCGTGACGAACGATTTGTCGATGCGGTTGATCACGTCGCGCGTGATGTCGTCCGCCTGGTGCTCCACTTCCTTGATCTCCGCCACGTAGCGCTCCACGTGAGCGGGATCGGCGAATAGCTCGCGCAGGAGGGTGGCAGAGGTCGTAGCGTGCTTGGCGAGATCCGAGAACATCTCGAAGAACGCAATGTCGCGTGGAATGAGCCGCACGGCCGTCGATCATCCGGTGTTCGGGAAAGAACCAGCGAAACAGGGAAGCTACGCGACCTCGGCGGGGCTCGCCAAGTGTCAAGAGGTAGCGAATTGCGGCCGCGACGCCACCGGCTTCGCGAACAGTCGAATCAGAAGCACGCCGGCTAGAAAACCGCCCACGTGGGCCCACACCGCCACGCCGCCCGTGACATTGGCGTTCATCTGCGAGAGCTGTGGCAGCCCAGCCAGGAGTTGCTCGCCAAACCAGAACAGGAGCACGAGGAGCGCCGGTATCGAGAAGAAGAATATCGGCGGGAAGTACATACGGATGCGAACGCGCGGGTAGAGCAGGAGATAGCCGCCGAGGACTCCGGAGATGGCGCCCGAGGCACCGATGGTGGGAATCGCCGACGTCGAATTGATGGCGATGTGCGTGGCTGCCGCCGCGAGCCCGCATACCAGATAGAAGACGAGGAAGCGCCGCGCGCCCATGCTCGCTTCCACGTTCTTTCCGAACACCCAGAGGTAAATCGAGTTACCGATGATGTGCCCCCAGCCGCCGTGAAGAAAGATCGAAAGCAGCGGCGTGAGGATGTTGATCCGGTCGTTGTCGACGACGCACGCCATCCCATCCCCGATCGGAACCGCATAGCCGATGGCGGCGCGATGTGTGAGCTCCCCCGGCACCATGCCCCAGTTGCAGACGCTCGCCGCCAGCACTTGCGGGTCGGCGCCCGCTCGCTGCACGAGCAACCACACCGCCCAGGTGACGGCGAGGATCAGATACGTCATCACCGGCGTCCGCGCAGGCCGAATGCCGTCGCCCAACGGAATCATCTACCCTCCCATGCCGGAAAGGCGTACTCTACAGTTCGCCCAGCGCGCCCTAAATGCGCCACGGTTACAGAGATATCCTGCATCATCGCCGCGCTATCTGCCAGAACGGCTCATATTTTCGGCACCCCAATTGCTTGAACTATGACCGCGCCAGCGAGGTTGACCTTGTGGCAGCAGGAAGGCCGCGGCTTTCTCGCCACCGCTCATCACACACAATTCGAGGCTTGTCATGGCCGAAAAGGTAATCGGTATCGATCTGGGCACGACGAACTCCGTCGTTGCAGTCATGGAGGGTGGCGATCCCGTCGTCATCCCCAACTCCGAAGGCGGGCGCGTCACCCCATCGGTCGTCGCCTTCACCAAGGACGGCGAGCGGCTGGTAGGCCAGGTGGCCAAGCGCCAGGCCGTCACGAATCCACAGAACACGGTTTTCTCCATCAAGCGCTTCATGGGACGCAAGATCTCCGAGGTGCAGGAGGAGACCAAGCGCGTTCCCTACAAGGTCGTATCAGGCCCGAATGACGTCGCGATGATAGAGGTGCAGGGCAAGCGCTACTCGCCGCCCGAGATCTCCGCGATGATCCTGCAGAAGATGAAGCAGACCGCGGAAGACTACCTGGGCCACAAGGTCGAGAAGGCGGTCGTCACCGTGCCCGCGTACTTCAACGACTCGCAGCGCCAGGCGACCAAGGACGCCGGCCGCATCGCCGGGTTGGATGTTCTCCGCATCATCAACGAGCCCACGGCGGCAGCGCTCGCGTACGGGCTCGACAAGAAGAAGGACGAGAAGGTCGCCGTGTTCGATCTCGGCGGCGGCACGTACGACATCTCGGTGCTCGAGCTCTACGACGTCGAAGGCTCGCGGCAGTTCGAGGTCAAGTCCACCAACGGTGACACGCACCTCGGCGGCGACGACTTCGACCAGCGCGTGATCGACTGGCTCGTGGCCGAATTCAAGAAGGATCAGGCGATCGACCTCTCCAAGGATCCGATGGCGCTTCAGCGCCTGAAGGAGGCCGCGGAGAAGGCGAAGATGGAGCTGTCGGGCACTCAGCAGACGGACATCAATCTGCCGTTCATCACGGCGGACCAGAGCGGCCCCAAGCACCTGAACTACTCGCTCACGCGGGCGAAGTTCGAGCAACTGGTGGACGATCTCGTCCAGCGCACGATCCCGCCCATGCAGCAGGCGCTCAAGGATGCCGGCATGAAGCCCGAGGAGGTCGACGAAGTGATCCTCGTCGGCGGATCGACTCGCATTCCGAAGGTTCAGCAGGTGGTGAAGGACTTCTTCAAGAAGGAGCCGCACAAGGGTGTCAACCCGGACGAGGTCGTCGCGATCGGCGCGGCCATTCAGGGCGCGGTGCTCACCGGCGAGCAGAAGGACGTGTTGCTGCTCGACGTCAATCCGCTCTCGCTCGGCATTGAGACGCTGGGCGGCGTGACCACGGTTCTCATTCCGCGAAACACGACCATTCCCACGAAGAAGTCGGAGATTTTTTCCACGGCGCAGGACAATCAGACCACGGTCGAGATCCACGTCCTGCAAGGTGAGCGCGAGCTCGCCACGGGGAACAAGACCATCGGCAAATTCCAGCTCACCGGAATTCCGCCCGCATCGCGCGGCACGCCGCAGGTGGAGGTCACATTCGACATCGACGCGAACGGGATTCTGCACGTGGCCGCGAAGGACCAGGCCACGGGGAAGGAGCAGAAGATCCGCATCGAGGCGTCGAGTGGTCTGTCGGAGAACGACATCCAGAAGATGGTGAAGGACGCCGAGCAACATGCGCAGGAGGACAAGGCGCAGCGCGAGGAGATCGACACCAGGAATCGTCTAGAC
>JANWLO010000174.1 GCA_025450815.1 Gemmatimonadaceae bacterium
CGAGAGCGTCGGGCCGAGATGATTTCCCTCGGCCGTGTGATTGTAGACGACGTCGAGAATCACTTCGATGCCGGCCGAGTGCAGCGATTTCACCATCGACTTGAACTGCACCACCTGGCTTCCGAGTCCGCCCACGGCGTAGCGCACGTCCGGGGCGAAGAAGCCGATCGTGTTGTAGCCCCAATAGTTTGTAAGCCCCTTCTCGGCGAGCTGGCGATCCACCGCGAAGTGGTGCACGGGAAGGAGCTCGAGCGCGGTGACGCCGAGCGACCGGAGATGATCGATTACCGCGTCGGAGGCGAGGGCGAGGTAGGTGCCGCGGATCTCCTCGGGGACGGCCGGATTGCGGATGGTGAGTCCCTTCGTGTGCGCCTCGTAGATGACCGTGCGATTCCACGGCGTGCGCGGCGGCGCGTCGGAGCCCCACGTGAAGGCGTTGTCGATGACGACGCACTTGGGCATTCCGCCAGCGCTGTTCACGTGACTCATCTCGAGGTCTTCGCGGTCGCTTCCCACTTTGTACGCGAAGAGCGCATCGCTCCAGTGAATCGCGCCGCTGATGGCCTTGGCGTACGGATCGATGAGGAGCTGATTCGGATTGAAGCGATCGCCTTCTTCCGGCGAGTACGGTCCGCTCACACGGTAACCGTACAGCTGACCGGGGCGAATGTCGGGGAGGTAGCAGTGCCAGATCTGATCGCTGCGCTCTACCACCGGAATGCGCTGACGCTCATTGGCTTCGTCGTGCGCGTCGAAGAGACATAGCTCGACGCCCGTTGCGTTCTCCGAGAAGATCGCGAAGTTCACGCCCTCTCCGTCCCAGGTGGCGCCGAGTGGGTAGGGTTGTCCGGGCCAAACGCGCATGGTCACGCAGCCTCGAGGTAGTAGAGCGCAGCGGAGAGCGGGGGGAGCGTGACGGACGAGACGATGTTCACCGATCCGCTCGTCGCGACGTTGGTGTGAGTTGCGAAGCGAATGTGCCAATTGCCGGAATCGTGCCGCAACGGGACCGCGATTTCTGCCTCAGTGAGATTGAATAGCGCGAGAAGGCTTCGCGCGCCGGGCGCGTCGAGTCGCATCCGGACATTACCGTGAGAGCTCTCCGCCGCGATGTGCGCGGCACCGGGACGGAGCGCGGCCTCCTCGCGCCTGATCGCGAGCAGCTCGCGGTATAGCTCGCGCAGCTTCGCGTGCTCGACCGCGCGCGCGAGCTCGAAGTGGATGCGCGAGCGCTCGAACGTCTCGATGGCTTGCGGATCGGGAACGCCGCTTCCCCATCCGAACGACTCGAATTCCTCGCTTCGTCCCTTTCTCACGGCCTCGATGAGCTGAGGATCGGAGTGGCTCACGAAGTAGAGAAAGGGCGCGGGCTCGCCGTATTCCTCACCCATGAAGAGGAGCGGGACGTACGGCGAGAGGAGCAGCAGTGCCGCCGCGAGCCGCCGCGCATCGGGGGACAAGAGCGCGTCGAGCCGCTCGCCCGCGGCGCGATTGCCCACCTGATCGTGATTCTGGATGTAGACGACGAAATGATCGGCCGAAATGTCGATCGCGGACGCGCCGTGTTGCCGCCGACGGTGCGATGCATAGTTGCCATCGAACGCGAAGCGGCGAGCGAGCGCCTGCGCCAGCGCTTGAGCCGGACCGTCGCGATACTGCGCGAAGCTCTTGTAGTATCCCGCGCGCTCGCCGGTGAGAAGCACGTGCACGGCGTGATGAAAGTCATCGCTCCACTGCGCGTCCATCGCATAACCGCCGCGCTCCACCGGTCGCAACAGCCGTGGATCGTTCAGGTCGCTCTCGGCGATCACCTGCACCATTCGCCCCAGCTCCGCCGCGGTCTCGTGCACGCGCGCCGTGACATCGGCGAGAATGTGGCTGGGCCGTGCGTCGAAGATTCCATGTATCGCATCGAGTCGCAGCGCGTCGATGTGGAACTCGCGAATCCAGTAGCAGGCGTTCTCGATCACGAACGCGCGGACTTCGTCGCTGTCGCGTCCATCGTAGTTCATGGCGCGTCCCCACGGCGTGCAGTGCGTGTCCGTGAAATACGGGCCGAACTCGGCCAGATAGTTTCCTTCGGGGCCAATGTGGTTGTATACGACATCGAGCACCACCGCGAGATTGGCGGCGTGAGCGGCATTCACGAGACGTTTGAGCGCATCGGGGCCGCCGTAGCTGTTCTGCGGCGCGTAGAGCGACACGCCATCGTAGCCCCAGTTGCGAGTGCCGGGGAACTGCGCGACGGGCATGAGCTCGATGGCGTTGACGCCCAGCTCCGCGAGCGATGCGAGGCGGGGAATGACGGCGTCGAAGGTAGCTTCCGGCGTGAAGGTGCCGACGTGGAGCTCGTAGATGGCGAAGTCCGCCATCTCGATTCCGGTCCACCCCTTGTCAGACCAGAGAAAGGAATCCGGATCGACCACACGCGACGCGCCGTGCACCCCGTGCGGCTGCCATCGCGATACGGGGTCGGCGCGCTCGTCGCCGCCGTCGAGGCGATACGTGTAGTCGTCGCCCGCACGGGCCCCGGGAATCGTGGCGGCGTATACGCCGCGAGCATCGCGCGCGAGCGGGTAGTCGGCCGCCGCGGCGCCCGTGCGCACCCGAACATCCACGCGCGTCACGTTAGGCGCCCACACCGCAAATCGCGTCGCGGCGTTCGTCGGCCGTGCGCCCAGCATGAGCGAGTCGTTCAGAGAGCGCACGCTCAGCGCGCGCCCGGTGCGAGCATCGTCTGGATGCCGAGTAGCGGGATCCACACCCAGAGCGGCCGGTTGTTCAACTCGTAAGCCAGTTCGTAGAAGAGCTTCTCGAGCTCGAACAGGGCGATGAGCGGCGCGGCTCTCGTATCGCCGTAGCCACGGAGGAACGCGTCGCGCGCCATCGCCTCCCAGTGCGCGGCGCGATCGCGATCCGCATCATCGTGCGCGGCGGCGGTGGCGGCAGCGTACGCGAAGGAGCGCAGCATCCCCGCAACATCACGAGCGGGACTCGAAAGCGCGCGCCGCTCCGCGAGCGGACGGGTGGGCTCGCCCTCGAAGTCGATGATCATCCAGTCGTCGTCGGTTCGGAGCACCTGGCCCAGATGGTAGTCGCCGTGGTGGCGCGACAGCATCCCCGCTGCGGACGGGCCACCCAGCGTGTGGACGATGGAGTCCAGCTGCTCGAACGCATCGATACGGCGTCCCACTACCGAGAGTGCGAGTGGCCGCGAGCGATCATCGAGCCTGGGCGCGAGGCGCTCGAGCAGCGCGAACCCCTGCTCGACCGACTTCCGCGTGGCGCCCGCCCAGCGCGCCACGTCCGCTGCCGTCGCATCGCGCGGCGCGAACGCCGGATCGTCGGTGGGCGTCGAGAGCGCGCGGTGAAGCTCTGCGGTGACCTCGCCGAGCCGCTGGCTTTCGGGCGCGAAGGGATCGTTGCGCAGCTCGCCCTCGCCGTGCGCGTACGCGCGCGCTCGCGCGAGGGCGTGCGCCCATCCATCCATGGCGCCGGGGATGAAGCGAGAGAGCATTCCCGCGACAGCACGCTCGCCATCGTGCACGAACACGAGCACCGCGTAGAGCTCGGGCGTGTTGCGGAAGGAGGTGTGCGCGGTGAGGTAGCGCGTGATCTCGACGTCGGGGCTCTCGCCGGCCTCGAGGCGCCGAAAGAGCTTGAAGATCGCATCTTCGCCGAAGATGATCGAGCTGTTGCTCTGCTCTCCACCCACCACGCGCGATGCGCCGCTCAGGCGCGGGGAGCCGTTCCCGACTCGCTCGGACACGAGCGACGCGCCATCCCCCGCGAATCCTTCGCCGCGCGACAGCGCACGGGCGACGCGCGCGCGAAATGCGGGATCGTCGATGGCGTCGAAGAGAAGTCCGTTCACCACCGCCGACTCCACCAGCGCCAGCACCGCCGCCGGTGCGTGCACGCGGCTCATCTCGCTCTCGCGCACCGAGAGCGCGAGCTGGTAGCTCGCCACGCTGCGATCCTCGAGCGTCACCTCGACGCGCGCCACCGCCCACCGCTGCGCGTCGCCGGGAATCGGAATCACGTCCACGATGCGAGCCGTGAATGACTGCTGCGACTTCTCGCCGAACCACCGCCGCTCGCGCAGAAACGCCGTGAGCGTGCCGGAGTCGATGGAGCGCAGCGCGTCGGGGGCGAGCGCGTTCTCGAGCGCCCCCGCGACGGTGAGCGTCAGCGTCGTTCCTCCCCGCGCCGCTCCGGCGCCTCCTCCGCATGGGTGAGCCGAAACCAGTAGAAGTTGTGCGGGCCGAGCGCGAACAGATACGGATTCTCGCCGATGGGCGGGAAGCGAATGTTGCCGATCATCTCGACTGGCACCATCCCGATGAATCGCTGCAGATTGATGCGCGCGGGCTGGACGAAGCGCGAGAGGTTGTTCACGCAGAGGATTACCTCGCCCTCGTACGTGCGCAGATACGCGAGCACCGCGCGATTCTCGGGGAGTAGCATCTCGAACGTGCCCCGCCCGAAGGCGCGATGCTGAGTGCGCACCTTCACTATTCGCCGCATCCACCGCAGCAGCGAAGTCTGCGTGCGCTCCTGCGCCATCACGTTCACACCCTGATAACCGTAGGGCGGATCCATGATGAGCGGGAAGTACAGCGCCTGCTGGTCGGCGTCGGAGAAGCCGGCATTCCAGCCGCCGTTCCACTGCATCGGCGTGCGCACGCCGTTGCGATCGCCGAGGAAGACGTTGTCGCCCATTCCGATCTCGTCGCCGTAGTAGATGATCGGCGTGCCGGGCAGGGTGAGAAGCAGCGCGTTCATGAGCTCGATCTGCCGGCGCCCGTTGTCGAGCAGCGATGCGAGCCGCCGGCGAATGCCCACGTTCACGCGCATGCGCATCTCGCGCGCGTACTCTCGATACATGTAGTCGCGCTCCTCGTCCGTCACCATCTCGAGCGTGAGCTCGTCGTGGTTGCGGAGGAAGATCGCCCACTGGCACTCGTCTGGAATCGCGGGCGTCTGCGCCATGATCTCGACGATCGGGCTGCGATCTTCCTTGCGGATCGCCATGTACATCCGCGGCATGAGCGGGAAGTGGAACGCCATGTGGCATTCCTTGCCGCCGCCGAAATACGGAATGACATCGATCGGCCACTGGTTCGCCTCGGCGAGCAGCAGCTTGTTCTCGAACTCCGCGTCGAGCGCCGCGCGGATCTCCCGCAGCACCTCGTGCGTCTCGGGAAGATTCTCGCAGTTAGTGCCGTCGCGCTCGATGAGATACGGGATCGCGTCAAGCCGCATGCCGTCGACACCCATGCGGAACCAGAAGCGCATCACCTCGATCACGGCCGCGCGAACTTCCGGATTGTCGAAGTTGAGATCTGGCTGGTGGCTGAAGAAGCGATGCCAGTAGAACTGCTCCGCCACCGGGTCCCAGGTCCAATTGGAGTTCTCGGTGTCCGTGAAGATGATGCGAGCGTCCTTGTACTTCGTCGGATCGTCGGACCACACGTACCAGTTGCGCTCCGGCGATCCGCGCGGCGCGGCGCGCGCGCGCTGGAACCACGGATGCTGGTCCGATGTGTGGTTGATGACGAGCTCCGTTATCACACGGAGATTGCGCGAGTGCGCCTCATTCAGCAGCCGCTGAAAGTCCGCCAACGTGCCGTACTGCGGATGCACCGCCTCGTACTCCGAGATGTCGTAGCCATCGTCGCGGAGCGGGGAGGGATAGAATGGGAGCAGCCAGAGCGCGTTGACGTTGAGCGACTGGACGTAGTCGAGCTTCTCGATCAGCCCCGGAAAATCCCCGTAGCCATCGCCGTTGCTGTCGCGAAAGGCCTTGACGTGGATCTGGTAGATGATCGAGTCCTTGTACCAGAGCGGATCGTTGGCGGATATCGGACGAGGAGTTCGATCAGGCATGAGTGAGGGAATGGGAACGCTCATCGCTCGAGCCGGAAAATGTGACCAGGCTGCAGCATGGGGTCGAGGCGAACGTAGTTGCGCGCGCCGCGCCAGCTGTAGCGCGCGCCGGTGATGAGATCTTCCACGACGTACGGAAGGGCCGGATCGAGCCCGAGCTCCGCGAGCGGCACGGTGACCACCGTCTCCTGCGCGCGCAGCGGATCGAGATTGACGACCATCAGGAGATCGTTCCGCCAACCGGGCGCGGTCTTGGTGTAGAACAGAATCTGCTCGTTCTCCGACGGCCTGAACGCAAGATTGTCCATGCGCTGCAACGCCGGATTCACCTTCCTTATGGCGTTGAGCAGGGCGATGTCGCCGTTCAGATTACCGGCCGCGTTCCAGTCGCGCACGCGAATCTGATATTTCTCGGAATCGAGATACTCCTCGCTCCCCGCGCGCACCGGAACGTTTTCCGCCAGCTCGAAGCCGCTGTAGATGCCGTAGAGCGGCGACATCGTCGCGGCGAGCAAGAGCCGCACGCGAAACGCCGGCCGCCCGCCCAGCTGCAGATACTCGTGAAGGATGTCCGGCGTGTTCGTGAAGAGGTTGCCGCGCATGTATTCGAGTGCGTGCGGATTGTGCATCTCCGCCCACCACTCGCGCAGCTCGCGCGACCTATTCTTCCACGTGAAGTACGTGTACGACTGCGTGAAGCCGAGCTTCGCGAGCAGCTTCATCGTTTTGGGGCGCGTGAACGCCTCCGCGAGAAACACCACGTCGGGATGGTGCTCGTGAATGTCAGCAATCATCCACTCCCAGAACGCGAACGGCTTCGTGTGCGGATTGTCCACGCGGAAGGTGCGCACGCCGTGGTCGATCCAGAACGACAGGATGTCGCGGCACGCGATCCAGAGCCCCTCACGATCCTCGCACCAGAAGTTGAGCGGATAGATGTCCTGATACTTTTTCGGCGGATTCTCGGCGTACTTGATCGTCCCGTCCGGGCGAACGTAGAACCACTCCGGATGCTGAGTGAGCCACGGATGATCGGGCGAGCATTGCAGCGCGTAGTCGAGCGCGATCTCGAGTCCGAGCGCCTTTGCCGCAGCCACCATCTGATCGAAGTCCTCGAGCGTGCCGAGCTTCGGCTCGACCGCACTGTGTCCGCCGTTCGCGTTCCCGATCGCCCACGGGCTCCCCGGATCGTTCGGAGTCGCGGCAAGGGAGTTGTTCGGCCCCTTGCGCGCCGAGATGCCAACGGGGTGCACGGGAGGGAGGTAGACGACGTCGAAGCCGAGCTCCGCGATGCGGGGCAGAGCGAGCGCGGTGCTCGCGAAGGTGCCGTGACGGGCGGGATTGTCCGTCTGCGATCGCGGGAAGAGCTCGTACCACGCCGCGAACGCCGCGCGCTCGCGATCCACCCACACGTCGAGCTCGCGCGCGTAGCTCACGAGATCAGGCGGCGAATAGTGAACGTCCAGCAGCGAGTGGAGCGCGGGATTCATCGCGAGCGCGATGCGATCCGCCGGCTTAGCGTACACATCGCGAATCGCGAGCGCGGTCGCACGCAGCTCGTTGCGCACGTTTCCGAACCGCGCGCGTCGCGCAACGGTGTCGATGAGCTCAGCACCCTCGAGCAGCTCTGATGACACGTCCTGTCCCGCATCGACCTTTTTCTGCAGATCTCTGCGCCAGGTGCCGAAGCGATCCGTCCACGCATCCACGGTGAAGCTCCACCGTCCAGCCCGGTCGACCCGGAAAACACCCGCCCACTGGTCTGCGTTCTCGTCGTAGTGCATGGGCACCACGCGCCACTCGTCCTCGTCCGGTCCGCTGTAGCGCACGCGCGCGGCGAGGAGATCGTGTCCATCTTTGAGGATGTCGGCGCGAACGATGATGTTGTCGTCCACGACGCGCTTCACCGCATAACGGCCGCCGTCGAGCTCGGGCACGACGCACTCGATCACCACCGGCGGTGGCGTGCGTGGTGTCAGAACTTTCGTGGCGCGTCGCCGGGTAGTGGAAGGAGCCATTCCGGAGGGTGAGGGAGAATTGCAGTCCGCGGCATGAGTCACGCGGAGCGAAAGATATGCGAATCGCGACCGCGGGCGACCGGCCGCAAGCGTTCGCAAGAGGCAGGCCCCTCACGGCCCGCCATTCTCGCAAGGGAGACCTCGGCATGAAAGGGCATTCAGATCAAGCGATACGGCGGGCCGGAGGTTCTCGAGTACGCCGAGCTTCCCGATCCGGTTCCCGGCGCGGGCGAGGCGCTCGTCAACGTCCGCGTGGCGCCGCGCGGCGCATCACGGGTGGCGAAGGCGTGAGCGTGGTGTTCGATTCAGTGGGGAAGACGACGTTCGACAAGAGCCTCGACTCCCTTCGCACGCGCGGCTACTTGGTGCTGTTTGGCGGCTCGAGCGGACCCTTTGCGCCAATCGACCCGATGATCCTCAACACCAAAGGCTCCCTCTTTCTGACGCGACCCACACTCGGCAATTACGTGAGCACTCGCGCGGAGCTGCTCGGTCGCGCCGCCGATCTCTTCGCGTGGGCAGCCAGGGACGAGCTCACCGTGCGCGCCGAGCACGACTATCCGCTCGCGGATGCGGCGCGTGCGCATGCGGATCTCGAGGCGAGGAACACGATGGGCAAGGTGCTGCTCACTATTTGATGTCACCGGACCTCTCCCGTCCGCTGGTCGCACTGCCGCTGCTCTTCGGCGCCGGCGTGCTGACCAGCCTGACGCCGTGCATCTATCCGATGATCCCGATCACCGTCGCGCTGGTTGGCGGCGAGAGCGCGGGCGCGCGCTCGCGCTGGCGTCCGTTCGCGCTCACGATCAGCTACGCGATCGGGCTCGCCCTCGTGTACGCGCTGCTCGGACTCATCGCGGGTTTGTCCGGAACTCTCTTCGGCACCGTGAGTACGAATCCATGGCTCCTCTTCGCGATGGGGAACCTGCTGTTGCTCTTCGCGCTCGTGATGCTCGACGCTCTCCCGGTGCCGATTCCGGCGTGGGTGATGCAGCGAGCGTCGCAAGCGGGGAGCAAGGGCGGGCTCGGCGGCGCGTTCGGAATGGGCGCCGCATCGGGTGTCGTCGCCGCGCCGTGCGGAGCACCGGTGATGGCGGCCGTGCTCACCTGGGTCGGCACGACCCGCAGCGCCACGCTCGGCTTCATCTACCTCTTCGTCTTTTCGCTCGGCATGACGGCGCTGCTCGTCGTCGTCGGCACATTTTCAGGCGCGCTCGCGCGGCTGCCGAAGGCCGGCGGGTGGATGGTGTGGGTGAAACGGATTTTCGCGCTCGTGATGATCGGGGCGGCCGAGTACTACTTCGTAACTATGGGACAGGTGCTGCTTTGAGAGTTTCGTCGAAAGTGTGGATTGCGGCGGCGCTTGCGGCGTTCGCGATCACAACGCCCCACGCACTGCGGGCGCAGGAGACAATGGGGCTCGCGGTGGGAGCGAAGGCGCCCGGCGCGAGCGTGCAGACGCTCGACGGCAAGACCATCGACCTCTCGAGCTACATCGGGAAGACACCGGTGGTGCTGGAGTTCTGGGCGCTCTGGTGCGGCAACTGCAAGGAGCTCGAGCCGCAGATTTTGTCGCTGTCGAAGAAGTACGCGGGGAAGGTGACGTTCGTGTCGATCGCCGTAAGCGTGAACGAGTCGCCGGAGCGCGTCAAACGCTACATCACGAAGTACGGCTTCACGCACCAGGTGGTGTTCGACGCCACCGGCGCCGCGACGGATGCGTACGCAGTGCCCGCGACATCGTACGTGGTCGTTGCGGATCGCACGGGGAAGATCGTGTACACGGGGCTGGGCGGCGAGCAGAAGCTCGAGGCGGCGGTGCTGAAGGGGTTGTGAGCGCGGCGTGAACTGGTATCGCCATCGGCACAAGCTAACCATGTAAAACCTCTCGTTACGACTCTCGGTCCCCCACTGGCATTGAGAGGGCGGAAGGCGCGCCTTAGCTGGTAGCTCGAGAGCTGACAGCTCTGAGCGGTAAGCCGTTACCGCCCCTTCGCGAGCATCCCTTTCCTTCAGGCGCAAGGGATGCGCGGGAGCGCCATCGGAGCAAGCTCGAAGCTCAAAGCCTTCAGCTCACAAGCTTATAGCTCGAGCTCGCCTTCCCCCTCTCGATCCAGACCCGGCCTCGCGATGCTCGCGCAGGTAGGCTCAGGACTCAAAGCTTTCAAGCAGTAAGCTCACAGCCTGCCCCGCCTTCCGCCCCCGGTGTGCAACTCCCTCCTCGGAGGTCGGCGAAGCCGGTGAATAACTCCGCGGTAAAGCTTGAAACTCACCCCTCCAACCGCAAATCCAACACCCTCGTACTCGGCTGCGGATGCGGCGTCGAGTAGAACTGTAGTCCCGTGATTTCCACATCATCGTCGATGCGCACCGCGAGCAGCCGCTTCAGCATCTCCGGCTGCATCCGCGGATAGAAGCTGAGCGTCGCGTGCGGCGAGAACTGGAATCGCGCGCGCTCGAACGGGAGCCCGCTCGATGCCACGCGCTCGTGCAGCGTGCGCAGCGGACCGTGCGGATCCAGCGGCAGCACGATGATGTCCGTCTGCATGAAGCGGTGCGGCCTCTCGAATTTCATCGAGATGGGAGCGGTGTCGCGCGTGATCGGCTCGATACGCTCGCGCAGGAGCTCCACCGGAGTGCCGAGCGGCAGCGGCCCCACGCCCGACGATCCCACCATCGTAACGTGCGGCGGCGTGCCGGCCGCGAGGCGCGGGTCGGCCCACCGCTGCACCTCGAGGATCCGGTCGCGCACCGCGCCGCCCAGCTCCGCCACCACGAAAATTCCCGCCTTCATGGAGCGAAAGATACGTCAGGCGTCGCGGATCTCCGTCGACTCCTCGAGATCGCGCAGATACATCTCCACCGCCGCCTGCCCCAGCTCCTTGCTCTCGATCACCGCATCCAGCTCGTAGTTGATCGCGACGCCAAGCGGGTTGAAGTCCGTCGAGCCCACACGCACCCAGCGACAGTCCATCACGCTCGTCTTCGCGTGCATCATGATGCCGTTCCACTCCCAAATGCGCACGCCGTTGCGCAGGAGCTGGCGATACACGCTGCGCGTGAAGCGTCGCACCCACGGATGGTCGTAGCGGCTCGGCACCAGAATTCGCACGTCCACGTTGTCGAGCGCAGCGCCGCACAATGCCTCGATCTCCGCGCTCGACGGATAGAAGTAGGCGCTCGCGATCCAGATCGTCCGCTCGGCGGACACCGCCTGGATCTGCAGCGCGCGCGCGACGCGAAGCCGCCATGGCTCGCCCTCGATGACGCCCACGACTGCGCCTCCGTTCTCACCGGGGAGCACGCCGCTGTTGCGCGCGCGCCGGTGCACGTGCCGGCGCGCCGCGCGACGCTCCTCGCGGTTCGCGCGTTTCCACATGTCTTCGAACGCTCGTGCGAAGTCGATCGCGGCCGGCCCCTCGATGCGCACGGCAGTGTCGCGCCACGGCGCATGTCGCTTCCGCTTCACGATCCCCGACCACTCCTCCGAAAGCCCGATCCCGCCGGTGATCGCCACGCGCTGATCGGTCACCACGAGCTTGCGGTGGTCGCGCGGCACGAGCCCGAGCCACGCGTGAAATCCGGGGGGATTGAAGATTCGAACTTCCACGCCGCCATCGCGCAGCTTCCGCCAATAGGCGCGCTTGGTGGTCCAACTCCCCACCCAGTCCGCTATCAGCCGCACCTTCACGCCACGCGCCGCAGCCGCGATGAGCGCGGTCGCGAACCGCTCGCCCACGCTATCACTGTTAACGATGTAACTCTCGAGCACCACGGTCTCCCGCGCCTGCTCGATCGCGTCGAGCATCGCGCCGAAGATTTGCGTTCCGTCGCGCATCAGCACCACCGCATTTCCGGACGACGCGTCTGCCGCGGCGATCCGCCAGAGGCCGCGCGCGAACTGCGGACCGATCGTCGACGAAGCGGGTGCGAGTGTTGCGGTCGGTTGAATTGCGCTCATTACTGGAAGTCGGGTCGGTACAGGCGTAAGCTACTCCGCCGCGGCGCGACACGCCCGGCGCGCACTCCCAGCCAACGGACGGCAGCAAACATGATCAACATCGATCTCACCGGAAAGCGCGCGCTGGTGGCCGGCGTCGCCGACGACGCCGGGTACGGCTTCGCCATCGCGAAGGAGCTCGCGGAGGCGGGCGCCTCGGTGGTGGTGGGCACGTGGCCACCGGCGCTCAACATCTTCCGCAACCTTCTCGAGCGCGGAAAGATGGACGAATCGCTCTTGTTCTCCTCCGGCGCGAAGATGGCGTTCGAGCGGATCTACCCGCTGGACGCGGCGTACTCCACGCTCGACTCCGCACCGGAATCCGTGCGCACCAACAAGCGGTACTCGGAGGCCGGTGATTTCTCGATCGACGGACTCGCAAAGCAGCTCCTGACGGATTTCGGCGAGCGCCCGCTCGACATCGTCGTGCACTCGCTTGCGAACGGACCGGAGGTGAAGAAAGCGCTCATCGACACGAGCCGCGATGGCTATCTCACCGCTCTCAGCGTGAGCGCCTACTCGCTCGTCGCGATGGTGAGCCGCCTCGGACCGTTGATGCGCGCGGGCGGCTCCGTGCTCTCGCTTACGTACATGGCGGGCGAGCGAGTGATCCCCGGCTATGGCGGCGGGATGTCATCCGCGAAGGCGGCGCTCGAGAGCGACACCCGTGTGCTCGCCTACGAGGCTGGGCGCCGCTTCGGAATCCGCGTCAACACCATCTCGGCTGGCCCGCTCGCCTCACGCGCCGCGAGCGCGATCGGCATCATTGAAAAGATGGTGGGCTACGTCTCGAAGAATTCGCCGCTGACCGAGCCGCTGAAAGCACCAGAGGTCGGCGCGGTGGCGGCGTTCCTGGCCAGCCCGCTCGCGAGCGGCATCACGGGCACCGTGGTCTACGTCGATAAAGGCTATCACTCCATGGGGATGGCCATTCCGGACTAGGTCAGGCAGCCGAGCTGTGCGCGACGGGGCACGCGAGTTGCCTTGCTGGCGTGCCGTTACTCACACGCCTTCCGGAGGAACTCCATGAGCGGGTCCTACATTCTGTGGTGGATCGTCGTCGGGCTTATTGCCGGGGTGCTCGCCTCGCTGGTGGTGGGCGGCGTTGGCTACGGCATCATTGGCGACATCGTCATCGGCATCGTCGGCGCCTTCATCGGCGGCTGGCTCTTCTCCGTACTCGGCGTTTCGTCGGGTGGCGGCCTCGTGGGAACGATCATCGTCGCATTCATCGGCGCGATCATCCTCATCTTCATCATTCGTCTCATCCGCGGCGGAACCCGGCGCGCTCCGTAGCGCGCCGGTGCATCACGTGGCGCTCTTGATGTGCGCCACGTGATGCTTGCCGTGCCACGCGTATAGCGCGGCTTGGCGTTCGAGTGGATACCGTCCGAGCTCCGGATGCATGTAGGCGCGCTTCCACTGCGCGTCCGTCATCGAGCGCATGATGTACACCCACCTGCTCTGCATCGACTCGTACAGCGCGAGCGACGTCTCCACCGGCACGCCGCGCGAGTCGGGCAGCTCCGCCCACCGAGCCTCCATGTACGGCGTGATCGTCGGCTCGTCTTCCGTGAGCGCGAGCTTCATGCGCACGTACGCGTTCAGGTGGCTGTCCGGCACGTGGTGCACCACCTGCCGGATCGTCCATCCGCCAGGACGATACGGCGTGTCGAGCTGCGCCTCGCTCAGCCCCTTCACCGCCGCGCGCATGGCTGCGGGTGCCGCAGCGATCTCCTCGATATAGCGCGCGCGCATTTCCGGCGTGATCGTTTCCGGAACGACGAAGCGTCCGATTGGAAAGCGCAGCGTCTCCGCGAGCATGTCTGGTTTTGTGGTCATGTCGAGCCTCGTGAAGTGATGTCGGCCCTACGAGAAGAAAAGGACAACCGAGGGACACAGAGGCACAGAGGTGAACTGAGAGACGCAGAGGAGCGGGATCCAAGGCTTCCATGACGGACTTGCCTGCCGGTTTTCTCTGCGCCTCTCTGTGACTCTGTGTCCCTCTGTTGTCTTGTCGTCTTTTCTTCCTTTCTCAGCACCCTGCTAATTCTTGGGGAGCACAACCTTCCCGGTGGCCGGATAGTAGCTGCTTCCCGACGGCAGCACGCTAAGTATAAGTCCCGATTCACCCAGTACCGGCGCGCCGATGGGAGTGATCGTGGCATGGCGCGCGTCGTAGATCGATGCCGCGCTCTCGCCCAGTATTGACCAGTGCCCGTCCGGATACACGATGACCGCCGTCGACTCATCAATGCCTACACCGAGATGCGGCGCCGTCTCGAGCACCACGCTGATGAAGCGATTGTGGCGGCGGCGGCGAACGAAGTGCTGATCGATCAGTACGCCCTTGATCATGCCGAAGCCCGGAACCAGCTCCATGTTGTCGCGCGCGATGGTCATGTAGTGCAGAGTGGTGTCGCTGGGCGGACGCACGCCGCCGGGGTGCCTCTCCTCGCCAGTGAGCATCGGATTGGCCATCACCTCCGCGCCAGCCGACGTGCCGCCCACCACCGCGCCCTTCTCGTAGAGTTGGTGGATCGCCTTTTCGACGCGTGTGCCGAGCAGTGCCTTGGTGAGTAGCACCTGATCCCCGCCGCCGAACCAGACGCCGGTGACGCCTTCCATGTTCTTCACCATGGAATCGGTGTTCGCCTCATCCGCGTTGATGTAGTACGCGTGCGCCTCGGCGCCCAGCTTGCGAAGGTCGTCGGCCTTCTCCTCGCCACTCTCCTTACCGTCCGAGCTCGCCATCGCGAACACTACGAACTTCCCCTTCTTGCCCTGACCGAGATCGAAGTAGCGTTGGATGAGCTCCGGCGGCTGCGGTCCGCCTCCCACGATGAAGAGGTAGCCGCGCGGGTGCGCGGCGCTCTGAGCCTGGGCGCCGACGCTCATGAGCGCGACGCACGTCAGTGCGACCGATGTCTTCATCGTGATTCCGGAGAAAATCATTCTCGGCTTCCTCTCGCTTCTTGGGGGTGAGCAGCCCGCTTCCGCGCGACTGCGCAGTTCGGCGGCTCCTCGTGAATTTATTACGTGCACCGCGATCCGACAGTCGAGGGCCATCACGGCGCTTGACTCTCACGAGCGTACGCCGCTACTTCTCTCCACTCTCGGAGAATGGTGAACGGTGAAGACGATGCTCGGCAGGAACGGATGGCGCACGGTGGTGACCGCGGCCGCACTCGGGGCGGTGGCGTGCGGGCGTGAGAAGGAGCAGCCGAAGGTGGCGCACGGACCGGTGATCGACTCGACGGCGCCGGGCCGCACGGCCGAGGCAACCGGGTTCAAGACGCCGGAATCGGTGCGCTACGACTCCGCGTCCGACGTCTTTTTCGTGTCGAACATCAACGGCAGCCCGGATGCGAAGGACAACAACGGCTTCATCTCGCGGATGAAGCCCGACGGCACGATCGACTCGCTGCAGCTCATAGCCGGTGGTCGCGATGGCGTCACGCTCAACGCGCCTAAGGGGCTCGTGCTTGTGGGCGACACACTGTGGGTGGCGGACATCGATGCCGTGCGCGCTTTCAACGTGCGCACGGGTGCGACGGTGGCGACGGTCGATCTCTCGTCCTTCCACGCGCTCTTTCTCAACGACATCTGCGTGGGCGGCGACGGCGCGTTGTACGTCACCGATACGGGAGTCCGCATCAAGGGCGGCGCGATGGAGCACGTGGCCGGCGGCGACCGCATCTTCCGCATCGATGCCGCGCACCACGCGACGATCGCGCTCGCCTCCGACTCGCTTCAATGGCCCAACGGCATCACGTGGGACGCGTCGGGGAAGCGCTTCATCGTCGTCCCGTACGCGAAGGTGCCGCAGATTCTTGCGTGGCGGCCTGGCACGCCGCAGCCGGTGATCATCGGCTACGGACCGGGCCAGTACGACGGCGTGGAGTTGCTCGCGGACCGCCGGCTCATCGTCACCAGCTGGGCCGACTCGACCGTCACCATTCGCGACGGGAACGTTCGCACGGCGATACGCAATCTTCCGTCGCCCGCCGACATTGGCATCGACACGCGGCGCATGCACATCGCCGTGCCGCTCCTCACCAAGGATCGCGTGGACATCATTACCATTCCGGCGCGGAAGGACGTCCAGTGAGTCGTCGCGCGATTGCGCTCGCCGCCGCGGGGATGCTCGCGCTCGCGTGCGCGAAGGAGGCGAAGCGCGGCGCGGCGCCGGACACGATGAGCGATGTCGCGGCGGCGGAATCCGCGAAGGCGCTCGCGCGCGCGCCCAAGGGCACCACCGTCTCGATGACCGTCACCGGCTCGCAGAAGTTCAACGGACTGGTGAACGGCTCGGCCACCTGCAGGTACGGCTCAGCCAGTGGCACGCCCACGGTGAAGGTCGAGGCGTTCTCCCGCGACGTTCAGGTGACGTTCGAGATCATCAATCCGCAGGAGGGAACGATTCCCGTCGCGAGCGTCGAAGGGAAGCGCGGGAAGGCTCGCGTCTCCAGCCTCCAGTTCGTGATCCACAGCCAGACGTACGCCGACGGACACGGCACCGCGACGATTACCGATCCCGTAGGGCGCATCGGATCGCTCTCCGCACAGCACTTCTCGCGCATCGGCGTGGGGCGGCACCACGGCTCCGACCTCGCCATCTCGGTTCATTGGGAGTGCGAGTAGCATCTTGCCGCGACCCGACGGTCAGACGTGAGCACCAAGCGCTGGCTCTTCGCGATTCTCTCCTTCGCGGCGGCGATCGGCGTGTCACTGTACATCATCGTGCACTCGTGGCCGCGGGGACACGCCGCAGTGTCGATGGGCGTTGCGGCGCACGGCATGCTGCTCTGCATCGCGCTCTCCGAGCTCCTCGCGCGCGGTGCGAAAGTGTGGCTGAGCGCGATCGCGATGCGCATTCCA
>JANWLO010000175.1 GCA_025450815.1 Gemmatimonadaceae bacterium
GATTCGAGCGCGCGCACTGCCGCGTCGCGCCCCACGGCGACGGTCGCGGGGCTCCACTTCACATCGAACCGGGCGGCCTTGATCTCGTGAACTGTCTGCAAGTACGTGCGGATCGCATCGCGATCACTCCCCTTGAAGAGATGACCGGCGATGCCGAGCGTTGCCCCCGGCATCGCGCTCCCGACTGCCGCGGCAGTCGCATCCGTACGGGGGCCCTTTTTACAGCTCGACAGCAGCGCGACCATCGTTGCGCACGCGATGAGGGACATGAAGCAGCGCGCTGAACCGCGGCTCGTGGCCATTCGCTTCTCCGCGACGGAGACACAGTGTGTCGAGCGGTATTCCGGAAAGGTCCTTCGTGACCGGTTTTACGTTGCGACCGGTCGCGCGACTCGGCAAGCATGGCGCGGCGCGCGAGTGGGTCGGCGGAGCCGCAAGTCGCGCCGGGCCGGCGATTCTGGCGCATCGAGGTTCTGCGATATATGCTCATGCATGCACCTCGATTCTTGTCGGGCGCTCATGGCCGCCGCTCTCGTGCTGGCGGCACCTGCGCGCGCGCAAGCTCCGGTCATTCGGCCTGTCGTGGGCCTGACGCTCACCGTCGTCAATCACGACGAGCGCGGCGATGCGGAGACCTTTGCTGCGATCGCGGGGCTGACGCCGACCGAGTACGATCTACAGATCAGCGAGAACATTCCGAATCCCGCGCACCCTGCGGTGCCGGAGGTTCTCAATCACGATCGCCGCATCCGGTTCGTCGACGATTCGCTCGCGCATCGCCTCAACATCATCGTCTCATCCGACGACCCGCCGATTTTTCCCGGGTCGACGATTTTTTTGTCGAAGGCGATGCTCGCCGAGTTGAAGCAGTCGGGGAAGACAGCGGCCGTCGTCGGTGACGCGCCGCCCGGCGCGTTCGCGGGCTTTCTCGCGAATTTGTTCGTATCTCGCCAGTACTACCGCGGCGATCTGACGCGCGGCGGACGCAGTACGCTGTCGGTCATCGTGCACGGGACACCGACGCCGTTGCCCGTGATCGAAGTGCGCGGGCATCTCACCGTTGCTGGCCAGGGCGACGACGTCGATGCGCTCGTGTTCGACAACCCGAGTTGGCCGATCACGCTTCGATGGACCTCACAAGGCCGCGCTTTCCAGATCACCGAGATCGACTGGCCCGCGACCGGAGTGCGCGACAAGAGCATCGCGCGCGGGAATCTCGCTGGGCTGAGCGGCAAGACGTGCCGCGCCGAAGTGCACGGGATCTACTTCGCGTTCGGGAGTGCGACGCTGGTGCACGAATCGGACGCGGCGCTCACGGCGGTGGCCGATCTGCTCCGCGCGAATGCATCGTGGGTCGTGACCATCGAAGGGCACACCGACAACATCGGGAGCCAGGCATCGAATTCCGACCTTTCCAAGCGACGCGCGGCGGCCGTGCGCGACGCGCTCGTGACGCGGTTTCACATCGTACCCGCACGACTGAGCGCCACCGGTTTTGGCGATACGAGGCCCGTTGCGCCGAACGCCACGATCGAAGGGCGAGCTCGCAATCGTCGGGTAGAGCTTTCGCGGAAGTGCTGATCACACGGAGGTCGCACATGTTCAGCTGTCGCATCATCGCGCTGCTTGCGTCGCTCGTCGTGGTGGCCGCCTGCTCGAAGGATAAGTCGGGCAGCCAGCAGCTGTCCGAGCTTTCGAAGAAGCTCGGAGTTCCTCTCGACTCGAACGGATCCGCCGGCAGTGCCAAGACCGGCGACCCGTGCTCGCTCCTCGATTCGAGTGAAGTGGAGGCAGCCATCGGTCCGCTCGCCAACTCACCGTACCACGGCTCGTCCAGGCCCAATGCAGATGCGCCGGACTGTCGCTACGACACCAAGGATCACCGGCGCATGATCGTGAACGTCGACTGGTCCGGCGGCCCCGCGGCGATGGGTGTGATCCGCATGGGCCGCGGTGTCACCGATCAGATCTCGAAGAAGGGCGAGATGAAGACCGGCACGACGGTCCTCGCCAGCGGCGACACGCTAGTGGGCGAGTGGGACGAGATCGCCGAGGGGGCCATGCAGTGCTGCGATCTCCATGCGCTGCGTGGCGACCAGCACGTCGAGCTGGATTGGACGGGCACGCGTCTCTCGACCGAGGGCGCGGCAAAGCTCCTCGACTCCGCTGTAAAGCGACTCGACTCGCCACTCAAGATCGACGGCGCGGCGGGGGTACCCGCCGCACTCCAGCTCTACTCGCAGGAGGCGAAAGACAGCACGCTGAACATGTGCGCACTGCTCACGCAGGCGGACGTCGAGACGGCACTCGGGAAGAAACTCTCGGCGCCGCCTCAGCCCGGGACTGGCATGTCGGGTGTACGCGAGTGCGACTACCACGTCGTCACACAACCTGGTTTTCCCGTGGAGGAGTACGATCTCACGCTCATGTCGTGGCGCGACGGCGCGGAGGCGTTCGCCGAGGACCAGTACGTGGTCGCCATGGCGTCGCACGCCTTGCACCGCCAAATCACTGGCGACACCACAGCGACGCCAACCGACACGCTCGACCACCCGCCGGGCCCGTGGGATGAGGCCGGGTTCATGGCCAGCCCGGGATACGAGGCGATCAAGGGCCGGTGGCTCGTACGCGTATCGGCCATGGGACATCGAGAGGCCGCGCTCGGGCTCCTCGCGCGCGCGGTCACCGCGATTGGCGCGAGGTGATGGTGATGCTGCTCAGCAATAAACGCTGAGCAAACGGCGGCAGCGGCGCCGGAATTGATCCCTACAACAAGCTGATCGACAAGATTTCGGACGACAACGTGATCGACGTCACGGCGCAGTAGGGGCCGCGCCGAGCGAGAGCACGATCCCCTCGGTGACGAGAGTCTTCCATCGCGCGAGCTCGGCCTGCTTCGCGTAATGGAACGTCAAAGCGCATTGCGCCGAGCCACCGTTCACGTCGAGAAGTCCCGACTCCACGCTGGCCACTGGCGCGTCCATGCCGGGGATGCCGAGCACGATCAGCCCAGCGCGAGCGGTACCCGTGACGACCGTCCCCCGCGCGATGAACAGCGATCGCGTGCCAAGGACGAGAATCCCGCGAACGAGGAATGTGGCGACTACAGGTGGCGCCGCGGAAACGGCGGCGCGATCGATCACGCGCGGCGTGCGGCGAGAATTTCGGCGCGTTCTCGAAAGGTCACCTTCGCTCCGCACTGCGTGCACACATAGTCGCCGGTGCGAGCGCCGAGGTCGTACTCCTTCGCGAAGGCCGGATGTTCGCAGGGGCTATCTCCCCATGCGGTGCGCAGCTCGCTGGCTTTTTTCGATTGCATGAGGGCCTCCGCGAGGTGGGTGGTTCGTGCTCCCCGGCAAAGCTAGCGGATGGCGCCTCGCCTCAGCTCGCCGGCGCGTCGCCCCATCGCGTGACCTTCCGAACCAGCCACACAACGACGAGAACCGGCAACACGACGAAGAAGAAGAGCTTGAGCGCGAGAATCGCGAAGAGTCCGACCGCCACGAGGACGATGATCGGAATGCCGAAGATGGCGAGCGTCAGGAGCGGTCGGAGCGCGAAGAGGCGCAGCAGGGCAACGATCATTGGGGCCGTGTCCGGAGGAGTGACGCTCATCCCTACGGATTGCGGACGGCGAAGTTTCCCTGGCGTGAGTGACCTGCTTACCGCAGGGCCGCGAAGATCACTTCGCCAAGGCCGTCGACGCGGCCGTAACGCGGTTATCATCCCCTCGTGCACACCACCCGAAGACCCACCGAGTCGCGATCTGTGGTGCGTCGCGTCGGCGTCATCGGCGCGGGCGCTGCCGGTACCATGGCGGCGATCTTCGCCGCGCGCGCAGGAGCGGAGACCGTCCTCCTGGAACGCACGGCCGATGGAGGTCGCAAGGTGCTCATCAGCGGCGGCGGGCGCTGCAACATCCTGCCCGCTCGACTCGACGAGACGCGATTCGTCACCGACTCGTCGCCCAACACGCTGCGCAAGATCGTTCGAGCGTGGCCGCTGGCCGAGCAGATTCGATTCTTCGACGTCGAGCTCGGTCTCGATCTCGTCGAGGAGACGGAAACGGGCAAGCTCTTTCCGCGCTCGAATCGTGCGCGCGACGTGCGCGACGGTCTGCTCGCGCTCGCGGTGCGGCACGGCGCATCGCTGCGCATGGGCGCGCGCGTCGCCGGCATCGCGCCGCTCGACGGCGCGCGGTGGCGAATCGAGATCGATGACGCAGAGCCGCTGGATGTGGACGCGGTGATCGTCGCGAGCGGCGGACTTTCCATTCCGAAGACAGGCAGCGACGGGTTCGGTCTGCGCTTCGCGCGAGCCCTGGGCCACACGGTGCACGAGACATACGCGGCGCTCACACCCCTCACGTCGAGCGCCGAGCGCTTTACCGCACTCTCGGGCATCTCACTGCCGGTCACGATCAACGCCAGATCGCCGGAGCGCAACTCGACGGCGAGCGGCGGATTTCTCTTTACGCATCGCGGCTACAGCGGCCCAGCGGTGCTCGATGTGTCGCACGTCGCCGTGCGCAGCACGCCGACCGGCGCGAGCGCCGCGCGCCTCACCGTATCGTGGACGCCGCGCGATTCCCAGGACTGGCTGCGAGCGCTCTCGGCCGCCGGCACTCGCACCGTACTCGGCGTGGTGCGCGATGCACTGCCGGAGCGGCTCGCGCTCGCATTGATCTCGGCGGCGAAGCTCGATCCCACGAAATCGCTCGCGGAGCTTCCGCGCAACGAACGAGCCGCGCTCATCGAGATGCTCGTGCGCACACCGCTGCCATGGTCCGGCGACGAGGGCTACGCGAAGGCCGAGGTGACCGGTGGAGGGGTCAGCCTCGCGGAGATCGACCCGCGCACGATGGAGAGCCGGCTGCACCGGAACCTTTTCCTGTGCGGAGAGCTACTGGATGCATTCGGCCCGATTGGCGGATATAATTTTTACTGGGCATGGGCGACGGGCCGCGCCGCCGGAATTGGAGCAGCTGATGCGCGAGAGTGACGAATCCCCGTACGACGACGAGTCCGACGATCTCGAGGAAGAGTTCCCGCTCGGCGACGGAACCGCCGACGGAGAGGCCACGGTGAGTTGTCCGTACTGTGGCGAGGCGGTTGAGATCACGCTCGATCCCGGCGGCGGGTCGCAGCAGGACTACGTGGAAGATTGCGAGATCTGCTGCCAGCCGTGGCGCGTGTTCGTACGATATGACCGCGCGGGCGCAGCCGACGTCGAGGTCACTGCGCTGGGAGAGTGAGGCCGCTCAGCCCTGAGCGAGCTCCGCCACCATCGCGCGAGGCATCCGTCTCAGCACGCGAGCGAGATCCGACTCGAGCGTTTGCCCCTTCTCGAGAATCGCGATCGTGCGCTCGGCGAGCAGCTCGCGCTGTTGGGGCGACAGCTGGAGCGCCGTCACTACGATCACCGCGAGATGGCGCAGTCGCGGGCTTTCGCGAATCGTTTCGAGAAGAGTGAAGCCGTCGACTGATGGCATCTTGAGATCGAGCAGCACGAGATCCGGCATGTGAGCCCCTAGGATCGCGAGCGCCGCGGCGCCGTCGCACGCGACGCGAAGCTCGCCGGAGTGCTCGTCGGCGACGTAGCGCGAGAGGATCTCGCGCGCGTCGGGATCATCCTCGACGATGAGAACGCCGCCCTCCCGGCAATCGATGTTGTTCCTGATCGCGTCGCAGAGCAGCGCGTGCGCGACAGGCTTGTCGATCCAGTCCACGGCGCCAACGAAACTGTCCTGCATCTCGCCGGCGATGGAGCTGACGATCACGACGGGAATGCGCGCGAGCTCGGGATTGGCGGCGAGCCGCTTGAGGAGCTCCCATCCATCCATGCCCGGCATCATGAGGTCGAGCGTGATGAGCTGCGGCCGGAGCGCCTCGGCAAGGCGGAGTCCCTCCGCGCCCGACGCGGCGACTGCCACGCGATAGCCGAAATCCTCGACGTGCGCGCGCAGGAGCTCACGCGCATCGGCGTCATCCTCGATCACGAGTACGAGCGGGGAACCCTCGATCACGCCGTTGGAGTTCACGTTGCCACGGTCGCGATTCGCCGATGCCTCGATCGCATCGTCGGCCTCCCTCACGGAGGGTTTGGGTGACAGCTCGATCGTGAACGTCGTGCCTCGCCCAACGACGCTCTCCACCTCGAGACGGAAGCCAAGCAGCTCGCACAGCGCGCGCGATATGCTGAGCCCGAGTCCGGTGCCTCCGTACTCCCGCGAGGTGCTCGTGTCCGCCTGCTCGAACGCCGCGAAGATCGCGGCGATGCGATCGGGGGCGATCCCAATGCCCGTGTCGCTCACGCGGATCCGCGCGGGAGCGCCGCTGAGGCGATCGCTCTCCACCGACACGGTCACGGTGCCGGCGTGTGTGAACTTCACGGCGTTGCCGATGAGATTGATGAGCACCTGCCTGAGCTTCGTCGCGTCCGTGTCGATGGTGTCGAGTGACGTCGGGACGATCGCTTCTACCGAGACGCCGTCCTTGTGGCGACGATCGCCGAGTTGCAGGATCGTCTCCTGCACGAGCTGTCCCACGGCGACCGCGGAGACGTCGAGCACGATCTTCCCGGCTTCTATTTTGGATAGATCCAGAATGTCGTTGATCAACGCGAGGAGTTGCACACCATTCGTGCCGATCCGCTCGAGATACGCCATGTCCTGTGCGCCGAGATTCCCCCCCTTGTTCTTGAGCAGAATGTTCGAGAAGCCGATGACGGAGTTGAGCGGCGTTCGGAGCTCGTGACTCATGCGCGCGAGGAATTCGCTCTTGGCAGCGTTAGCGGCCTCGGCCTCCTCTTTTGCGCGGACGAGCTCCTGATTCGCGCGTCGTCGCGAGCTGACGTCGCGGAAAGTCACCACCGCGCCCGCTACGGCACCGTCCTCTCGAATGGGCGTGCTCTGATACTCTACCGGGAACGACGTGCCGTCGGGTCGCCAGAACACGTCGTCCTGCGATGTGTAGCCGCGTCCCGTGCTCGCGGTCATACAGATTCCGCAGTACTCCTGCGGGCTGGGAGTGCCATCCACGCGCGTGTGATGCATCAGCGCGTGCTGCGACTTGCCGAGCAGCTCGCCGGTTCGCCACCCCACGATTCGCTCGGCGGCGGGATTGATGAAGATGATCGTGCCGTTGTGGTCGAGGCCGAAGATGCCCTCCGCGGCGGATTCGAGGAGGAGCGCGTTTCGCTGGGCGAGGCGTGCGCGCTCTTCCTGGTAGCGCGCTTCGGACTCCCCCATCGCGACCAGCCGTATGGTGCGCTGGCGGCGGCGAATCGCAACGGCGATCAGCAGCGCCAGTAGAAAGAGCGTGCTTACGAAGAGCGCGTCGAGCCGGAACTCACGCTCGGCGGCCGCGTAAGCTTCGCGTTCATCGATCGCGCGAACGATTCCCCATCCTGTCTCCGGAATGTGGCGCGTGGCCGCAATGATCGGGGCGCCATCGACGCCGCGCAACGCGCCCGAAGTATCCGTTCCGGACGCAGCGAACGCGCCCGACGAGGGGGTGCGCGCCCATGGGATCCTGAGTCGCCCGGGCTCTGCGAGTGGAACATCGGACGGCGTCAACACCACGAATTCGTCGCCGATGTGCTGCACGAGGCGATGGCGTGCGTGCTCGATGCCATCCTGCTCGAGGAGGACGGTTGGGAAGAGTGTCGTGTACGGGTCGACGGAGAGCACGACGGCGCCGAGCAGGCGTGTCGAGTGACCGGGGCCCTCTTGAATTACGGGCTCGATCACCGCGAACAGCTGTTCGTCATCGTGAATGCGCAGGGGGCCGATCGTTCCGCGCTCTCCCGTGCGAGCAGCCGCGAGTGCGGACGCGCGCACGACATCCGGCAGGGAATCGGCGTTGTCCGATGCGGCGACGACCCTTCCATCCGCGCGCAGCACCCAGATTCCCCGATATTCGCTCTCCGTCGCGAACTCCGTGAGCATTTCGGAGACTGCGTGTTCGCTCGTGAGGTTGCCGTTTCCGGCGCGGAGCAGCGCCGGAGTCTTGGCGACCTGCTGGGCGAGGAAGTCGTTGTCCTGCTGCAGCCCGTCGAGCCACGACTGCACCGCCGCACGCGTGGCGTCGGCGCTCGCATCCATGCGATTGCGCCAATACACGAACGCGCCGGATCGAAGGCGCTCGTGCTGCAGCCGCAGTCCGAAAAGAGCGACGGCAGCGGCAAGCAGAATTGCGCAGAACGGAGCTAGCGTCGTAAACGAGCGTCGTAGCGACATCGGCCTGCGCGAAGGGGGCGCACTCGGGGGAATTGCTGCCTGAGAGTATCGGCGAGCTGCCTCCGAACTTGAGAGCCCGGCTACGGGCCGCCGTTCCCCCCGCGCCGGCCGCCGCCGGGCGCCCTGATCCGCTCAGGCACCTTCGCCCACTGCGCCGGCGTCAGTATCGAGTGCGCTGCCTCGAGTGTCTGGCGCTCTGTGGTTCGTCCCTTGAGCAATTCCGGCCGCATCGATGCGAAAAGCCGCGCGGGATCGGGATTCGGTCCCGCGCGCGTGACAATCGCGCGAATCGAGTCCGCGACAACCGCGTAGCTCGCCGCCGTCGAATCGCGCAGCGTCGTGAGCTTCGCCACCTGCGAGTCCGAGAGCGCGAGCGTGTCGCGCAGCTCGAGTAGCTGCGAAGCCGGATTCGGGAGCACGCGCTGCATGCGATCCGCGAGGTCCTCGCTGTTGGCCGCTGCTCCCTCCCCCGCCGCGCCGCCGCGACCCCCCCCGCCGCGTCCTCCACCCGCGCCGAAGAGCGCGCGCAGTCGCGCCGCGTTCTGGTCGGGGCCGATCACGTAGCGCGCCTGCACCACGAGCTGGAACGGCACCCGGTACGCGTTCGCCGAGCCGCGCGTCGACCCAAACCGCTCGTTCACCGCATAGCTATACGTCTGCGACACCGGGTCGAATCCGCGTTCGTAGAGCAGCGTCGGATCCGGACGCGTAAAGCCGCCCCACCCGTGCAGATCGTTGCTGCCGTGCACCAACTGATCGATTCCCGCGAGCATGTTCGCCGTCGACACCATCAGCGTCATGCGGCGATCGAGTCCCCACCACGATGGACGGAAGTTGAGCTGAAGGTCGGCCGAGGGTTGCCAGCTCCCCACGCAGCTGTTCCGCGCCGCGATCGTGCCGCTCTGGCTCATCAGGCACGACCGGATGTTCGACGATGACGATGCCAGCAGGCGCGACATCCCGTTCGCAACCGCCGTGTCGTGCGCGCTCGCGGCAAAGATGAACGCGCGATCGTTCGACGCACCGTCGCCATTGATGTCGCTTCCGACCATTGGCGTGAACGGCGTGCCGGACATCAATCGCGTCACCGTGGTCAGCTCGACGCTCTGCGAGAGCGCATAGCTCGCGGTGAGCAGGAAGGAGTGCCTGCGCTCGAAGTCGCTCGTCGCCCATCCGAGGACGTTCGGATCGCCGCCCGTGGTAGCGGAAGCGAATCCCTGCGTCGCGGAGCAGCACGAGAACGACGACTGGTCGCGTGAGCGCATGTACGTGTACGACGCCTGGAAGGTGAAGCCACCCGCCGTCACGCCGTTGACGCCGAGCGTGAGCTGCTTGTTGTCCGATTGCAGATTCGAGCCGATCTCGATGACGTGGCCTAGGGTGGGCACGGCCCGCGACTCGGAGAAATCGACCGCACCCGTGCCCGGAACGATCGTGGCCGCTGGCACGTACACGGGGCGATTTCCCTCCTCCGCGAGCGTGAAGCGCGGTTGGGTCACGAGATTCACATCCTGAAAGCCGTAGAGACTAATGCCCCGCGCATAGCTTGCATCCAGGCTCACGCCGAATCGGTCGAGAATGCGACGCTGCACACCGAGCGATGCGCGCCACGCGCGCGGCGCCTCGAACTCGCGGTTGAATGCGGCCACACCCGGCAGCGCCGTTGTGGGAGGGAGCGGCGTGGCGGAGGTGCACGTAGTCGGGATCGCGGATGGATTGCTCGCGTACGCGCTCCAATCGGGCGTTGGTACCGCGCTCCCGATGCAGACGAGCTGCGACTCGGTTCCCTCCGTGCCCGTCGCGCCCTCGGCCGCCGAGAAAAGCGATGAGGGAGTGAGGCTCCGGAACTCGCCGGCGCCGCCTCGCACGATCGTCGTCGGCGCCCCGAGGCCTCCCTCGCCAAGCGTCCAGGTGAATCCCGCGCGCGGGCTGAGGTGTACTTCCGATGGAAAGTGATCCGTGCGCAGGCCGAATGCGGAGTCGACTTGCGTGTTCTCCACCGGCGCTCCGCCATACATCGAGCCCTCGAGGCGTACTCCATAGTTGAGCTGCAGCGCGCTGCTCTTGCGCCACGTGTCGCCGAGATAGAGCGCCGGGTTCACGGCGCTTCCGGATCGTTCCGTTGGCGCGAGCGTTCGGCTGAACGACGCGGGCTGGTCGTTTTCGAGATCCTCGAGCGAGTTGAATGTGAAAACGCCGTTGCGATTGCTCGCCACATCCTGATCGAAGCGTGAGGCATTGAGCAGCCCGCCCAGCTTGATGCGATGCGAGGCGTCACCAGGAAGCCACGAGAGCTCGTCGCTCACCTCGAGGCTCCTGGTGTTGGAGGTCTGCGGAAGCGACGGGCTCCCGCCGAAACCGAGCGTCGTGATTCCAAGCGCGGTGTCGGCGACGGCGGAAGAGATCTGCACGCGCGCAGCGGGCAGTACGAGGAATGGCGACGATCGTCTGTCGTCGATCGAGCCGTACGCGCGTGCCTCGTTGATGACGGTGCTGCCGAAGTGCGAGGTGAGCGCGGCCATGATGCCGCCGCCCTTGTCGTTCATCGTTCCGCCGCCCATCGGCAGCGAATACGCGGACACGCGCGTGGGGTCCTGCGTGTTGAGCCGCCAATCGCCGCGTATCATGAGCGAATGCGAATCATTGATGATGTAGTCCATGCGCACGAGCGCCGAGCCGTTGTTGGTAGCCCTGTCATCGCCCACCGGATCTGCGAGCGACGGTACGCCCTGTCCGTTCACCAACGCGAGGAAACGCGCGACCGAGTCCGTTGCGACGCCTAGCCGCTGCAGCGTGGCGGGATTCGCGCTGAGGAGCGATGCGAGGTCGTCGCTGCGCCAGCGACCCTGTGCCGCGCCGAAAATGAACAGCTTGTCGTGTATGATCGGGCCGCCGAAGCCACCACCGAGCTGATTCTGGGTGCTCCCCGATCCGAAAGCCTGCGCGTTTGCGGCTCCCCATTCGAGCGAGCGGTCGCGCAGCGAGTACGTGAGGGAGCCGGCGGGCGAGTTGTTGCCGCCCTTGGTGGTGGTCGCCACGAGGCCGCCGCTAAACTGTCCACGCGCGACGTCGTAGGTGTTCGTGATGATGCGCGTAGTGCGCATCGCGTCCTGAGGCACGGAGCCGCCGCCGAACGAGAGCCCGTCGAGCGTGATGTTGTTGGCCGTGGGGCGTTGGCCGGCGACGGAGAACTGAGTGCTCGTGGAATCCGTCGCGCCGATCGGAACGACTCCCGGCGCGAGTGCAGCGAGACCGGCGAGATCGCTCGCGTCGATGGGCAGGCGCTCCGCCTGCTCGCCGGCGATGCTGCGGCCC
>JANWLO010000176.1 GCA_025450815.1 Gemmatimonadaceae bacterium
TACTCGAGCTCAGTCAGCACGCGATCATTCCGCTGCAGTGTGAGCCGCTGGCGCTTCAGACCACACCTCAGATGTTGCGCGGCATCCAGGAGATCGCCGCGACGAACGAAGAGCTCACGCTCGACGGCATCGTGCTCACGATGCACGACCCTGCGAGCGTCGGCTGCCAGCGCGTGAGCGAATATCTGCGCGCGAATTTGCCGAGGGACATGGTGTTCGACATCGTGATTCCGCGGAGCATAGCGGCATCGGAAGCGTTCGCGGCGGGACAGCCCGTGGTGCTGCGCGACCCGGCCGACCCCGCGTCGCAAGCATTCGTGAACCTCGCGACGCTGCTCGCCGAGCGCTTCCAGTGATTGTGGGTGGTGAGCTGTTACGCGTGTTGCGCGCCGCGGCGGTATTGGTGCTGGCATGTGTCGCCGTCACCTGCGATACGAAGACGGGCCCCAACGATGCCATCGCGATCGAGTTCTCCGGACAACAGCAACCGTCCATCGTGAAGGGCGATCAGCTTCGCGACACGCTTGGCAATGTCGACTCTCTCGTGGCGACCGTGTTCAATTCGTCGGGCGACACGATCCATGGCGCGCCGCTGCGCTACGTGCACGCGGATACGACGCATGTGGTGAGCATCGATTCGGTGACGGGACACGTTACGGCGATCGACACGGGATTCGCGCGCGTGGTTGCGCAGGCAGGCTCGCTGCAGTCGCCGCCCGAGACGTTGTTCGTGGTGGAAACCCCCACGCTGTTCTCGAACGTCACCGCGCTCGAGGACACGCTGCACTTCGCGGCGGTGCGCAGCGACACCCTCTTTCCACTCACAGTCGTGGTAACGTCGGGCACGAATCCCGTAAACCACTATCGTGTGGAGTACAGTTTCCTCTATCCTTCGGCATTGAACACGCCGGACTCGACGCAGCTGCTTCTCACGGATGAGAATCGAAAGTTTTCGCTCGTGGATACTACCGGCACTGCGGCCACGGCTGGCAGCGGTGCGGCTACGCGCTATCTTCGAATCTCGGCGTTCACGCATTTTGTGAGTGACACCGTGGTGATCGAGGCGCGTGCATTTCTTCCCGGCCACACGCCGATTTCGGGGAGCCCACTGCGATTCAAGGTGCACGTAGAAATTCCCTAGTACCAAGGCGCCATGCCGCAACATCCCGCGACGCTCACGCAGCTGTTCGTAGAAGCGGTAGACAGCCACGATTTGCCAAACGCCTTGCGAGTGAAGGTGGGCAACGCGTACCAGCCCATCTCGCACCGCACGCTCGCGGAGCGTGTGCGGCATGTCGCCTTCGGACTGCGCGGGCTCGGAGTGGCGTGTGCGGATCGCGTCGCCATTCTATCGGAGAACCGACCCGAGTGGGCGATCGCGGACTACGCGTGTCTTACGGCCGGGATGACGGATGTTCCGATATATCCGACGCTCCCTGCGGAGCAGATCGCGTACATTCTGCGCGACTCCGGGGTTGTCGCGATCTTCGTTTCGACGGCGGAACAGTCGCAGAAGATCGCCGAGATTCGCGATCAGCTGCCCGCGCTCAAGCACGTCATCACGTTCGACGACGCGATCGTGCCGGGGAGCACGATCACGATTGCGTCACTCGAGGCAAAGGGCGCAGCGGCAATGACGCCCGACGCCGCGGCGCGCTACCGCGCCGACGCGCTGGCCATCGAGGCCGGCGAAGTAGCGACGATCATCTACACGTCGGGCACGACTGGCGAGCCCAAGGGAGCGATGCTCACGCACGGCAACATCGCGTCTAACGTCGCCGCAGTGATCGGTCTGCTGGAGTTGAGCAAGGACGATGTGTCGCTGAGCTTTTTGCCGCTCTCGCACATTCTCGAGCGGATGTTCGACTACGTGATGTTCGCGGCCGGCGTCTCGATCGCATACGTCGAGTCGATGGACACGATTGCCGCCAACATGCAGGAGGTGCGGCCGACTATCGTCGTATCGGTACCTCGCATCTACGAGAAGGTCTACGGTCGCATCACGGACAAGGCGCTTCATGCGGGGGGCGCCAAACGACGCACTTTTCTGTGGGCGTGCAAGGTGGGCGACAAGTGGACGACGGAGATGCTCGCTGGGCGCACGCCCGGCGGGCTGCTCGCGCTCCAGCACTCGATCGCGGACAAGCTCATGTTCTCGAAGGTGCGCGCGGCCGTCGGCGGACGCATTCGGTATTTCGTGTCGGGAGGCGCGCCGCTCTCCACCGGGATCAACCGCTTCTTCTACGCGGCGGGGTGCAGAATCTACGAGGGCTACGGATTGACGGAGACGTCGCCGGTGATCTCCGTGAATACGCCGGCGCGACTGACAATCGGAACTGTCGGTCCGCCCATTCCGGGCGTGGAGGTGCGCGTGGCGGAGGACGGCGAGATTCTCACGCGCGGGCCGCACGTGATGAAGGGCTACCTCAACCATCCCGAGGCCACGAGCGCCGCCATCGATGCCGAGGGATGGTTCTACACGGGCGACATCGGCACGCTCGAGGATGGGCTGCTGCGCATCACCGATCGCAAGAAGGACATCATCGTCACCTCGGGCGGCAAGAACATCGCGCCGCAACCCATCGAGAATCAGGTGAAGCTCAACAAATACGTCGCGCAGGCGGTGATGATCGGCGACCGGCGGAAATTTCCAGTGATCCTCGTCGTGCCGGATTTCGAGCAGCTCGACCGGTGGGCAGGCTACAAGAAAATCTCCACGGCCGACCGCCGGGAGATGCTCGCGAATCCGCTCGTGCGCGCCAAAATGGAAAAGGAAGTGCTCGGCGGGCTCGCCAACCTCGCGCACTTCGAACGCCCCAAGAAGGTCGTGCTGCTCGAGAACGACTTCACGATCGACAGCGGCGAGCTGACGCCGACGCTCAAGGTGAAGCGCCGCACCGTGGACCGGAAATTCCGCGCACTCATCGACGCGGCGTACACGGCCGAGGAGTCGCGCGCGGGCGCTTGAGCTTTCGAGCGGATGGCTAGTGGCGCGGCGCGATCGTCACCGGCGCCGACGTCGTCGTCAGGCTCTTCTCGGCCAGCCAGTGCCGATCGTCGCGCGCGAGCTCGCGGAGCATCGGCGGCACGGGCGCAGTCGCCGGCGCGATCAGTCGACCGCCGGGGGCGAGGGCGCGCGCGGCACCATCCAGCCGCGACCCGGTGGAATGCGCGAGATCGAGCGCGATGCCGCGCGCGCATCCCTCCGCGAGGGGGAGCACGTCGGCGATGAGCGCGAGGGAGAGTGGGCCGCCGCTCTCGAGCCCATGGGCGAAGTCGAGCGCGAGTAGCCGCACTCCATCAGTCATCGCCAGTAGTTCCTCCACACACGCGCTCCACTCGCCCGCGAGCACCACCATCCCTCCGGGCTCCGAGAGCCCCAGCAGCGCCGCGGCGCGCAGCGCGAGCCCCTGCTCTCCGCGCATCTCGCGCGGACGCGATTCACCCCCGGTGAAGTCGACGACGCCTGCGCGCACCGGGTAGCGGGTGGCGCAGATCGGGCAGCCTAGCTCCCCGCGGACGATGTGGCGCGCATCCAGCTCGTCCGCGCGCGCAACGAGCCAGCTATCTTCGTGCGCCTTCACGCAGCGGAGCGAGTCGACCAACTCGAGGAAGATCGCGTCGCCTCAGGAAGCGGAGAGCCGGAGCTCGTCCACGTTCACACTGCTCGGCCGCATCGCCGCCCACACTACCGCCTCGGCCACCGCCTGCGCGGAGAGCATGCGCTCGCGCGGCGGGTAGCGGTTGCTCGCGGGGAGGTCGACCGAGTCCCAGATCGGCGTGTCCGTGGAGCTCGGCGCGACGAGCGTGGCACGAACGCCAGTTCCCTTCGTCTCGGCGCGCAATACCTCGTGCATGCCGCGCGCGCCGAACTTGGACGCGGAGTAGGCGCCGTTGTCCGCGAAAATCGTTCGATCGACGATCGAGCCGATGGTGATGGCGTGCCCGCGGCCGAGCTCGCGCCAGCGCGGGAGGACGGCCCGGAGCAGCAGGAAGGGCGCGACGAGATTCACCTGAATGGTGCGTTCGAACTCGTCGGCGGTGAGCACGTGAAGGGGCTTTGGAACGAAGATCCCGGCGGTGTTGACGAGGAGGTCGGGGACGTCGCCGAAGGCATCGCGGGTGGCCGAGATAACGCGCGCGACGTCGGCGGCGCTCGTGACGTCGGCAGGTACCGCGAGGGCGCCGCCGCCGAGCTCCGCGGCGTGCGCGGAGAGCTCGGCGGCGCTGCGGGCCACGAGCGCCACGCGTACGCCGCTCGCGGCGAGCAGGCGCGCGATTGCGAGCCCGATGCCTCTCGACGCGCCGGTGACGAGCGCGGTGCGCACAGCCTGGTCAGCCGTCATCGCGACAGCGAGTGTCGTCCGTAGGCGAGTGCCAGAAATTCCTCGCGTGTGCGGGCGTCGTTGCGGAATATTCCGCGCACCGCCGACGTGACCGTCTGCGAATTCTGTTTCTGGACGCCGCGCATCATCATGCAGAGGTGCATCGCCTCGATGACGACGCCAACGCCCTTGGGCTCGAGCACGTCCTGCACTGCCTGGGCAATCTGCTCGGTGAGGCGCTCCTGGACCTGGAGCCGGCGCGCGAACATCTCGACGAGCCGCGGCAACTTGGAGAGGCCGACGATTTTCCCGTCCGGGATGTAGGCGATGTGAGCTCGACCGAAAAAGGGAAGCATGTGGTGCTCACAGAGCGAATAGAGCTCGATGTCGCGCACCATGATCATGCTGCTGTGCTCTTCCGTGAACACCGCGCTCCCCACGACATCGCGGACGTCCATATCGTAGCCTCGCGTGAGCCACGCGAGCGAGTTGGCGACTCGCTGCGGCGTACGCCGGAGTCCCTCGCGATTCGGATCCTCGCCGATCAGCTCGAGCTCGCGGCGCACGAGCTTTTCAAACTCCAGATCGCGAGCGGGTGCCGGATCGGGGGGCGTGGGGCGCGATGCCGAGCCGCCTGAGTTCTTCTTCTTGTCCGCCCTTTCGTGCGTCGATCCTCCCGGTGATGGCGCATGCGAGCGCTACGCGTACACGAATCCGATAACTTGAGAGCTGCGCAGCGCGGCTCTAGCTTCACGCCAGCCGTGCACTGGGTCCGCGAAGTCAAAAAGCCACGTCATAGCCTGCGCCGTGAAAGCTAAGCTGCTCCTGATCGTAAGCGGAACGTCGGCAGCCTGGTCCGCCTTGTGGACGTTTCCGAGCATGCTCGCGAGCGCCTTTCTCGTGGCGTGGGCGGCGGAGGCGGCGCAGTTCCTGATCTCGCAAGGGCTCGCGCTCGCGATTCTCGCGTGGGTGCAGACGCTTCCCGAGTTCGCGGTGGAAGCCGTGATCGCGTGGGAGGCGGGCGGCGACGGGCCGCAGTGCTTCGTGTCATCGCCGCCGGCGGGATGCCACTCCCATCTCGCGATCGCGAACTTCACGGGCGCGATTCGTCTGCTCGTGGGGCTCGCGTGGCCGATGATCTTCTTCGTGGCGGCGTATTTCGGGCGCAAGAGCCGACCGTTCCTGGCGCCGATCCAGCTCGAGGATGAGCATTCGGTAGAGGTGCTTACGACGGTTCCGCCGCTGCTCTACTTCGTGTGGATCTGGCACAAGGGCTCGATCGACATCGTGGATGCGATCGTGCTGATCGCGATGTACGGCGTGTATCTCTCGATTCTCTGGCGCATGCCGCCGCGACAACAGGAAGACGTATCGGACGCGCCGCGCGTGGCACGATGGGCGTTAGCGCGACCGGGCGGGCAGCGAGTGCTCGCGGTGGGCGGCCTGTTCGCGCTGGGAGGCGCGCTCATCTACTTCACCGCGCACCCGTTTCTCAATTCGATGCTGGCGATCGCGGGGACGTTCGGCGTGAGCCAATTCGTGCTCGTGCAGTGGGTGGCGCCGTTTCTCAGCGAGTTCCCCGAGAAAGTGTCGGCGTTCCAGTGGGCAAGCCGCGTGCGCACGGCGCCGATGGCGCTCGTGAACATGGTGTCGAGCAACATCAATCAGTGGACGGTGCTTGCCGCGATGATTCCGATAGTCTATTCGCTGTCGAAGGGAGGGCCGGCCGCGCTACCGTTCGACGGGGCGCAGCGCGAGGAAATCCTGCTCACGATGGCGCAAAGTGCGGTGGCCGTGCTCGTGCTGCTCGACATGCGCTTCCACTGGTGGGACGCGACGCTACTCTTCGTCCTGTGGCTCACGCAGTTTCTCGCAGCGGACTGGCGCGACGAGATTACGTGGGTGTATCTCGCGTGGGCGGTGCTGCTGATGCTCGGCTGGATCTGGCGGCGGCCTACCGCGCCGGGAATTTTCTGGCGGATCGTGCGCCGGAGGGAACTCCCGACGGGCGCGGGTGGATGAAAAACGAGCCCCGCCGGAGGGCGAGGCTCGTCTATGGTTAGGAA
>JANWLO010000177.1 GCA_025450815.1 Gemmatimonadaceae bacterium
GACTCGCGTGGGCGAACGACAACCATACGCTCTTCTATCTCACCGCCGACTCGGCGCGCCGCAGCAACGCCGTGTGGCGGCACGAGCTCGGTGATCCCAAGTCGAAGGACGTGCGCGTGTACGAGGACGACGACGTGCTCAACAACGTCGGACTCGCCCGCTCGAAGAGCGGAAATTTCGTTCTCATAGCCGATGCCGGGTATACGAGCTCGGAGTGGAGCGTGATCCCCACCGCGTCGCCGGCCACTGCGCCGAAGGTGGTAGCGCCTCGCAAGCCGAACGTCGAATACACCATCGATCACATTCCGGGCGCGTTCCTGATGGTCACGAACGACGGCGCCCGCAACTTCAAGATTGTCCGCATTCCGGAGACCAACTTCTCTCCGTCGGGCTGGACCGAGTGGCAGCCCGTAAGCGAGTCCGTGGTCGTCGAGTACGTCGAGCCGTTCAAGGATTACTTCGTCGTGGGCGAACGCTCGGGTGGACTGGCGCATCTGCGCGTGACGAGCCTCGCGACGAAGGCCGCGCACGACGTGACGTTCCCGGAGCCGGCGTACGGCGTCTTTCCCTCGGACAACGCGGAGTGGAACACAAAGACGCTTCGTTTCGACTACTCGTCGTTCCTCACGCCGGCGTCGACGTACGACTACGACATGGCGTCCCGCGAGCGGGTGTTGAAGAAACGCGTCGACGTTCCAGGATACGATGCATCGCGCTACAAAGTGATTCGCCTGATGGTGCCGGTGCGCGACGGCGTGCGCGTTCCCGTGTCGATGCTCGTTCGCAACGACTGGGCGCAGGACGGAAGCCACCCGCTGCTCGAGTACGCGTACGGCTCGTACGGCATCACCACCGAGGCGACATTCAACTCGCCCGTACTCAGCCTCGTCGATCGCGGCTTTGCCTTTGCGATCGCGCACGTTCGCGGCGGACAGGAGATGGGCCGCCAGTGGTACGACGAGGGCAAGATGATGAAGAAGAAAAACACCTTCAACGACTTCGTCGACGTCGCCGAATATCTGGAGAAGGAGAAGTACACGAGCGCAGACCGCATGATCGCGAACGGTGGAAGCGCTGGCGGTCTGCTCATGGGCGCCGTCTCGAACATGCGTCCGGATCTCTTTCGCGCGATCGTGGCCGACGTGCCCTTCGTCTACGTGATCAACACAATGATGGATGCCTCCATTCCGCTCACGGCCGAGGAGTGGCAGCAGTGGGGCGACCCGCACATCAAGGCGCAGTACGACTACATGAAGACGTACTCGCCGTACGACAACGTCGAGCACAAGAACTATCCGTGGATGCTCGTTACGTCATCGCTGAACGATTCGCAGGTGGGCTACTGGGAGCCGACGAAGTGGGTGGCGAAGCTTCGGGCCACGAAGGCGGACACGAATCCGCTCTTCTTCAAGATCAACATGGCCGGCGGACACGGTGGGAGCTCGGGTCGTTACGACCGCCTGCACGAGATCGCGTTCCGGGATGCCTTCATGCTCGACGCCGTGGGCTTGGCGGGGCAGCCGGTGCCCGTCCAGTAGCTCCCCAACGATATATTTGACCTTCGCGTTGAGATGCAGGGCGACCTGGCACGGTGCCGCCGCCCACCGACTGGACAAGCCATGACACACTCACACATCCGCGTCGCACTTTCCGTTCTGCTTTGCGCCACCGCCGTCGCTGCCTGCAGCAGCGCTTCGCACGCACCGCCGGCCGCCGCTCCCTCCACCGCGAATCAGCAGGGTGAGGCAGCGGCCATCGCGCGAGCGAAGGCCGACAGCCTGCGCTACCCCTATACCGCCGCTGACGTGCATTTCATGCAGGGGATGATCGCCCACCACGCGCAGGCGATCACGATGGCGGGGTGGGCGCCGAGCCACGGTGCAAGCTCCTCGGTGCGCACGCTGGCCGCGCGTATCACCAATGCGCAGCAGGACGAGATCGTGACGATGCAGTCGTGGCTGTCGGACCGGCATCAGATGGTGCCCGCTGCCACCGCGACGCCGATGAAGATGACGATGAACGGCAAGGAACAGGAGATGCTGATGCCGGGAATGCTCACCGACGCGCAGATGCATCAGCTCGACCAGGCGAAGGGCGAGGAGTTCGATCGCGAATTTCTGACTTTCATGATCCAGCATCACAAGGGTGCAGTGTCGATGGTGCAGGACCTCTTCGACACCTACGGCGCCGCGCAGGACGAGCTCACGTTCAAGTACGCCTCCGACGTCAACGTCGACCAGACGACGGAGATCGCTCGCATGGAACGGATGCTCTTCGCTCTCCCATCCGAGAAGGCCACGCAGTAGCATCCTGCTCGCCGCACGATCAACGCACGACTCCACCCTCGAGGAATCTGCAATGGAATCCGTGTTTCGTCTTCGCCGCATGGTATCGCGCTCCGCCGTCGCGCGCATCCTCACGCTACCGGTCTCGGCCGGACTCCTGATCGCCGCCGGCTGCTCGCATCCCGGAATGTCGTCGAGCGGCGGCGCGCCGTCGCCCAAGGTGAGCATGTCGGCCGCCGCGCCGAACCCCGATCCGCGCGTTGGACTTCACGCCGGCCTCTACGATGCTGGCGAGGCGGTGTGGAATCTGAAGGTGCTCTCGCAGACGCGGCCGTCGGCGAAGTTCGTAGGAATCACCAACTCGGATCTCGCGTTCACGGGCAACTATGCGATCCAGGGCAGCTACGCGGGCTACCAGATCTGGGACATATCGAATCCATCGCAACCCACGCTCAAGACGGCGTTCTTCTGTCCCGCCTCGCAGAGCGACGTGTCCGTTTACAAGAATCTGCTCTTCGTTTCCGGCGAGGGGCTCACGGGCCGCCTGGACTGCGGCGGCGAGGGTGTGAAGGACACGGTGAGCAAGGAGCGGCTGCGCGGGCTCCGCATCTTCGACATCAGTGACATCACGAACCCGAAAAACGTCGGCAACGTGCAGACGTGCCGTGGCTCCCACACGCACACGGCGCTCGTCGATCCGAAGGATCCGGATAACGTGTACATCTACATCTCCGGCTCGTCGCGCGTGCGATCGTCCAGCGAGCTTCCCGGCTGCGTCTCCGTGGCGCCCGCCGAGGACTCCAGTTCCGCGCTCTTCCGCATCGAGGTCATCAAGGTGCCGCTGGCGCACCCGGAGCTGGCCGCGATCGTGAGCTCGCCGCGCATCTTCAACAACCTCATCGCTCCCGCGCGTCACGGCGAGTCTGATCTGGACAAGACCGAAGCCGCGAAGGCACTGGCCGACGCGCGCGCCAAGGGTGCATTCATTGCGACGATCCGCGGAGAGGAGCAGCCGGTACCATCATTCTTTATCAAGCCGATGCTCGACAGCGTCGTCGCCGCACGCGGCGGCACCGGTGGCGCCGCGAGCGCCACGAGCGCCGACAGTGCCGCGCTGCGCGCCGCGCTTCCGGGGCTCATCGCGAAACGCTTCGCTCCCACGCCCGGGCTCGAGAACCTCGGCCCCACGCAGTGCCACGACATCACGGTGTATCCGGCCATCGGGCTGGCGGGCGGTGCCTGCGAGGGCTACGGCATGCTGCTCGACATCAGCAACCCCGAGCATCCGGTTCGCCTCGATGCGGTGTCAGATTCCAACTTCTCGTACTGGCACTCGGCGACGTTCAACAACGACGGCACCAAGATTCTATTCAGCGACGAGTGGGGCGGCGGCGGACAGCCCAAGTGCCGCGCGACGGACAACAAGGATTGGGGCGCGGACGCGATCTTCACGCTCGCCGACAACAAGATGCACTTCCAGAGCTACTACAAGATGCCCGCGCCGCAGACTCGTTTTGAGAATTGCGTTGCGCACAACGGCTCGCTGGTGCCGATCCCGGGGCGCGACGTGATGATCCAGTCGTGGTATCAGGGCGGCATCTCGCTCTTCGACTGGACGGACGCGGCTCATCCGAAGGAGATCGGATTCTTCGATCGCGGGCCGGTGGATTCGACGCGGATGGCGAGCGGCGGAACGTGGTCCGTGTACTGGTACAACGGTGTGATGGTGAGCTCGGAGATCTCACGCGGGCTCGACATCGTGGAGCTCACCCCCAGCGCATTCATCTCGAAGAATGAGATCGATGCGGCGCGCACTGTGCACCTGGATTACCTCAACGTGCAGGGACAGCCGAAGTTCGTCTGGCCGGCGACCTTCTCGCTGGCGCGCGCGTACGTCGACCAGCTCGAGCGGTCGAACGGCCTGGGCGCCTCACGGATATCATCGGTTCGGAAAGCGCTCGATGGTGCGGAGAAAGCCTCGGGGTCGGCCCGCGGCGACGCCCTCACCGCGCTGTCGACGCAGCTCGCCAGCGACGCGAGCGGCTCGCCCGACGCGCCGAAGGTGCAGAAGCTGGCGGACGCGGTGAAGGCGCTCGCTTCGGCGACGCCGTGATGCCCCGCTCGTAGCAGTCCGGTTTCGGTTTCGGCGAGAATCGCTGGTCGTTCGCGCGTTTCTAATGGCGTGAAGGACGACTGACACGCGCCCTCCCGCGCGCACGCCAGCGATCGCGTTCGAAACGCATGGAACGCGCGCCGTAACCCGCGGGTGCAGCGCGTCAGCCGGCGGCGATCGACTCCAGCTCTTCCCACCGTGCGAGACGCGCCGCGATCTCGCTCTCGATCGCTACCAGCCGCGCCTTCGCGGCCGTTGTCGCGACGCCATCGCGCAGCAGCGCGGGCTCCGCGAGCGATGCGTACACCGCTTCGCGCTCGCGCTCCAGCGCGTCGATGGCATCGGGAACGGCCGCCAGTTCGCTCGTCTCCTTGAACGTGAGCCTACGCTTCTTCTCGACGCGCGCACTCGTCGCAGCGCGCGTCTTCGAGGATGGCGCCGCGGGGAGCGCGCTCCCCTTCGCGGTGTCGCCCGACACGCCCCGCTGCCGCACCCAATCCGTGTAGCCGCCAACGTACTCCCCCACTCTTCCCTTCCCTTCGAGAACGAGCGTGCTAGTCACGACGTGATCGAGGAACTCGCGATCGTGACTGACCACGAGCAGCGTCCCCGAGAACTCGAGCAGCAGCTCCTCGAGCAGGTCGAGCGTCTCGATGTCGAGATCGTTCGTCGGCTCATCGAGCACGAGCACGTTGAACGAGCGTGTGAACAGTCGCGCGAGCAGGAGCCGGTTCCGCTCTCCGCCGGATAACGCTCGCACGGGCGTGCGCGCGCGGTCCGGCGGGACGAGAAAGTCCTGCAGGTAGCCGAGCACGTGTTTCTGCATCGCGCCAATCTCGACGAACTCGGCGCCGCCCGCGATGCTCTCGAACACGGTGCGATCCGGATCGAGCGCCTCGCGCAGCTGATCGAAGTAGGCGATCTCCAGATTCGTCCCTCGGCGACCGGTTCCCTCATCCGGCTCGAGCTCGCCGAGCATGAGGCGCAAAAGGGTCGTCTTGCCGGAGCCGTTCGGCCCGATGAGGCCAACGCGATCACCGCGCGTGATGATCGTGGAGAAATCGCGAATGATCTTGCGGTCGCCGCGCGAAAAGCGGACGTCCTTCGCCTCTACTACCAACCTTCCGGACCGCTCGGCCTCCTGCGCCTGCAGCCGTACCGTCCCTGTGCGCTCGCGTCGCGCGCCGCGCTCCACACGCAGCGCCTCCAGCGATCGCACGCGTCCCTCGTTCCGCGTGCGGCGCGCCTGGATTCCGGTACGAATCCAGACCTCCTCCTTGGCCAGCTTCCGGTCGAACTCCACCCACTCGCGCGACTCCGCCGCGAGCGACGCTTCCTTCCGCTCGAGGTAGCGGTCGTAATCGCTCCCCCAGTCCACGAGTCGTCCGCGGTCCAGCTCGACGATCCGCGTCGCTACCCTTCGCAGAAACGCGCGATCGTGCGTCACGAACACGAGCGTGGTGCCGCGCTCGATCAGGAACTTCTCCAGCCACTCGATCGCATCCACATCGAGGTGATTCGTCGGCTCATCGAGGAGAAGCACGTCGGGCTCGCGCACGAGAGCGCGCGCGAGGAGAATCTGGCGCTTCGTTCCGCCTGAGGCGCCGGAAAACGGCGCGTCGGCATCGAGGCCGAGGTGCAGCAGCACCGTGTCAACGCTCGTGCTGATCTCCCAGGCTTTCGCGGCATCCAGTGCGTGGTGCAGCCGATCGAGCTCGCGAAGGGCTGCCGGCGTCGCGTTCGCACCAACGCGGTGGCTCGCCTGATGGTAGCGCGCGAGCAACGATCCGACGTCGCCGAGTCCAGCGGCGACGACGTCGAACGTGGTGCCGTCGATGTCGCTCGGCACCTCCTGCTCGAGCCGTGCGACGGAGACGCCGGTCTGCCGTACGACCTCGCCGCTGTCCGGGGAGATCGTGCTGTCGAGGAGCTTCATGACGGTGCTCTTCCCTGCTCCGTTGCGGCCGAGCAGGCAAACGCGCTCGCCGCGCTCGACCGCGAGGCGAGCGTGATCCAGCAGCAGCGGCCCGCCGAAGGCGATGTTCACGTCCTGCATGCCCAGCAAGGCCATGGCTACCTTCGGCGCTCGGCTTCGAGCGCCAGCTGATCGAGCAACAGGTCGAGATGATGCTCGGTGGTGCGCGGGTTCATCACTGTCACGCGGAGCACGCGCTTTCCATCGAGCACGGTGGTGGTCACCCAACCGTGCCCGCTCTGATTGTAGCGCGCGCGTACGTCCAGGTTGATCGCGTCCAGGATATCAGAATCGAGAGTTCGATCGCCAACCCAGCGAAAGCAGAGAATATTTCCCTCGGGCTCGTGAAGCGCCTGGAAATCCGTGCGGGAAAGGATCCGCGCGTGGAGCGCCGTCGCCATTGCGCACAAACGATCGTACAGCGACGCGATTCCCGCAGTACCGTAGCGCTGCAGCGCCACCCAAAGCTTGAGCGCGTCGGCGCGGCGCGAGCACTGGAAGCTCCGCGTTCCCTGATCCCAGGCGCGCTCTCCGTCGGCTTGATGGAAGAGATAGGGCGCGTGCTGGGCGAACGCCTGCTCCAGGTCGCTCTCATCGCGCACGAGCACCATCCCCGTCGCGAGCGGCAGCAGCATCATCTTGTGCGCATCCCACGCCACCGAGCGCGCGTGATGAAGTCCGCGCACGCGATGACGATGCGTGTCGGAGAGGATGGCGGATGCGCCGTGTGCGCCGTCCACGTGCAGCCAGATGCCGCGCTCTTCGCACACGGGGCCGATTGCGGCGAGATCGTCGAACGAGCCCGTGGCGGTCGAGCCGATCGTCGCCACCACCGCCATCACCGGGGTCCCGACCGTCGCCAGCGCGTCGAGCGTGGCGCGCAGCGCGTCCGGATCCATCTTCCAGTTGCGCGACGACACCGCGATTGCGCGGCGCGTGCCAATCCCGAGTTGCCCGGCGGCGCGCGACACACAATAGTGTGCATGCTCCCCGTACACGATCACGGGTGGCTTCTCACCGATGCCC
>JANWLO010000178.1 GCA_025450815.1 Gemmatimonadaceae bacterium
GCTTCGATCGTCATGCCGCATCAGCTTCGAACGATCTCGAAGCTGCGCCTGCTCACGCGCATCGGCACGTTGCCCGGCGAATATCGCGCGCAGGTCGAGCTCCGACTCCTCGAGCACCTTGGGATTGCGTTCGAGGAAGAATTCGAGTAGTCGCGAGCGAGTTTCGCGCGAACGCCTCACCCCTTTGGCAGCTCCATCGGCGGCAATATCGCGGTGTTCTGCCCGTGCACGATCGACCACGTGTGCGCGCCTGTGCGGTGCAGCACGTACGTCATCCGCGTCAGTAGCACCCCCTTTCCGTCCGCGCCCGGCTCGCTCGCCGTGATTCCCTTGGGAAGCGCCGTGTAGCCGGACACCGCGTGCACGTACTGCGCGACCGCGACGTCGGGCGTCACGAGCACGACGTTCTGCACCGTCACCGTATCGCGCGACAGGCGAAAGAACGTGGTGAAGATACGCGTCGTGATTCCCTCCACCGCCGCCCTGCCACTGAAAGGAGTGCCGGCGAGGTTGATGAATTCCGCTTCGGGCGTGAAGGCGCTCGCCCACGCGGTGGCATCGTGGCGGTTCCAGGCTGCTTCCTGCGCGTGGATGATCGCGCGGATCTCGGTGTCGGCGTCGGATTGCGCGGCCGTCTGGTGAGAGCTCATGAAATGCGTCTCCTGCGCACGGAGGGAAGTGGATACGGGCGCCGCGAGGGCGCAGAGAATGATGGGCAACGGGACACGCATGACAGCCTCCTGAGTGATCGTGGCACGGCTAGCGCTTTATGGCACTCTTGTGCCATGAGCCGAAGGTAGTATACTTTTCCCCCATGGCAATCGCAAGCGCCCCAGGCGGGCGGGTGATGCAGAAGGGGCGAACCCGCCGCGCGCTGCTCGAAGCCGCGGTACGACTCGTCTCCGCAGGCCGGCAACCGTCCGTGGCGGATGTCGCCGACGCCGCGAGTGTCTCGCGCCGCACGGCCTACCGCTATTTCCCCGCGCAGGAGCAGATGCTGGTGGAGGCCGCGCTCGAGGGCGTGCGCGGAATAATGACCAAGGCCATCGACGGCCCGCCCTCCGCCCGTCGCGATGTCGCCGGCGTCGAAGCCAGGCTCGATCGCGCCGTGCAGGCGCTGCAGCACAGCGCGGCCGCGAATGAGCAGCTCCTGCGCACCATGATCCGCCTCACTGTCAGCGCGCCCGCCGCGCCCAGGAGCGGAGACCGCTCCACGCCCAAGCGCGGCTACCGCCGCATCGAATGGATCGCGCTCGCGCTCGCGCCCGTGCGCAAATCGCTGGGGAAGCGGCGCTACGAGCGGCTGGTGTCCGCGATCGCGATGTGCGTGGGCATCGAGGCCCTCATAGTCCTGAGAGACTTGCGCGGACTATCCGAGCGCGAGGCGGAGGACGTGTCGCGCTGGGCCGCCGCCACGCTGCTTCACGCATCGCTCGGCGAGGCGAGCAGGAAGCGAGCGAAGATGTAAGATGACGCGGGGCGCAAAACCATTTCCGCCACGTTGAGCTCCGTGACCTCCTGCTTTCCCATCGCTTCGCTCCCCCAGTACCTTCCCGTCATGTCGCGCACCATCCCCACTCCTACGGTGGCCGCCCTTCGCCTTGCCGCACAGCAGATCGCCTCGCGCAGCTGCACTACCCCCGCCGCCGTCGTCGCGCATCTCACCGCGATGCAGGCGCAGGACTATCGCGGCGCGCTCTGGTCGATCGGCCTTCGACTTCCCAACGCGACGAGCGCCGACGTCGAGCGCGCCATCGCGGATCGGCAGATCGTACGCACCTGGCCCATGCGCGGCACGCTCCACTTCGTCGCCGCCGATGACGTACGATGGATGCTGCGCCTCCTCACGCCGCGCATCATCAAGGGCGGCGCCGGGCGCCGGCGCCAGATCGGTCTCGATGACGCCGCGTTTGCGCACAGTCGCAAGCTGTTCACGAAGGCGCTCCGCGACGGTAACTCCCTCACACGCGACGAGATGCATGACGTTCTCGAGCGCGCGAAGATCTCCACTGAGGACCAGCGCGGCTACCACATTCTCGCGCGTCTTTCGATGGACGGACTGCTCTGCTTCGCCGAGCCTCGAGGTAAACAGCACACCTTCGCGCTGCTCGATGAGTGGATCCCAACGTCGCGCATACTCGATCGCGACGAATCGCTCGCCGAACTTGCGTCGCGATACTTTCGCAGCCACGGTCCCGCAACCGCCCGCGACTTCGCGTGGTGGTCCGGGCTCACCTTGGGCGACGCGCGCGCCGGGATCGCGCTCGCGGCGCCGTCACTCGCCGATGAGACCATTAACGGAGTTCCGTACATAGTCTCGCGCGCGAGCGCGCACGCGACCGATGCCGAGCGCGGCATCTTTCTCCTCCCCGGCTTCGACGAGCTTCTACTCGGCTACACCGATCGCACCGCCTCGCTCGGCCCCGCTCACGCGCAGCGCGTCGTCCCCGGAGGCAACGGCGTATTCAAGCCAACGATCGTGTCGAACGGCCGAGTGGTTGGCACCTGGAAGGCGGCGTTAGCGAAGGGGAAAGTGATCGTCACGCCACTCCCCTTCGCCGCCCTGAGCACGAAGGAGACCCGCGCCCTGCACAGCGCGGCCGCTCGCTACGCCCGATTCATCCTCGGCGACGCCTGAAAAGCGAATCGCGTACGCAGTGCTCGCTCACCCACCGCCGAGAACATCACGACGCGCGTCCCCTTCGCTCGCGCAGCCCAGCGGAGAGCGAAGATGCGATCGAGCAGTGCGGCGCCCAGCGCGCCGGCGAGATGCGGGCGTCGCACGCTCCAGTCCAGGCACGAGAGGCAGAGCGTTCGTCGCCGGCTTTCGAGTGCGGCGATGTCGACGCCGAGCCGCTCGACGAAGTCCTTCCCTTTCCCGGTGAGCGCGAGCGCCTCGCCATCCGCGCGAAGGTGGCCCTGCTGGCGCAGGCTGTCGAACATTAGCACGCCGAAGTCGCCCGCCAGATGATCGTAACACACCCGCGCCCGGCGCATCGCGGGATCCACGGGGCCGGAGTCCACCTGCACCGCGCCGAGCCGGTGCGCGAGCCCCACGAGGTTCTCGATCACCGCGCCCACGTCGTGGCTCGCGATCCGGAAGTAGCGGTGCCGTCCAACGCTCTCCACCGCCACGAGACGCGCATCGACGAGCTTCGAGAGATGCGAGCTGGCGGTCTGCTTGGTGACCCGAGCAGCGCGCGCGAGCTCCGTTGCCGTGAGCGCGCGCCCCGACATCAACCCCATGAGGATCGTGGCGCGCGCTCGGTCGCCGATGAGCCGGGCGATGGAGGCGATGTCGGGAGTTTTGGTGGCGTCGGGCATGGTTCCATGATAGTCGAACCATTACCGACCGGCAAGCGGCTATCCTCGTGACACACACCTCAACGTCCACTCGGAAACCGTCCATGCCTGTAACATGCTTCATTCGCTACCAGATCGACCCGTTCCAGCGCGCAGCGTTCGCCGAGTATGCGGAGCGATGGGCGGCGATCATCCCGCGTTGCGGCGGCGCGCTGATCGGCTACTTTCTCCCGCACGAAGGCACGAACGACATCGCGTTCGCGCTCATCTCCTTTGAGTCGCTCGCGGAGTACGAGCTGTACCGCATTCGCCTGACGCAGGACGCGGACGGGCGCGCGAACTTCGAGTTCGCGCAGTCGAAGAAGTTCGTGCTGCGGGAGGAGCGGACGTTTCTGGAGGGAGTGAAGAGCACGATGCAGTGCGGCGCTGCGAAGAGTCGCTCAGAGCACGGATAACGCGCACCACGGAGTACAAATGATGCGGGTCCTGCTCCTCCCCGGTCTCCACGACTCGGATCCTGAGCACTGGCAGTCGTACTGGGAGCGCAGCGGTGCCGAATTCCACCGCGTGGTGCAGCGCGATTGGAATACGCCGGATCGCGCCGAGTGGGTGGACACGCTGGAGCGCGCGATCGCGACATCGGGTCCGGAAGTCGTTCTCGTGGGCCACAGCACCGCTCCGATTGGACCAACGGGATGGCGGCCAATGCCGATGACACGACTCCCCTTCCCGAGCATCGTCGTCGCGAGCACGAACGACGAGTACGCATCGATGGCACGCGCGCAGGAATTCGCGGCGGCGTGGGGCAGCCGCCTCGTCAACATCGGCGCCGCGGGACACATCAACGCCGCGACCGCACTCGGCGATTGGAGCGAGGGAAGGAAGTTGCTCGAGGAGTTGGGGCGATAGATGCCGGCTAGTGCTCGCGCTTTAGCTCGATGTCTCCGTTCACCGTGCGCACGCGAATCACCGAACCGCCCTTTCCAATGTCCTGTTGCACCCGCACGTACTTCCGCGGCGTGCCGTGCGACGAGTCCCACTCCGGCGACACCGTCACCGTCACGGGCCAGTCGCTGATGATCTTGCTCGGCTTCCTCTCGTTAGTGTAGGCCGTCTCGAGATCGAGCGTTGCGTTGGCGTCCTTCGGGAGTTGCAGCACCACGCCGCCCGTGCCCGAATGAACATCCACCGAGTGCGCGTCCTTCCCCACCGTCGTGATCGTGACATTGCCCGAGCCCGTCGTGACCTTTGCCGCGCCCTCCGCCGCATCGATCGTGATATTCCCGCCGCCCGTCTCGGCCATCACTCGTCCGGACGACCGCCCGATGACGATCGTGCCGCCGCCCGTGGTGACGTGCGCACCGTCCGGAACGTCGCTCAGCCTGATGTCGCCGCCATCCTTGTCGATCACGATCATGCGACTCATGCGATCCATCGTTCCGCGATTCTTCTCGATCATCGCCTCCGCACGGGCCATCGCGTCGTGGTTCTGTTCCATCGCGTCGCGCGCATGTCTCATGGCTTCGCGTGTCTGCTTCATCACCATAGTGTCGATGATGATCTCCATCGGCATCGAGTCCATCTCCATCTGGTTGAAGCCCGCCGAATCCGGTGAGCGCCACCTGAATCGACGCATGGTGGAGTCGCGAAACTTGAAGTTCTTCGAGGTGGAGTCGCGAAACCGGAACTTGAACTTCTGATTGTCGAAGTCGCGCCACTTGAAGTCGCCCGGGCCAAAGTCGCCCGATCTGAATTTCATCGAGCCGAGCATATCGCTCCCCGAATTGCCGGTGAGACCGCCCGTCACATCGGTGAAGCGCACGTTCCCACCGCCCGTCTCGATGTTGCCGTCGAGATGCGACTTCGACACTCGCACGTCTCCGCCACCCGTCGAGAGATCGGCGCTCCCATTCGCTCCCACGATCCTGATCTCGCCGCCACCCGTGCTTCCGGTGAACGAGCCATCGACGCCGTTGATCGACACGCCGCCGCCGGCCGATGTGATGCGAACGTTGTACCGCTTCGGCACCTTGATCGAGAAGCTGTTGTCGAACGACTGCTGTCTCGAGTGGCCGTCATATCGCGTTACGAGGCGGGCGTCATCGCCCTTCGAATCGAGACTCACTGTGGTCCCCTGCCAATCGCGGCCGCCAATGGAGCCGGTCACGCTCACAGTGGACTCATCTCCCGCCGTAATGTCGATGTCGCCACCTGTATCGAGATCGAGCGTGAGCGTGCCTCCCGTTTTCACGGGGACGGACTTCTCGAACGTCGAATCGAATCTCGCGACGGCGGGCTTCGCCCTCACCTTCTTGGCTATCGAGGGTGCCACAGCGGGCGTGTAGACGTCCGCGCGATCGTTGGAGTATTCGCCGTTTAGCATCGACGCGTGCGTCATGAGTCGCAGGCCCCGAAGCGGCGCATCCTTCGCGACCGGGCTGAATGCCGACACCGCCACGAGCGCGCCCGCGGCAAATGAGATGCCCAGCACTCGCGACCGGCCGGATGCGTGCCCGCGACCCGGCGTCGCGCGCAGCACGGCGAGCAGCCGTCCCTCGAGCTGCGACGGACGCGCCATCGCGACCGACACGATGCTCGACGCGCCGAACGAACGTGCGAACCGCGCGACGTCGAGCAGATGTGCCGCATAGTCCGTGGCAGGCGTGCCCATCTCCAGCACGCGCTCGTCGCACGCCCGCTCGCACTCGGCGCGCAGCCGCCGCGCGGCGAGAATCACGAGCGGATGGATCCAGTACGCCACGCACGCGAGCGTCGCCACGAGCTGCGTGGCCGAGTCGCGCCGCGCGATGTGCGCGAGCTCGTGCATCAACACGACGCGCCGGCGTTCATCGCTCCAGGCGAGCGCCGCCTCGGGGAGTACGATCACTGGCTCGAGAATGCCCCACGTCACCGGTGTGCTCACCGCGTCGCTCGCCAGCAGCGTCACACGCTGCGTGACACCCGCGTGTGCGCGCTCGGCATCGAGCATCGCGCGCCAATCCCGCGTGTCGAGCGGTGTCGCGCGACGACGTACGCGCGCGAGTCCGTAACGGCCGGCCGCGAGCCAGAGCAGTCCAATCGCTACGCCGAGTAGCCAGATGGAGAGCGCTATTTCCGGGACGGTCATAGTGCGCGTCGGGTCCGTCGCGGTACCGATAGTAATCGGCGCCGCCGCCATGCGATCGCTGGTGATGAGAACGGGGTGGATCGACATCCGTGACTGCGACGCGAGCGGTGCAACTGGAGAAGCCGTGATCACTGGCGCCGGCGCAGCCACTGGCGTGGGAAGCACGGCGACGCGCCATTGCGGAACCATGAGCATCATTGCGGGCAGTGCGATGATGCAGAGCAGCGTAACCGCGATCACGACGTGGCGCACCGAGGACGTCGACCGTCGCACCGCGAACACTGCTATGCCGCCGGCAATCAGGAGGATCGTGAGCCGGATTGCGAGAGAGATGATGAACGATGTCATAACCGTCCTCCTCGTGTATTCTTGCGGTCCGCCGCGCGAGCGCGTTCGATGAGCGTCCCGAGGCGATCGAGCTCGGCCTCGCTGAGCTGTCCTTCGTATTGGCCGAGCATGGCGGCGACGGCGGAGCTGGCGGAGTCGTCGAAGAAGGTGCGGACGAGATCGCGCACCGCGCTCTTGCTGACTTTCTTGAGATCGGCCGTGGGGAGATAGATGTAGCGTGGTCCGTCCTGCTCGTGGCGCAGGTAGCCCTTGTCCTCGAGCAGCCGCAGCATGCCGCGCACGGCGGAGTAGCTGGGCGGATCGGGGAGCTCCTGGCGGATCTCGGTGGCGGTGGCGCGCCCGCGCCGGTAGACGATTTCCATGAGCTGCCGCTCGCGCCGACCGAGCTCGCCGAACACTTCACGTGACTTCATGAGGCTCTCCGAAGGGTCCTGGGCGGCAATATGCTAGTACACTGACATGGTGTCAATAGGTTAGCATAACGCGGTCTCGACCCGCGCTTCCCTACCGCTGGAGCGCCTGGAAGGATTCAATGCAGGGCGGCGGCGCGGAGAGCGCGCATCGGCTTGCGGGCAGAGCACCGGACTCTACTATTGAGCTTCCTCGCAATCTGGTAGACATCCTTGCCCTCGATCGTGCCGTCCGTCCGTCAGCCCCTGCTCCTCCTCGCACTCGCCTGCAGCGTGGCATGCTCCTCGACGACCGATTCCGGCGAGGTCAAGGCGACCCATCCGATGGGCGTAATCAGCGAGACTGCAGCGATCTCGTTCGGTGCACACGGCCTCGCGATCTCTCGCTCGGGAAAGGTGCTGGTGAGCGAATTGTTCACGAACGACATGCTCGCGGCGCCGATCAAGACGTTCACCTTTGGACCGCACATCGTGATGCGTGGGGAGCCTGTCGACATCGCGGTGACCGGCGACGGCGGCACCGCTTTCGTAGCAGACCTCACCGCCTCGAGGCTCGACATCGTCGATCTGCTGGCGGACAGTGTGGAGGAATCGATCGATATTCGCACGCCGCTACGCGTGCTTCTCACCCCGAATAACCGGCGGTTGTACATCACGAGCTCGAGTCTCACCGACGGGACCCCATCCACCGTGTACGTGTTCGATGTGCGCAATCGCACGCTGATCGACAGCATCACCGTCGGCCCCGTTGCGAACGGCATCGCGTACGATGAGGCGCTCGCGCGCCTGTACGTGTCCACGCAGGGCGACGCCACGATCAACGAGATCGATGCAGGCACCGATCACCTGGTGCGCCAGCTGAGGGTGGGCGGAATCCCTCAGGATGTCGCCGTGTCACCGGATCACTCCGAGCTTTGGGTCGCCGACGAGTCGGCGGGCGTGCGTGTGTTCGACCTCGCTTCCGGAACAGAGCTGGATACGATTCCGGGCACCTCCGCGGCGTTCGGTCTGGCCATCTCTCCCGACGGCGCGCGAGTCTACGCCACGCAACCGATTCTGAATAACGCCGTGATCATCGATCGCGCGTCTCGAACGGTGCTCGCAACGGTGCTCAGCGGATCGAGGCCGGAGCGTGTAGCATTCAGTTTGTCAGGATCGAACGCAGTGATCACCGACCAGGGCGCGGGGGCGATACTCTTCCGGTAGCGCGCTGCCGACGCGAAGGTCGCAGCCTATGTACCTCCCGCGACGAGTCGCTCGAAGCGCGGATTACCACGCAGCGGCGCGAAGTTGGGATCGATCCTGAGCCAGCCGGGCGAGAGATAGTACGGCACGACGAGCAGCGGCTCGAGCGCATCGATCGCCTTCTCAGCTTCCGCCGTCAGAAGATAGATCCGCACCAACTGATGCTGCAGATAGGGTCCGACGTAGTGGTCCTTCGAGGGCGGCAACAATGCGACAGACCGTTCGCCTTCCCGGATCGCGTCGTCCCTCCGGCCGAGGTAGGCAAGCGCGAGTCCGAGCTCGACGTGTCGCTCCGGATCGTCCGGTGCCGCGCGCAGCTGCGCCTCGAACGCCACACGCGCGGTGTCGGCGAACTGCCGGGCGCGGGGCTCGTCGCCGCGCCAACTGTATTGCTGCGCCAGAGCGAGACCCCACGCACCACGGTCGCCGTCGAATGCGTTGGGCCCAGTGGCAAGCAGGAGCCGCACATGCGCACTGTCGAGCGCCCAACCCAGATCGAAGTACTCGCTCAGGTACGCCGCGACGCTCGTCGAGTCGACGCTGGTGGGCACCGCGCGAAGCACCGCGCGCGCTCCGGAGAGATCTCCCTGCGCCAGCGACACCATGATGCGCTGATCGATGATGCCGAGATTCGCCGGCTTGAGCGCGAGCGCGCGATCCAGTGCGCTCTGCGCCGCGGCATAGTGGCGACGACGTAGCTGCGCCGTTCCCAGTACGTTAGCGGCGCTCGCATCTCGAGGATCCAGACGGGCGGCCTGCTCGAGGTGCGCGACCGCGGCGTCCCATTGGCCGACGGACTCTTCGATGAGCGCTGACCTGCGCAGCGTCCGCACATCGGTCGGGGCCAGGCGGAGTGCGTCCTCATCCTCACGCAGTGCGTTCTCCAGGTCAGCGCGTACGAATGAGTAGTACGCGGCGCGCGCGGTGTGCGCTTCGGGAAGATCGGGGGCGAGCGCCAGGGCCCGCGCCGAGTTGCGGTCCGCCGAATCGGCTGCGCCCGCGCGCGGTACACCATTGGCGTAACCCACCGCTTCCGCGATGGCGAGGTCCGCCCACGCGAGCGCGAAAGTCGAATCGTGCCCCACCGCCTCGCGCATCAATGCCGCCGCGTGGTCGAGCACAGCGGGGCTGTTGCCGCTCTTCAGAATGTTCTCTCCGCGCAGATACGCATCGTAGGCGGCGAGATCGGTGGTGGGGTGCGAGGCAAGCGACTGCTGAGTGGCCGGGGTCAACGCCACCTGGAGCTCGTGCGCCACCGTGCCGGCGATGACGGCCTGCACATGGAACACGTCCGTGATCGGGACGTTGAACAGCTCCGTCCACTTGTCCGCCGTCGTGCGCGCGTCGACGAGCTCGGGGCTCACCTCGACCTGATTCTTCCCTCCCGGTGCCTTGGCCCAGCGGACTTTGCCGACGAGCAGATAGCGAACGCCCAATTCCCGCCCGATTTCCTGCGCCGACTTGCTGGTGTGCCGGTACTGGCCCGAGCTGATAGAGCCGATCACCTCGAGTCCCGGCACGCCGGCGAGCTTCCCGCGCACCGCGTCCGTCACGCCGTCGGCGAAGTAGGCGTCGGATGAGTCGCCAACGTTGTCGAAAGGAAGCACGGCTACGCGAATCTTATCCGCGCGAGTATCGGCCGCGGCCCCCGCGCGCGAGCGCCACGCGAAGA
>JANWLO010000179.1 GCA_025450815.1 Gemmatimonadaceae bacterium
AAATCGCGGCATTCCGCCCTCGCGCACAGCACCGCGCGGGCTCAGGATGGCGGCGCCAGGAAGCAGCGACGAGGCGAGCGGCACCATGTCGTTCTCGTCGCCGCCGGTGCCGTGGAGCAGCACGAGCGTGGTGCCGGCGGCGCTGCCCTCGCCGGTGACGAAGCGATGGACGAGGTCGAGCTCTGCGGCGGGTGTCGGCATGAACTCGTTTGGCTAAGGGTCGACCTTCATTCTACGCTACCGATAGGTCTCGAAAAACCCCGTCCCGCTTCCCTCCACCGGCTGTCCCCCCACACGCCCGCTGATCCGGGCGCGTCCCTTCATCTGGATGAAATACGGCCGCGTGATCCTGCGCGCATCCGCCGCATCGCCGCGCTCGATGAGCGAGGTGCGCGTGTCGCTTCCGATCGCATCCTCGATGTCGAGCGCCACCCGCAGCGTGTCGTTGCCGCGCACGTCCGCGAGCAGCGCGTGCGATGGCACGCGCACCGCGCGCCCGTTCACCTCGATCGTTCGACCATCCTCGTACGAAATCTCGTGCGGTCGGAAGAGCGCGCGAAAGCCGAGCGAATCGGTAAGGTAGACGAAGAACGGCGGGGCTGAGCCGGCGCTGTCCGGCGGCGCGATGCGCCCGTAGAGGAGCGTGTAGGATCCCGCGCGCGTCGCGCCCCAGTCCCACGAGACGCCGTGCCAAACTCCCCAGTTGTGATCGTGATACGACTGCGCGCCATCGAAGCGCTCGCACGAACCCGCGATGCACAGCGAGCCGGTGGCGCTCGCGCGCAGCCCCGGTACCGCGTAGCCGGAAGTGAACGGACAGCTCTCGTCCGCGTCCGCGCACTCAGCGATCGTCGCGCCCGGGAAGAGAATGTTCGGCGCGGGCGTGACGGTGAGATCGAGGCGCAGCGGCGCGCCCCTTCCGTTCTCTCGTGCCGTGGCGACGAGTGCGTACTCCCCGTTGGGAAGCAGGTGCACCGATGACGATCCGATCTCGAGGTCCGCGCTGTCCGTCGAGAAGTGCACGCGACTGCGGTCGACATTCGCCGTGAATCGCCGAGTGCGGCCGCCCTGCTCACGCACGCTCACCGCGATCTGTCCGCGCCACTTCGTGCCGCGCGCGTCGCCAGCCACGATGTACGAGATGAACGCCCACCGCCTGCCATCGGGCGACAGCACGTTGAAGTAATGCCACTCGGCCCAACTTTCCGGATGCGCTATGTGCGCGGGCGGAAGGTGGAAGTGGTCGATGCTCGAGTAGAGCTCGTACGGCGTGGGGTTTGCCCAGCGGCGATCGTCGTCGTCGTCGTGCCACGCGCCCGCGACCACTGGCGGAAGCGCGTTCACGGCCGCGCTCTTCGATGGAATCTCGCCGGAGGCGCGCACTGGAAACTCGTGACCGCGCGTGCGTAGATAGAGCAGCTTCCCGTCGATCTGCGGAGCTACCGTCGCGATCTCGCGAGAGAGCCGCGGCGCGGCGAGCAGCTCGCGATAGATGAAGCGCGCGTTCGCAATCGAGAAGAAGAGACCGCCGATGCCGCCGGTCTTCATCACCTCGATGTCCATCCCTTCCGGCAGCACGGTGACCTGGCCGCCTCCCACGAGCTTCTCGTCGCGTGCCTGCGTGAGCATCGCCTGCCCAATGGCGAGCAGCACGATCATCACGCCGACACCCAGCGCGTAGCCGAACAACAAGAAGAGCGAGCGAAGCGGACGGTGAGCGAGATTCCGCAGCGCGAGGAGCGTGATCACCCGCGCGATTCTCGCCAGGGCGGCGGGCTCTCCGCGCGCGGCACGGCGAAACGGAGCGCGGCGTCGTCCTCGCCGATGATGCGGCGCGCGAGCTCGGCCTCGCCCGCATCGTGTACACGGCGCGCAGGGTCGGATAGCAGCTCGGCCGCCTCCTCGCGCGTGAGCGTGCTCACGTACACGTCGGCCCACGGGCCGTAGTCGAACGACAGATACGCGGCGCGCTGGGCGATGCCGACCACTAGCGGCTGGTCACCGCGGATGGGCACGGTGAGCGTGGGCTGGAGCGCGGGCATGTCGAGCTCCACGAACGTCGCGCGCTCGTACGAGAGCGCCGGCGCGGGATGCGGCTTGGGAAAGCGGGACTCGATCTCGCTGAGCTCCGCGGCGGTGAGGGCGACTGGCGCAAACGTCACGATGGTGCCGTGCGCCGTGCCGCCACCCAGCGCGAGCAGCTCGCGCACCTCTTCGCACGCTCGCCCGTCGAACAGATACGCCACGAGCGTCGGGAGCGGCCACGCGCGCGTCGTGGCCGTTCCGGATGAGTCCTCGGTTGGTGCGAGCCGCACCTTCACTACCCGATCATCCACCTTGCACCTCACCCTGAACGATCTCTCCATCCCGCATGTGCACCACCCGGCGCGCCGCGCGTGCCAGCCCTTCATCGTGCGTCACGACCACCACCGTTGTGCCATCCGCATTCAGCCTGCCAAACAGATCGATGATTTCGTGGCCCGTCTTTGCGTCCAACTCTCCCGTTGGCTCGTCCGCCAGCAGAAGCGCCGGGCGATTCGCAAGCGCTCTCGCGATCGCCACCCGCTGCTGCTCGCCGCCGGAAAGCTGCGACGGCCGATGCCGCACGCGATCCCCCAGGTCCACGTAACGCAGCAACTCAGTCGATCGCTGTCGCCGTTCCGCTGCTCGCACGCCAGCCTCCGCCATCGGCAACTCGACGTTCTCCCTCGCGGTGAGAATCGGAAGCAGGTAGAACCGCTGGAATACGAATCCGATGTGATGCAGCCGGAATGCCGTGACCTCGCGGTCGCTGAGCGCACCGACGTTACGCCCCTCTATCTCGACGCTACCACTCGTTGGCGCGTCGATGGCGCCCAGCAGATTGAGCAGCGATGACTTTCCGCAACCCGAGGGACCCACGATCGCGACGTACTCCCCCCGCTCGATCTCGATCGACACGCCGCGCAGAGCATGCACTGCCTCTCCGTCCAGCGGATAGTCACGACGCACATCGCGGGCCCGCACGAGCGCCGTCACGCGACGGCTTCCTCGCGCAGCGTATGCGCGAGCGGGAGCGAGGCGGCGCGCCAGGCGGGATAGAGCCCCGCGAGCACGCCACACGCGGTGAGCAGCCCGATGGCCGTCCAGGCGTCGCGCGGTTGAAAGAGGAAAAAATCGATCGCCGCGGGAAGTCCCGGAAATCGCGACAGGATCGTGTTTAGGTAGCGCGCCGTGATGAGCCCGAGTCCGGTGCCGAGCACGGCGCCCACGACGCTCATCGCCGTTCCCTCGAGCACTATCTGCTCCACGATGTGCAGGCGCGAAATGCCGATGGCGCGCATCACGACGATCTCGCCCACTCGCTCATTCACCGACACGGTCACGAGCGTCGTCACGAGCAGGAAGCCGACGACGAGGCTCACGGCGCCGAGTATGGCGCTGAGCTGTCGGAAGTAGCTGAGCCTCTCGTCGACGCGAGCCATCGCATCGGCAGTCGAGATCACGTCGATGGCCGGGAACTCGGTGCGGATCCAGCGGCTCACATCTTTCACCTTGCTCGCATCGCGCAGCCGAACCATGAACAGCGAGGCGCGGTCCTCGCGCGCCGCACCGGTCATCTGCTGCAACGTGCGGAGCGGAGCGGCAATCGCGAGCTGCCCGGCGGCGAGATAGAGGAATCGCGCGCGCCCAGCGACGACGAGCGCGCGCTCGCCGGAGTGCGAACGGAGCTGCGGATCGTAGCCCGCGGCGATGCGGAGCGTGTCGCCAACTCTCGCGCCGGTAGCGCGCAGAAAGTCATCGTTGGCGACGATCGCGTTGGGCGCGAGCGCGTCGGCGCCGGCGGCGAGCTGGTAGTCGCCCTGCGCGGCCGGATCGACGCCCAGCGCGAACGACGTGATCGACGAGTCGCCGCGTAGCACGTGGACGGAGGCGCCGAGCACCGGGCTCACGAGGTCGATCTCGGGACGCGCGCGGAGCGTGGCGACGATGCCGGTCGCCCCGGGGATGCTCGCTTCGGTATCGAATGGGAGCGTGCCGCGCGGCGTGAGGCGCATCTGGAATCCGCGGCTCAGCAACAGCTCGCGGAACGACTCGCGCATTCCGGTGGAGAGCATCACCATGTCGAGGAGCATCGCGGCCGCGATGGCAACGCCGAGCACCGCGAGGATCGTGCGCGCGCGATTGCGCCGCAGCGATGCGAGCGCGAGGACGAGCCGCATCAGCGTCCGAGCAGCGTGAGCGGGTGCGTGCGCACCAGTCGCCTCGCCGCGAGCACGCCGGCGAGCACGCCCAGCACGAGGGAGAGCGAGACGGCGAAAAGGACGATGTCGCCGGTAACGAGCGCGAACTTCAGCGGCGTCTGGTAGCGCAGCTGGTAGTGCCAGTTCACCGCGAGCGACGTGACCCAGCCGATGCCAACCCCGATGCCGCTACCGATCACCGAGATGAACGCCGCCTCGAGCACGACGCTCAGCATCACGGAGCGGCGCGAGATTCCAATGAGGCGGAGCGCCGCCACGTCGCGCCGACGCTCGTCTACCTTGAGCAGTAGAATGCAAAGAAGGAATACCGAGCTCGCGACGATGGTGATGACGCCGATGGCACGATGGAACCGGCTCACCACCGCGAAGGTCTCGGAAGTCTCGACCGCGATGTCGCGCGACCGGTACGCGCGAAATCCGAACGCTGCGTCGTTGATGGCGCGAACGGCCGTGTCGGCGGCCGAGTCGCCGCGAGTGCCGATGGCGAATCGGTCGACGCGGTCGCCGTAGCCGATGAGGTGCTGGAGCTGATCGAGATGTAGGTGCACGCGATAATCGCTTCGCGCGATCTCGCTCGGGTCCGCTCGGCGACCTATCACCGCGGCGATGGTCGCGGAGTCGCCGACCGAGGTGGGCGAGCCGGATACCATGACCGTGTCGCCGACGTGCAGATGCGCGTCGGCGGCGAGGCGCTGATCGATCGTGATCGTTCGGAGCTGGAGCGCGAGCAGGAGAGCGACCATGTCGAGCAAGCTAATCGCGTGATGAAGGTCACGTATTTCGATTGGCGCACGCGGCGCCCGGGCTGCATCTTCACGGCTCATGCCGACTTCGATTCTGATCGACACCGACCCGGGCATCGACGATGCCCTCGCGCTCACGCTCGCAGCCAAGCTGCCGGCGTTGCGAGTAGTTGCGGTGACGACGGTGCACGGCAACACGGATGTGAATCGCGCGACGCGGAATGCGCGTCTCGTTTCGAGTCGTGCGCGGCTTTCGGCGCCGATCATCGCCGGCGCGGCGGCCCCGCTCGTACGCGACCCGCAGCCCGCGCGCGAGACGCACGGCGCAGAGGGGCTGGGCTACGTGGTGCCATCGCTGGCGGGCGAGCACGAGAGTGATGGCGCGGCAGATGCGATCATCGCTCAGGTGCGAGACGGGCATCGCCTCACGCTCTGCTGCCTGGGCCCGTTGACGAATCTTGCGAGCGCGATTGCGTTTGCGCCGGACATCGCGGATCTGCTCGGGCCTGTGTTCGTAATGGGCGGCGCCATCGCGGTGCCCGGGACGCAGACGGCAACGAGCGAGTTCAACTGGTGGTCGGATCCGGAGGCCGCGGACTTCGTGCTCCACGCGCGACTCGACCTCAGGTTGGTGCCGCTCGACGTCACTCGACGGATAGCGGTGCCGGGGAGCGCGATCCGCGCGCTCGAGAAGGTGGGGTCGTCGGACAAGGACGCGCGGTTCTGGGCCGACGCGCTTCGATTCTACGCGGACTTCCATCGTGCGCACGAACATTTCGATGGCTGCATCGTGAACGACGCGCTCGCGATAGCACTTGCGGCGGATCCGTCGCTCGCGGAATGGGAGGAGATGCGTCTCGACGTGTCGCTCTCGGATGGCGAGCGGCGCGGTACGGTGAGCAAGTCCGTGATCGGCGGGCGCGTGACGGTGGCGATGCGTGTGCGCGCGGGAGAGGTGTTGTCGCTGATCGAGCGGACGCTGTTCTCCCAGTGGCTTCCGGAAGGCGCGTTCGCGAGCGGCGCCGACGACGCGGATCGCTGGCTCGCCTCGGCCGCCGTACGCGACACTAACACGTGAGTCCAGCCGCACCAGTCGCAATCATTGGCGCGGGAGAGATCGGAAGCGGATGGGCCGCGCTCTTCGCGTCGTACGGCGCGGAAGTGCGGCTGGTGGATCCCGACGTGCGCGCGCTCGATCGAGCGAGGGATGCGCTGTCGTGCGCGCGGACGCTGCGCGTGGGAGCGGAGAGCGGGCGCATTCTGCGTTCGGCAAACGCTGCGGACGCGGTGCGCGGCGCTGTATGGGTGCAGGAGTCGGTGCCGGAGGGGTTGGTGCTCAAGCGCACGGTGCTCGCAAGCATCGAGAGCACGCTGGCCCCCGACGCGATCGTCGCGAGCTCGACGTCCACGCTGGGCGCGACGGCGCTGGGCGAGGGGCGGAGCTTCGCGGGCCGGCTGCTCGTGGCGCATCCGCTGCATCCTGTGTACGCGGTGCCGGTGGTGGAGCTGTGCGGCGGGCGGGAGACGACGCAGCTGACGATCGCGCGGGCGGCGGAGACGCTGCGACTCGCGGGTCGTGAGCCGATCGTGATCGAGCGTGAGGTTCCGGGGCTCGTGGCGAATCGGCTGACGGCGGCGCTGTTGAGGGAGGCGCTCGACCTCGTTGCGCAGGGAGTGATTGGTGCGCGAGAGCTCGATCATCTCGTGGCGCGCGGGATCGCGACGGGATGGGCGACGCGCGGGCCGCTGGAGACGGAGCTCGCGGGGAGCGGCTCGGCGACGCTCGACGAGTTTGTAGGGAGGGCCGAGGGACCGATGTCGGCGCTCCTCGCGTCGCTGGCGGATTGGCGCACGATGGCGCCATGGGGGCGGGAGTCGCTACGGCGCGCTGGTCAGGGAGTGCGGGAGGGAATGGGGGATTGCGAGTGGGCGGCGGCGATCGCGCGGGTGGTGAGGGCGGGGGAGCGCGGCACGGGCTGACATCGAGAGCGAGGCATGCCGGCGTAGCAGTCAGTTGCGAGTGCCGGGTTGCGCCGCCTCGGCTTCAGGTACCAGCCAAACCTGCAGCGCACGACCCTGGAACGGGTGGCATTCGCCATCCTGCTTTGTTCGCACGTTTCGAACGTGCCACCGCCTGTAGCCGCGAGCGGAAACGACAACGTCGTATCTCCCGTCGCGTCCGCGCGCAGCTCCGAGCTCGAGCGGCAGGCTGATATTCTCGCTCGCCGACGCGCTGTCAGCGAAATGGCCGTCCGTCAGCTTGAGCGTTACGCGCACGGTGGGCGCATTGCCAGTGCGCACGTCGTGCACGAACACGGTCACGGCGGGGGCCGGCTCACTAGTAATCACCAGATCGCACGGGATGAACATGCGGTGCGCGCGGAGACCGATGCGTGCGACGTATCCGCTGTCGCCGGAGACGACAACGCTATCGGTGCCATATCCGACGCGCGACACTCGTACGATCGTCCGGCCGAGGTGCAGTCCGACGAGATGAAAGTGGCCGTCGGCATCGGCGAGCGTGTAAACCGGATGCGCGGACGCGGCGTAACGGGGCACGAGGGAAGCGCCATACACCGGCTTGCCGCTGTACGCATCCACGACTACTCCGTCGATCTCGCCCGCCGGCACTGATTCGTCGACAACTAGTTCGGTGGGCGCGACGAGGACCGAGTCGACCATTTGGGGGGCCGAGATCGAATGGCCGACTGACGCCGGATGTGTGCACGCCTCGAGCACGCACGCACACGCGAAAGGCACGCACACACGCCATGTGACCCGCAGTGACCGTCGCTGCACGCCGCTCCCGGTTGTCGTGAGCTAATGATACACTACGCGCTCACGACACCGGTGTCCGGGCAGGATGGTGAAAAACCAGGAACTACTCGACGCAGGTCACAGAGGTGAACTGAGAGTCGCAGATGAGTGGAACTTAAGTCTTCCATGACGGACCTACCTGCCGGTTTTCCTCCGTGGCTCTGCGTATCCTCTGTGGCCCTGCGTCCCTCTTTTGTCTTTTTCGTCCTTTTTCAGCAACCTGCTAAGGCATCTCTGCCTTCGTCTCCCCCCGCTACGAGCGAAATGAAAGCCGACTCTCTCGCCAATCTGGTGACGATGGCCGCAACGCTCGGACTCGGCAAACGCATGATTGCCGATTAGCTGTTGGGTCTCGCGCGCAATTGGAGCGGGCTCACTCCACCACCCCATGCTCCCCCGTCTTCCCCGCCTTCGATCCCCGCACCAGCAAAATCGGAATCGTACACCGATGCCGCAGCGATTCGGCCACGCTGCCGTAGAACAAATCCGAGAAGAAACGGTGCCCGTGCGTCGACATCGCGATCAGGTCGCATCCCTCGCGCGCCGCGGCCGCAGCGATCTCGCGCGACGGATCACCGCTCGCCAGAATCGCATCGGTCTCGAAGCCATCGCGCTCGAGTCCCGCGGCCACACCCTCGAGATATGCGCGGTCACCCTGTATCTCCTCGCTCTCGCGCAGGTCGAGATGATGGATGTTGCGCGCGGCCCATCCGTCGGCGACGTGGATGAGAATGATCGCGGAGTGGCAGAAGCGCGCGAGCTCGCGCACGTGATCGAGAATCGCCTCGTCGTACGGCGAGTGTTCGAGGGGAACGAGTATGCGCTTGTACACGATCATCCCCCTCCGGTGAGAAGTTGGGCAATCAGCCACACGTTGAGCACCGCAATCAGGATCGCGACCGTATAGGATAGCAGGCGCATCCACCCGGAATTCACGAACTCGCCCATCTTCGTGCGATCCGATGTGAAGCGAACCAGCGGGAACACGGCGAACGACAGCTGCACGCTGAGTATGACCTGACTCATCACCAGCAGATGCGCAGTCCCCGATTCTCCATACAGGATGGCGACGATCACGGCCGGCACAATAGCAATGCCCCGCGTGATGAGCCGGCGCACCCACGGCCGCAGGCGAATCTGGAGGAAGCCCTCCATCACGATCTGCCCCGCGAGCGTGCTCGTGAGCGTCGAGCTCTGTCCCGATGCGAGCAACGCCAGCGCGAACACCGCGCTCGCGCCCCCAACGCCGAGCAGAGGCGTGAGGAGGGTGTATGCCTGCTGTATCTCCGCGACGTCGGTGTGTCCCGAACGATGAAAGCTCGCGGCCGCGACAATGAGGATCGCGGCGTTGATGAATAGCGCGAAGGTGAGCGCGATCGTCGAGTCGAGGAATGCGAAGCGCACCGCTTCACGCTTGCCAGCCGGGCTCTCCTCGTATTGCCGCGTCTGCACGATTGACGAATGCAAGTAGAGATTGTGCGGCATCACGGTAGCGCCGAGAATCCCCATGGCGATGTAGAGCATCTGGGGATTCCGAATGATCTCGAACGACGGCAGAAATCCGCCGAGCACGCCCGAGAGCGACGGCTTCGAGATGACGACCTCGAATAGAAAGCAGATGCCGATCGTCGCGATGAGTACGATTACCAGCGCCTCGAGCCACCGAAATCCCTTGTGCTGCAACACGAGCACCGCGAGCACGTCGAGCGCGGTGAGCACCACGCCAATCGCGATCGGAATGTGGAAGAGCAGATTGAGCGCGATCGCCGAGCCGATGACCTCCGCAAGATCGCAGGCCGCGATGGCCGTCTCGCAGATGAACCACAGAAAAATCACCACCGGGCGCGAGTAGTGATCGCGGCACGCCTGTGCGAGGTCGCGACCGGTGGCGATGCCGAGCTTGGACGAGAGCCCCTGGAGGAGCACCGCCATGAGATTCGATATCAGGATGACGACGAGCAGCCGATAGCCGAACGCGGATCCGCCGGCCAGGTCCGTAGCCCAGTTGCCCGGGTCCATATAGCCGACGGCGATCAGATAGCCGGGTCCCGCGAACGCGAGCGCCTTTCGCCACGTCGACGACCCCGATACCGGAACCGTCCGATACACCTCCGCCAGACTCGGCGTGAGACGCGCGCGACGCCAGCCGTGCAGCGGCACGGGCGGGTCGGGTGCGTCTCGTAAGGGATCGTCGGGGAGGGCCAATGTGCCTGTGGTTGCGGAGAGTGGCGAGTGAGCTCGGCTAGCGCGCAGCGCCTCGATCAGCCGTCATCGTCATCCACCGCATCGACGAAGACCTCCTTCGCCGCCTGCGGCGTGAGCCGCACTCGTGTGTTCCCAACCTGAAGCACGAGCGGCCCCTCGAACGGCTCCTGCGACACGAACTCGATCGCGGCGCCCGGCGTGACGCCCAGCGATTCGAGATGGCGGAGTAGCTTCGAGTCCTCGTCGCTCACGCGGCGCACGATGAGCCGCTCGCGTGTGCGCTGGCGCGCGAGCGACCGGTTGGACGTACGCGCGATGGTACCGGCGCGCGTGGGAATCGGATCACCGTGGGGACAAGCAGTAGGATGCCCGAGCAGCACGTCCATGCGCTCCTCGAACTCCTCGCTGATGTGATGCTCGAGCCGCTCCGCCTCTTCGTGCACGGCATCCCACGAATACCCCATCGCCTGCACGAGATAAAGCTCGATCAGGCGGTGATGACGGATGATCTCGAGCGCGAGCTTCTCCCCCGCTCGCGTGAGCTTCACTCCCTGATACGGCGTGTGCGTGATCAGCCGCAGCTCCGAGAGCCGCCGCATCATCTTGCTCACCGCCGGCGCGCTCACATCGAGGCGGTCCGCGAGCTCGTGCGTCGCGACGTTCCCGCGCTCGGCGTGCGCCTTGTAGATCGACTTGATGTAGTCTTCGACGGATGGAGTTCGCACAGATGACTTAACTGAGGTTAATCCAAACTGAGAGCCCGGTTAACCGTTGTCAAGAGTCTCGAGCTACTCCTCCATGCGCGAGAGCAGGTCGCGAAGGATCCGCTCGGTGAGCCCCCAGATCGTGTAGCGCCCGTGCACGAACGCGTGCACCGTGCGCTTCTCGCCGCCCACGGAAATTTCGACGTCGCACGAAACGTCCTCGCGCTGGAGCGTGGCGAGCGGAACCCAGAAGGCGCCCGCAACCTCCTCGCTCAGCACAAGTGGCGCGTCGCCGGTGAGCAATTCCACAAACGGCGCGATGGAGATGGGCGGCAGCCGCGGCGTCATCGGATGGAGCCGCGTGAGCGCTCCCAGGATGCGGCCGCTCGCCGACAGATCGATGCCGATCTCCTCCCGCGTTTCGCGGAGCATGGTCGACACGAGCGACGCGTCTGCCGGCTCGCTGCGGCCGCCCGGAAAGGCGACGTGGCCGCTCCACGGGTCGCCCGCGTAGCTCGCGCGCTCGATCATGAGCAGCTCCAGCGCGTCGCCGCTCGTGACGCGGAAGATCACCGCCACGGCCGCGTCGCGCACATCCGGATCCCCGGTGGCCGCCACCCCGCCGCTGTCATCGAGCGCGCGTTCGAGGCGCTCGAGCATCTCCAAGGCGCGCATGCGACCCGCGCTGCTACTGCTCGACGTCGCCGCCAGCGTCGATCCACGCCGCGATGCCGCCGGCCAGCGACGACGCCTTGATTCCCTGCGCCCGAAGGAGCTCGACGGCCTGCGCCGAGCGGGATCCGCGACCGCAGTACACCACCACCTCTTCGTTTGGAAATCGCGCCAGAGCTTCGGCCGCCGCGTCGCCCACTTTCGCCAGCGGCAGATGAATCGCGTCCGGCATGCGAAAGAGATTCCATTCGTTCTGCTCGCGGACATCCAGCAGCACGCACGGCTCGCCGCGCTCGTGTCGCGCCTGGAGCTCGCGGGGAGAGATCTCATGTACTGTGGCGTCGGGCATCGGTGTCTTGAGCGTGAAGTGAGAGTCCGTCAGTCCGCCGCGAGCGCGAGCCCGCGCGCCGAGAGCTCGGCGCGTGCTCCGAGCGGAATGGTCCACTGGTCGGCGAGATGCCCCACCGGAGCGCCGGTGACGACGGGGCCGCGCACGTGCACGGCTGCTTCTTCGAATAGTACATCGAGTGAGCGCGGCGCGTCATCGGTTTCGTCGCCGCGCTCGGTAAAGGCGCCGACGCAGAGCCCGGCGACGCTTGCCAGCGCGCCAGAGAGAATGAGCTGGCGAATCATGCGGTCGATGCGGTAGAGCGGCTCGTTCACGTCCTCGATCACGAGAATGGCACCGTCGAATTGAGCTGAATACGCGGTGCCGATGAGAGCGCAGAGGAGCGCGAGGTTGCCGCCAACGAGCGGGCCAGCCACGCTTCCCTCGCGAACCATGGGGAGTGGGCGAACGCCCTCGAACGGATCACCCTCGCACCGCGTCGCGCGCTCTAGCGATGCGCGAGAGAAGGGAGTGAGCGTCGCGCGCGCGGTGGGACCGTGGTAGCTCACGAGATCGCATCGCGCGCGAATGGCGCAGTGGAGCGCGGTGATGTCCGAATAGCCGATGACGGCCTTGGGCGATTTCCGGAGCGCCTCGTAGTCGATCGCGTCGAGAATCCGCATGGTGCCGTATCCGCCGCGGATGCACCAAATGCCATCGATGCGCGGGTCACGAACGGCAGCGTTGAGATCGGCGACGCGCGCGCCATCATCGCCGGCCAGATAGCCGTGTCTGGCGAGAGCGCCGGGGAAGACAATCGGATCCCAGCCGAGCGCTCGCGCGTTCGACTCGGCGCGCGCGAGATCGGAAGCGTCGGTGAGTGGGCCGGCGGGCGAGAGCATTGCGACGCGGGCGCCGGGGGCGAGCGGAGGGGGGGCGATTGCGGAGCGAGTCATTCGTGGGCGAAAGCTGCGCAGGGTCGCGGGGAATCGCGAATGGGTCAGGGCACCGTGAACATCGAGAGGCGGAGGCGGGGACAGGTTGTGAGCTTATGAGCCGAAAGCGTTGAGTCCTGAGCTTACGGACGCGAGCATCGCGAGAACGGTCTGGATCGAGAAGCGGAAGGCGGGCCCAAGCTATAAGCGATGAGCCGATGGCTTTGAGCCGTGAGCTTGTGCCAACGGCGATAGCGCGCATCCCTTGCGCCTGTAGGAGAGGGATGCTCGAGAAGGGGCGGTAACGGCTCACATCTCACAGCTGTCAGCTCTCAAGCTATCTGCTTGGGCTCGCCTTCCGTCTCTCAATTCCGGCACGGATCGCGATGCCGAAAATCGCCGAAGCTAGAATCCATCAGCTACCTTCCCCGCGTGCACTGGCTCTGGATTCTCGCGAGCGCGCCATGGCTGGCGGCCCCTCTCCTCGTGCTCTGGCGTGCGCGCAGTTCGCCTTCGCTCGACGACGACTCGCCCGGGATTCCACCCGCGCCGCCGCTCGTGTCGGTGATCGTTCCCGCGCGCAACGAGGCGCACAATATCGAACGATGCGTGCGCTCGATTCTCGCGTCGCGGTGGCCGCGGCTCGAGCTGATCGTAGTCGACGATCGGAGCGAAGATGGTACGGGCGACATCGCACGTGCGATCGCCGCCGGCGATGAGCGCGTTCGCGTGTTGAGCGGTGCCGTGGTCCCCGATGGCTGGTTCGGCAAGCAGTGGGCGTGTGCGCAGGGTGCGCGCGATGCGCGGGGGTCGACGCTCATCTTTACCGATGCCGACACGGCGCACGCGCCCGATCTCCTTCCACGCACGATGCACGCGATGCGCGCGCGCTCGCTCGACTTCTTCACCGTCGCAGGCTTCCAGGAGCTCGGCAGCTTCTGGGAGCGTGTGGTGCAGCCGCAGATCTTTTACATGATCGCGGCACGCTACGGCGGCGCGGGTGAGGTGAATCGCGCTCGCCGCGCGCGCGACAAGATCGCGAACGGCCAGTATCTCTGCTTCACGCGCGCCTCGTACGAGCGCGTGGGTGGCCACGAGTCCGTGCGCACGAAGTCCGCCGAGGATCTGGCGCTGGCGCAGCGGGTGCACGAGCTTGGGCTCGCGGGCGAGATCGCGATCGCGCCGGATCAGCTGTCGACGCGCATGTACACGTCGCTGTCCGAGGTCGTGAACGGGTGGACGAAGAACATCGTGACCGCTGCCGTCGACACACTGCCGCGCGGCGCCCTGCCTCGACTGCTCCTCCCGTTCCTGCTTGTGCTCATCCCGCTCGCGCATCTCGCGCCCGTGATCACGTTGCTCGTCGCGGCGTTTGTTCCGCTCGCGCGGCCCGTCGTGGAATGGTCCGCCGCGTGCACCGCGCTGCTCGTGCTCTGGTGGGCGTTCGTGTACGTGCGCGCGTTCCGGCAGTCGCCGCTGTACGCGCTCACCCTTCCGCTTGGCGCCTGTGTGGTGCTCGTCATCATCGTACGTGCGACCGCGCGTGGGCGCGGTGTAGAATGGAAGGGACGTCGCTACGAAGCCGGGTAAATCACGTAAATGTGAAAGGGCACGTCGAGGCTCTTGAAACTCGCTGCCCGGACCTGCGAGCCAACGGTGGTCTGAGCGCGAATCGGTGCGGCGGCGCACAGGGTAGCGACGCCCCCTGATACGAGGATCCGAAGCCGGACTCGTTTGTAGTGGCCAATTTATACGGGCCGGTAACATCGGGATAACGGGCGGCGCGTGAGTCGAATTAGCGACGCGCGCGTCGTCGCGATGACGGCGCGATCGCACCGTGGCAGCAGGTTGCGCCGTGCTCGCGCTCCGCTCCGCCGCCCAGCTCCTCGCCGCCGCCTCTACCGTCGACGAGCTCGCTCCCCTCGCCGCTGCCGCGGGCTTCACCGCCTCGCCGCTTCCACTCGACGCCGTCGCGTGCGCCGCGCTCGGCGTGCGCGAGATCGCCCGCGATATTCGCATTCTCGCCGGACCGGGAACGCTGCGCGCGATGCTCATCGAGTGCCCGGCGACTCAACCGCTGCGCGACAGCGTTGCGACGATCGTCGCGCGGCTCGCGGCGCGCGCGCCTCACCTGCTCTGGCTCGTCTTCGTCGCGCGGAGAGATAGCGCAGAGCTCGCGATCGTAGCCTGGTCCGCGGATCGGGCGTCGCCCAGGCTGTCGGCGCTCGTCGTCGACCGCTCGAATGTGCTCGCGAGCGACGCGCAGGCGCTCTCGTCGCTGGCGGGCGCCGGCGACGCCGCCGACGTCCTCACACACGCCTCGTGGCTTGAAGTGCTCGGGCGCGAGGCGCTCACGCGACGATTCTATCGCACGCTCGAGAGCGTGGTCGCGAATGTTGCCGACGAGGCGCAGACGGATGCGCCGGCCGCCGACCGGCACGAGCTCGCGCTGCTCCACCTCTCGCGTTTGCTCTTTCTCTCGTTTCTCGAGACGAAGGGGTGGCTAAATGGCGACCGCCGCTTTCTCGAGAACGGGTTCCTCGCCTGCATGGAGCGCGGCGGCAGTTACCATCGGCGCGTGCTGCGACCGCTCTTTTTCGGAACTCTCAACACGCCGGTCGCGTCGCGCGCGCCCGCCGCCCGCACGTTCGGCTCCGTACCCTTTCTCAATGGCGGACTGTTCGCTCCGGCGCCGCTCGAGCGACGATGGGCCGGGATCTCATTCTCCGATGCGTCGCTGGGCCGCGCGTTCGGGGAGCTTTTCACGCGCTACCGGTTCACGGCGCGGGAGGACAGCGAGTCATGGTCGGAAGCGGCGATCGATCCCGAGATGCTGGGGAAGTCGTTCGAGTCGCTGATGTCGTCTCCGGAGCGCCGGTCGAGCGGCGCGTACTACACTCCGCAGTCGCTCGTCACCGGCGTCACTCGATCCGCACTCGTGAGTGCGCTCGCGCATGCGCCGCTCTCGCGCGAGGCGGCGGAGTCGGCGCTCGCAGGCGAGCGGTTGGAGGCGCCGTTTGCATCTCTGCTACGCACGCGACTCGCCGACGTTCGCGTGCTCGATCCTGCGTGCGGCTCAGGGGCGTTTCTCGTGCACGGGCTCGAGACACTCGCGGAAGTGCAGTCGCGCGCAGGGGATGCGCGGCCGCTGGCACTACTGCGCCGGGAGCTGCTCACGCGATCCATATTCGGAGTGGACGTGAACTCCACCGCCGTGTGGCTGTGCGAGCTTCGGCTCTGGCTGTCGGTGGTGATAGAGAGCGAGGAGACGAACGGCATGCGCGTGGCGCCGCTGCCGAATCTCGATCGTCACATTCGTGTTGGCGACTCGCTCTCCGGCGACGCGTTCGAGGAGCTTCGCGGCGCGGGCGGCAGCGCGATCGCGCGCATGCGCCAACGATACTCCCGTGCGACGGGCGCGCGCAAACGAACTCTCGAGCGCGCGCTCGTGCGGAGCGAACGAGCGTTCGCGCTCGCGCACGTGGGCGAACAGATTCTTCGCTGCGCGGCGCGGAGGCGCGATCTGCTGTCGGCGATGCGCGGCCGCGATCTGTTCGGCGAGCGCGTGCGTCCGTCCGCCGGCGACATCGCTCGACTCGCGCGCGAGCGTGAGCGCGCACGGGAGCTCGCGTCGCGCCGCAAAGCACTCAGGTCCGGCGGTGCCCTCCCTTTCGCCTGGGCCACGCACTTTCCGGACGTCGCCCAGCGCGGCGGCTTCGATCTCGTCGTCGGCAACCCGCCGTGGGTGCGGCTGCACCGCATTCCCGCAGACACACGCGCGGCGCTCCGGGCGCGCTTCTCCGTGTTCGGCGGTGCCGCGTGGGAGCGTGGTGCGCGCTCGGCGAACGCGGGAGCTGGTTTCGCCGCGCAGGTGGACCTGGGCGCGCTCTTCCTCGAACGGTCGCTCGCACTGACGAGGGACGCTGGAACGCTCGCCCGCCTGCTACCGGCGAACATGTGGCGGTCGCTCGCGGGCGGCGGCGCACGGCGCCTTCTGCGCACCGGCGCGCGCCTGATCGCGCTCGACGACTGGTCGGAGTCGCCCTCGGCGTTCGACGCGGCGGTGTATCCCTCGCTCGTGGTCGCGCGCAAATCCGTTGGCGACGAGCAGCGGCCAGTGCTGGCCTCCATGCATCGCAAGCGCGACGTGCTTCGCTGGTGCATCGAGCCGTCGCGACTGTCGTTCGACGACGACCCGGCGAGCCCCTGGGTCGCGATTCCGCCGCCGGTGCGCGCCGCGTTCGACCGCGTCTGCCAAGCCGGCGTCGCTATCGGCGAGTCTCCCCTCGGCGCGCCGCTGCTCGGCGTGAAATGCGGATGCAACGAAGCATTCGTGGTCGAGCGGGAGGCGCGCGAGAACGGCGTCGTGCGGGTGCGCGCTGGCGAGCGGACCGCGACGATCGAGCACGAGATGCTGCGCCCGCTCCTCCGCGGCGAGAACACGATGCCGTGGCAAGCGGTGCGTGGGGCCGAATCGATAATCTGGACGCACGATGCTTCCGGCGCGCCGCTCCCGGAGCTGCCGGAGCACGCGGCGCGCTGGCTCGCGCGTTGGCGCCGGCGGCTGGTGGCGCGCAGCGATGCGCGCGCGACGCGCACTTGGTGGACGCTCTTCCGCACAGCGGCGGCGGCGTCCGCTCGGCCGCGCGTCGTGTGGGCGGACATGGGCCGAGCGCCGCGCGCGCTCGTGCTCGCTGCGGGCGACGCGACCGTGCCGCTCAACAGCTGCTACGTGGTTCCGTGCGACGACGCCGAGGATGCGTATGCGCTCACGGCGCTGCTCAACTCGTCGCTCGCCGCGGCGTGGCTGCACGTGCTCGCGGAGCCGGCGCGGGGCGGCTACCATCGCTATCTCGGGTGGACGATGGCACTCCTCCCGCTGCCTGGCGAGTGGCCGCGCGCGCGGGAGATGTTGGCGCCGCTGGCGGTTCGCGCGCTGGCGGGCGACGTGCCTTCGCCGAGCGAGCTGCTGGAAGCGGCCACGCGCGCGTACAGACTGCGACCCGCCGACGTGGCGCCGCTCATCGCGTGGGCCACTCGATGATCGCGGAGCGTGCAGCCGTGGTGCGCGCGCGCATCGCCGCGCACGTGCTCGCGGCAGCAGGCACGACGAGCATGCTCGGCGAGATCACGTTGCACGCGCACCAGCTCAGCGCCGTTGACCGCCTTCGTGAGCTCCTGCGAAGCGAGCGAGGCGCATTGCTGGCGGATGAGGCGGGGCTTGGTAAGACGTACGTAGCTGCCGCGTTGATGCGCGAGGCAAAGCATCCGTTGCTGGTTATGCCGGCGTCGCTCAGGACCATGTGGAAGGGCGCGCTGCGGTCGTCAGGCGTGAGTGCGACAATGGTTTCGTACAGCGCGCTCTCGCGGGAGGTGGTTCCGGCCGGTGACTATGATCTCGTGGTGCTGGACGAGGCGCACCACGCGCGCAATCCCGCAACGCGCCGATACGCTGCGCTGGCTGGGATCGTGGCGCGGTCGCGGGTGCTGTTGCTCACCGCGACGCCGGTTCACAATCGGCGAGAGGAGCTCACGGCGCTGCTCGCGCTATTTCTCGGTGCGCGCGCCCACTCGATGGACGACGGGGAGATCGCGCGATTGCTGGTGCGGCGCGAGAGGGCGGAGCTCAAGGACGCGCTGGCGATTCCCGATGCCACGGCACCGGATTGGATTCGCGTGAGCGATGATGCGTCACTGCTCGAGGATATTCTCGCGCTGCCGCCTCCGCTCCCGCCGGCCAACGCGGGTGATGGTGGCGTGTTGCTCACGTGGAGCCTTCTGCGCCAGTGGGCGTCGAGCCGCGGCGCGCTGGCCGGCGCGCTGCGCCGTCGCCTCACGCGTGGAATCGCGCTCGAGAGCGCACTCGAACAGGGACGGCACCCGAACAGGCGCGAGCTTCGCGCATGGAGCGTGTGCGACGACGCGGTGCAGCTGGCGTTCCCGCAGCTGGTTGCGTCGCCAACCGCAGAGCCGCACGCGCTGTTGCCGCTCGTGCGCGCGCATCTCGTGGCGGTTCGCGCCCTGCTCGCTCGTGTACGCGTCGATGATGGAGTGGATGCCTCGCGCTCGAGATCGTTGCGGGAGCTGTGCGCCCGCCATCCCGGCGAAAAGGTGCTCGCGTTCTCGCAGTACGCGGATACGGTTCACGCACTGTTCGCAAAGCTGCGTGGCGTGCGCGGCGTTGCTGCCCTCACGGCGCGAGGCGCGCGGGTCGCGAGCGGGCGCCTCTCGCGCCAGGAGGCGCTCGAGCGATTCGCTCCGCGCGCGATGGGCGTGCAGCCGCCGCGAGAGATTGAGCGCATCGACCTGCTCGTTACCACCGATCTGGCGAGCGAAGGGTTGAATCTGCACGACGCGTCGGTGGTGGTGCACCTCGATCTACCGTGGACGCCGGCGCGGTTGGAGCAGCGTGTGGCGCGGTCGCGGAGACTCGGCGCGCTGCACGCGCGCACGGTGAGCTACGCGCTCGCTGCGCCGGCGGACGCGGAGCGTGTGCTGCGCGTCGAGCGGCGGCTGCGCGCAAAGCTGCGAACGGTGGAGGACGTGATCGGGAGCGCCGGCGCGCTGCTCCCGGAAACGATGGAGGCCGAAGCGCATTCGGAACACCGGCGCACGAGCGATGCGCGACTGAACGAGCGCGTGCATCGCGCGCTCGAGGGGTGGAGGGGATCAGATGGAACTGCGAGTGAGTTGGGCGAGCCACGAGAAGCCTCTGATGCATGGATGGCGTGTGTCGCTGCGCCGCGCAACGCGGTGCTCGCGCTCGCAACGGATGGCGGCCGGGCAGTGCTCGCGGCGGCGCTGGACACCGCTGAGCTTTCGGAAAATTCGAGCGTCGTGCTCGAGGCACTCGAGCTGCTCGGCGGCGCTGATGCCGTGCTCGACGAGCGCGTGCGCCGCGGCGCAATTGTTCGAGCGGAGCGATGGATCGCGCGCATGGCGGGCGCGCAGGCGGGTGGCGCGCTCGCGTGGCGCGGAGCGTCGCGGCGGATTGCGCTCAGGCGAATCGCGGGACTCGCGACGCACGCGCCGCTCCATCGCCGGGCGCTCATCGCTCCCCTCGCGGTGATGGCGCGGCGCGTCGTGACGGCGCCCTACTCGCTGGGCGCGGAGCGAGTGCTCGACGAGCTCGCGAGCGCGCCGCTGCCGGACGAGGCGTGGCTGCGGGCGCTCGCGAGTTTCGGAGCGATGCATGGGGCGGAGGAGCGGGAAACGCGGGAAGAGGTGAGGGTCGTTGCGATGGTGGTTGGGGGGTGAGTGTTGGCGAGCGTCACCGAGGGAAGGGCAACTGACTCTCAATCATTAGGTAGTGAGTTCGATTCCTACTGGGCGCATCTGAGATAAGGGCTTGCACGCAAATCGTGTATGCGAGTTCTCCACTGGTCGTAGTCAGCCTATTCGAGTTATCCCTCGGTCGTACGGTTAAGTACAACCTCTCGGGAGGACACTGCCTCCCAAGGGCCCCACGGCCTACAGTGCTACGTTGTACTTCTTGCCCTGCACTGCACCTGCGATCGCGAACACGACCGCTGGGATAATCCACACCATGTTCCACGCCAGCGCCAGTTAGCCCATCACGCACATGAGCCCCCACATGATCGAAGGCCATGCGCTCTGTCCCGAGGCGTAAATCGCACGCAAGAACAGCCCCACTCCTGCGACCACGAACGCCACGATCCCCATGAGCTCGCGCGCACGCACGCGCGCGATGATCGGCGAGCTCCACGGGATTCGCAACTCCGGTCTCGTGTGGCGGCGAGGCTCGCCGTGATCGGCGCGCTTATCCAGCCTTGTCGTGCGCGTGCGCGAAGAATGGCTACGGCGTCTTCGCCACCACGAGCAGCGTGATCGAGCTCGCCGGAATAGCCATCGTCACACCGCCGGGACGAACCCACACGTCGGTTCCGTGTACAATCGCCGCGGCATTCGCGCTGCTGTAGCGCCACACGCTTGCCCGCCCCACCGGCGCGAAATGGGCAAGCCCGACGTGTGCGGTGAGCGACACCGCGCTCTTGTTCACGACCATGATCGTGAGCGCTCCATCCTTCGCGCGCAGTGACGCGTACATCGCGAGCTTACCCTGATCGCTGCTCGTCGATCGCACCCACGTCTCGCCGTACGTGCCACCCGCACCATCGTAGTTACGATAGATGCGGAAGGCGTTCGCCGCGGGCCACGTGCGGTCGGGCGGGCTCCACAGCGTCGCGAGGTCCAGCGCCTCGCGCCCGAATATCCCGAACAGATCGGCCTGCGCGAGCGCACCATTCACGGACTTCTGTCCGCCCCAGTTGTACTCCGTGAGACCGATCTTCGTCCCGGGATAGTTCTCGTTCACCCATTTGTGGAACGTCGGAATGAGCGACACGGGCGGATAGTACGTCCCGATCCAGTTCTCCTCGCGATACGTCGGATCCCAGAACGTGCGCGTGGACCGCAGTCGCGCGGCCTGCACGTCGGGCGTTCCCGCCTCCTGGCTCCAGTCGATCACGCCCGGCGGTGAGGGATACCAGTGCTCGGTGAAGTAGTCGAGGATGCGCACGCCATTCGTCTGCTCGTACGCGCGCATCTGCTGCAGATAGTAGATCGCGTTCCACAGCCCGCCGTTCTTCGACGGATCGCCGACGTAGATCGCCCAGCCGAAGTCCTCCGGACCCGCCACCCACGCGGTGGGATCGACGTCCTTGATGCCGCGGGCGTATTGCGTCGATCGCCGCACGATCTCCTGATACGTAGGCGCCACCGGATGCACATCACGATGCGTGTTCGCCCATCCCCCAGGCTCGTTGTCGAGCGCGAAGAATCTCACGCCGCCCGCCGTCGCATTGCCGAACTTTCCCGTGAGATGCCTGATCCAGTTCTGCTGCGTCGCCACACTGTTCGCGACATGAATGCGCGTGATGTCGCTATCCGCGAGCGCGATTTGACTTCCATCCGCACGCAGACCATTGCCGCAGTCCGTCGTCACTCCTTCGATCGTTGGATGCACGTAGGGATCAACCGACTGCTGCGGTCCGAAGTGCGACACGGGATAGCTGCAATCCCACACGCTCATCTTGTCGATGTATTCGATGATCGGAACGGACACGAACGTCTTTGCTCCGGCGCTTAGATCGCGTGCGACGATCGCGTCCACCTGGCCGCCTGGCGTAGGCGAAGTGGTTCCGCTCCCAGCCATGAAGTACCAGTCGAAGCCGGAATTGCTCGCGTCTACCTGCCAGTTGTAGCGCGTGATCCCGTCGCCGCCCCAGCGCGTGATCGTGATTCCCAGGTCCCGCA
>JANWLO010000180.1 GCA_025450815.1 Gemmatimonadaceae bacterium
AGGTCCGCCTTCGCGAGCACCTGTGGCTTGATCGTCGCTTCGATCGATCCCTTCTTGAACAACATTGGCTCGTGAACTTCCTGATACTCCGGAATGCTATCGGCCTGAGTCGTCGTCATGTGGAGCGGCGGCCCCTTCGGCATGGGCCACGTGCGTCCACGATACACCGCGGGCCCCTTGGCCTCATCGTACGGATACACCGGACGGCGAATGAGCTGGCGAACGTACCAGTCCGTGTTGAGCAGAGACGTGCAGAGCACGAGCACGTCCTTGCGCACCCCCTCCACTTCCTGCGCGTACCAGAGCGGGAAGGTATCGTTGTCCCCTGCGGTGATCAGGATGCCGTAAGGCTCCACCGAGTCGAGAAGATCGTGCGCGAACGCGAACGTGTCAGTCTGTCCCGCGCGCGAGGCGGCCTTCCAGTTCGCGAATAGCGGAATGAACGCCAGCGCGAGCACCCAGGATCCGAGTATCCACGACCGCCGCCGCGGCTGCTCGACGGTCTCGCGACCGATTCGAACGGCCTCCATTCCGAACATCGAGGCGATGCCTTCCCACACGTACGCGAGGCCGAGCGCCACCCACACTCCCCACGCGGAGAAGCTGACGATGAAGAAGTAGTCGCGATCGCGCACCTCGCAGTTGATGTCGGGCGGGTTGCCCATCGCGGAGCACTGCGAGTGTCCGTACTTGAAGTTGAGATAATAGATGAGCACGAACGTCAGCGTGAGCATGAACGTGCCGAGATACCAGAAGCTCCGGCGGTCGCGCTTCCAGTGCACCCATCCGCCCATTAGGCCGAGCAGCATGAACAGCGCGGCGAGCATCGCTTGCAGACGCGGCCAATGGTCCTTCACATCGCGCAGCCACTGCCACTTGAAGTAGAGCCAGTACATTCCCAGCTGTCCGCCAAAATATGGCGCCTGCCGGTCGAAGAGCGACGGCTTGCCGTACTGGCCGCGATTGAAGTTGTACCAGAACGATGTCCACGTCGTGGGCTCCCCCTCGTTTATGGGAGGGAAGTGCGCCGCGCGAATCGGCTGCGTGAGAAAGGGCGTCATCCCGAGCAGCAGCGCACCCGAGCACGCGAGCCACAGCCTCCAACGCAGAAAGGTTCGGGGACGTCGGATCAACACCGCCACCACCACGGCGGGACCCGCGAGAAATCCCATCATGTGGTTCGCGAATCCCAGGCCGAGCAGGTACGCGATGATGACGAGTAGCTTGTCCGCGATTGGACTGTCCGGATCGTCCGACCACCGCACGATGAGCCACGAGATGATCGCGAGCCCCATCAAGGAAACCGTGTAGACCTTCTCGTTCACCACCGACTGGTTCCAAACGGTAAATTCGGTCGCGCCCACCAGCGCTGCTATCGCTCCGCCCGCGATCCGCTGCCACCGGTCCTGCAGCCATCCCACGAGCACCCGCTCCGTGATCAGGAACCACATGCCGGCAGCGATCGCGCTCGTGAGCGCGGCCAGAATGTTGACCTTCATGGCGACGCTGAGATGTCCGAGCGGCAAAATCGCGAACACGCGTCCGATGAGCACGAACAGCGGATTGCCGGGCGGGTGAGGAAGGCCGAGCACGTACGCCGCCGAGATGTACTCGCTGGTATCCCACATCGCGGTGGACGGCGCCAGCGTCGCGAGATAGATCGCGAAGATGACAAGCGATGTGATCGTCGCCGCCAGATATGACGGGCGATAGTCGAGATCGGTGCTCTTCGGTGGCATATTTTCGGTGTCGGAAACGCGCGGCGCCGGCGACAGGGCCGGCGCGGGGTCAGCGGTGCAAGATGGACGCGTCGCCGGGGATAGGCAACGACGCCACTAGTGTCGGAAGAGCCGGCTGCCGGTGAACACCATCGCGATGTCGCGCTCGTTCGCGGCCGCGATCACCTCGGGGTCGCGCACCGAGCCTCCCGGCTGGATGATCGCCGTCACGCCTGCCTCGGCCGCGTGATCCACGCCGTCGCGGAAGGGGAAAAACGCGTCGGAGCCAAGCACGGAGCCGGCGGGATCGATGCCAGTGGTGCGCGCCTTGTGCACGGCCAGGAAGCTCGCGTCGACTCGCGACATCTGTCCCGCGCCGATTCCGATCGTCGCGCCACCGCGCGCCAGCACGATCGCGTTCGACTTCACGCTCGCCACCGCGCGCCACGCGAACAGCAGATCATCGCGCTCCGCATTCGTCGGCGAGCGCGTCGTGACGATCGTCCAGCTCGAGAGGCTGCGGTCGATCGACGGGCGGTCCTGCACCAGCACGCCGCCGCGCACGCGCTTGAAGTCGAGCGCACCGTGCGCCCACGGCGCCCGCCCCTCGAGTACCCGTAAATTTTTCTTGCGCCCCAGAATCTCGATTGCCTCGGCGCTGAAAGCCGGCGCGACGAGACACTCGACGAACAAGCTCGAGATCGTGTCCGCCAGCTTCTCGTCCACCGGTACGTTGAACGAGATCACACTCCCGAAGGCCGACACCGGATCGCACGCGAGCGCCTTCTGATACGCCTCGAGCGCGGTCGGCGCGACCGCGAGCCCGCACGGCGACGTATGCTTGATGATCGCGCAGCACGGTGCGCCGTCGCCGAGCATATCGGTTGCGAGGAGCGCGCCCTCGAGGTCAAGCAGATTGTTGAAGCTCAGCTCCTTGCCGCCGCGTTGTACGAGCGCCGCCAGACCGGCACCGCGCTGCTCCACGTAGAATGCGGCCTCCTGACCGGGGTTCTCGCCGTAGCGCAGCGCCTGCGCGCGCTCGAGCGAGATCGGCACCACCTCGGGAAAGCGATCGTTGCGCTGGGCCGCGAACCAACTCGTGATCGCAGCGTCGTACGACGCCGTGTGCGCGTACGTCTTCTCGGCGAGCATCCGCCGGAGGTCGAGGTCGTCGTCCTTCGCCTCCAGCGCGGCGAGCACCTTCGAGTAGTCCGCGGGGTCCACGATGACGTACACCGACGCGAAGTTCTTCGCCGCCGAGCGGAGCATCGATGGGCCACCGATGTCGATGTTCTCGATTACCTCATCCGGGTGAACGTTGGGCCGCGCGGCAGTCTCGCGAAACGGATAGAGATTCACGGCGACGAGATCGATCGGTTGAATCTCGTGCTTGGCGAGCGCGCTCATGTGCTCCGGGAGATCGCGCCGCGCGAGCAGTCCGCCGTGCACTGCAGGGTGGAGGGTCTTCACGCGACCGTCGAGCATCTCCGGGAATCCGGTGACGTCCGCGACGTCGCGCGCATTGATGCCGGCCTCGCGTAGCGCCCGCGCGGTGCCGCCAGTCGAGATGATCTCCCAACCCAGCGTGACGAGCGAACGGGCGAAGGTGGCGATGCCGGTCTTGTCGGATACCGAGAGGAGAGCGCGAGGCATGTATTCCGAGTGTGGCGTTTCAGGCGGAGAGGGCAATGCCGATCGCCTTGCGCAGCGCGGCATCGTCGATGGAATCGAGGACGTAAGTCGCATCGTCCAGATTCGGAAGATGCATGTGCGTCGCGCGGCCGTTCTGGTCGAGCGCGATGCGAGATTGGGCGACCGCCGCGACGGCGGCCGGAAAGAGCGCGTGCTCCACGCGGAGTACTCGCGCTGCGAGAAGCTGCGGCGTGTCGCCCGAGAGCACGGGCACGGGCCACTGCGCGATGACCGCGCCGTGATCGTAGCGCTCGTCCACGAAGTGCACCGTTGCTCCGGACACGCGCGCGCCGCTCGCGATCACCGCGGCGTGCACGCGAAGCCCGTACATTCCCGACCCTCCGAACGCGGGCAGGAGCGCGGGGTGCACGTTGAGGATGCGGCCGCGGTACTCGTTCACCACGTTCGATGGGACGAGCCGCAGATATCCGGCGAGCACCACTAGATCGATGCGATGGGAGTGGAGCTGCGCGAGCAGCCGTTCGCCGCCCAGCGTGCCGCCCTCGATCGCAACCGCCGCGATGTCGTGCGATTTTGCGAAGGCGAGCGCGCCCGCATCTGCGTGATCCGAGAGCACGAGGGAGATCTGCGCGATGCTGCCGCGCCCGCCGTGCGTGAGATACTCGTGCAGCGCGCGCAGATTGGAACCACGACCGGACGCGAGTACCGCCAGGCGGGACGACATCGGAAACAGTCTACGACCCCCGAGGCGGAGTAGATAGTGGGAGCCCCGCAAGGATGCGATCGACGGCGGAGCCGAGGCTGGTGGAGATGGCGAAACCATCCTTTGCGGCGACGACATCAGCGCCAGGCGTCGTGTCGCGTGGTACGAGAATACCGTGCGCGTGAAAAGTCTTTGCGGGAAGAATGTCGCGCAGCCGGTCGCCAACGTACCACGAGGTCGCAAGATCGAGTCCGTGCTCGGCCGCTGCCCGCTGGTAGAGCTGCGTTGCCGGCTTCCTGCAATCGCACGCGGGCGTGACATCCGGCGAATGCGGACAGATGTACACCGCATCCACGTGCGCGCCCTCGGCCGCGAGCATCTCGTCGATGCGGCGCCGCACCTCCTCGTAGAGCTCCACGGTGAAGAGGCCGCGTCCGATTCCGGACTGATTCGAGATGACGACGACCGGCACGTTGGCCGCGTTGAGGCGCGCGATCGCGGCGGCGGCGCCGGGAATTAGTCGCACCGAGTCGGCGCGCGACACGTTGACGGTGTCGACGTTGATCGTGCCGTCGCGATCGAGAAAGACGGCGGGACGGGAGTCGGTCATGCGGGCGGCTTCGCGTGTGTGGTGTCGTGCATCGTCGGCGGCGGCCGCAGGTGCGCGCCGGGCTCCGCGCGCGTGCTGTCCTTCGGATTCCTCGGCGCAGGCTTGGGAACAGAGAATGTGCGAGTCGAGCTCGCTGCGATGCCCATCAGGTTGTGAATGTCTTTCGAGTCGAGACGATAGGTTGCGCCAGGCGTGAGCGGGGTGGCGATGGCGATCAGCAGATCCGTCACCGGAATCGGTTTGCTTGGCAAGAGTGTCGCGAGCTCTGCGGAGAGGCGCATCGCGCGGCGCGCCGTGGAGTCCGTGGGAAGGCGATGCTGTGCCAGGTACTGTCGCCGGAACGCCGTATCGGTGCGCGCGCGAATGGAATCTGCGTGCGCCGCCGAATCGGCGCGCTGCTTGTCGATCTCGCGCGCGGACACGATCGACTTGATCGGCACCACCGACGAGTCGGCGGCGCGAAGAGCGAAGTGAGCGGTGTCGAAGGGTTGCTTCGGATCGACGGGCTTGTCGAACGTCGCGTGGATCAGCAACGAATCACGCACGTCAACGGACTGGATGTGCGCGCCGACGGAGTCGTGGAGAAAGGTCAGCAGCTCCACGCGCGCTGTATCCTTCAGCGAGACCACGGCGGAGTCGAACTGCTCGTGCTGGTCGCGATCGTGATTATTGTTGGCATCGATCCAGCCGTACACGGTGAAAGATCCCGGCGGCATGTGGGCGATCGTGAACCTGCCCACGGAGTCCGCTCGCTCGATGTAGACGACGCTGTCCGGGTGCGAGATTGCTTCGATGAGCGCGTTGGGGGCGGGATGGCCGGCAGGCCAGTCGAACACCACCCCCGAGATGGATTCGCTCGCGATCTCCGGACCGGTGGAGAACACGAGCTCGAAACCCGCCTTGTCCGCGTTGCCTCTGAGATCCGAGATTCCGGGAAGAACGGTGACTGTGTACGTCGTGTTCGGCTTCCAGTCCTTGTGGCCGCGCACCGAGAGCCGCGAGCGATGCCAGCCGACGCGCGGCGCGCCGTCGCGCGGCGAGATGAGAACGAGCTGGTCGAGCGAGGCCGCTCCGCCCGGGCGCTCATTGAGCACTTCATCATACTGCAGATTCACTTCCTTGTCCGTCACGTTGCGAGCATCGGAGTCGGGCGTCGTCTTGAGCAGCTTGGGAGGAACCTTGTCCGGCGGCCCGCCCGGCGGGAAACCCTGCTGTGCGCAGGCGAGAAGCGCGGCAAGCAGGATCAGGCGCCGCACAGCGCCCTTTTCTTGCTCGTGAGCTGCTCGCGCCGCGCGCTCCACTCCTCCAGCTTCTTTCTCTCACTCTCCACGACGTCCGGGCGCGCGCGCGAAACAAAACTCTCGTTCGCCAACCGCTGCTCGAGCGCGCCGAGCTGCTTCTCGAGCTGCGCGAGATCGGAGCTCACGCGCGCGCACTCCTTCGCGACGTCCACGAGTCCCGCGAGCAGCACGCTTACCTCGGAGCCATCGGGGAGCAGCGCGTGCGCGACGGCTTCGCGTGCTGCCTGCGCGCCAACGGTTACCGTCGCGCGCGCGAGCCGGCCAACGAGCGCGCTCTCCTCGGCGAGCACGGCGCGCGCGCGATCGTCGCGGCCGACCAACAGCGCCTCGACGTTCTTGCCCGGCGCCACGGTGTACTCGGCGCGAATCTGCCTGATCGCGCTAACCGCTTCGCGAGCGAGCTCGAACGAAGCTGCGCGCGCGCGCGGCGCGCCGGGGCTGGGCCACGTGGCACGCGCGAGGTACTCGTCGCGGCCGCGCCCCGGGAGACGTTGCCAGAGCGCCTCGGTGACGAACGGTACCACGGGATGCAGCAGCCGCAGCGCCTGATCGAAGACGTGCACGAGCACGGCGCGCGCAACGTCGCGAGCCGGGCCCTCGGATAGCACGCGCGCGTTGGCCGCTTCCACGTACCAGTCCGCGAGCTCGTTCCACACGAAGCGGCGTGCACTTTCGACGTACTCGCTGAGCCGAAGCCCCTGCGCGAGCTCGTCGCTGGCCCAGCGCTCGTTGCGCGAGGGGCGTGCGGGGCCGAGCGATGCATCGGCCTCGCGGATGGCAGCGTCGAGTCGATCGAGTATCCATTCGTCGGCACGCGTCAACCGTTCTGGGGCGATGCCGGCAAGCGCGATCACGTCGCCGTCGCTGACGCTCGAGAGCAGGAAGCGCCCGATGTTCCAGAGCTTCGTGACGAAGTTGCGCCCCGGCGCGAACGACGCGTCGAGGTTGTCTGGGTCGAGCATGAGGTCCGTGCCCATCCCCATCCCAGCGATGACCGTGTACCGCAGTGCGTCGGCGCCGTAGCGATGTACCACGTCGAGCGGGTCGATCCCGTTGCCGAGCGACTTCGACATCTTGCGATGCTGGATGTCGCGCACGGTTCCGGTGAGATACACGGTGTGAAATGGCGCGCGCCCTGCGAAGTGGTAGCCCGCCATGATCATCCGCGCCACCCAGAAGAAGATGATCTCCGGAGCGGTCACGAGATCGTCGGTGGGATAAAAGGACTCGAGATCCTCGCTCCCTTCATCGGGCCATCCGAGCGTCGACAGCGGCCAGAGCCACGATGAGAACCAGGTGTCGAGCACGTCTTCGTCCTGGCGCACCGCGCCGCCGCAGTTCGGGCATGCGGAGACATCGTCGCGGCTCACGATCGGCTCGCCGCCGCAGGCATCGCAATACCACACCGGAATGCGATGGCCCCACCATAGCTGGCGCGAGATATTCCAGTCGCGAATCTGCTCGAGCCAATTGATGTAGACTGCCTCCCAACGCTCGGGGAGGATGCGGATCTTGCCGTCGCGCACGGCGGCGAGCGCCGGCTCGGCGAGCGGCTGCATGCGCACGAACCACTGGTCGGAGAGACGCGGCTCGATCACGGTCTCGCAGCGATAGCAGGCGCGAACGTTGTGCTGGTGCGGCTCGGTCTTCGTGAGCGCGCCCGCGTCTCGCAGCATCTCGACGATTCGGTCGCGCGCCTCGAAGCGGTCGAGTCCCAGGAGTGCGCCGGGAATGCGACCGCGCGCGTCCGCGACCTCGCGCATAGCGCCGGTCTCGTCGATCACGACTGGCGTCGGCAGCGAGTGCCGTCGTCCCACCTCGAAGTCGTTCGTGTCGTGACCCGGCGTGATCTTGAGCGCGCCCGTGCCAAACGAAGCGTCGACGTAGTCGTCGGCGATCACCGGAATCTCGATGCCCACGAGAGGCAGAACGACGTTCGTGCCCACGAGCTCGCGATAGCGCTCGTCGGCGGGATTCACCGCGACCGCGACATCGCCGGGAATCGTCTCGGGGCGCGTCGTCGCGACGGAGATCGAGCGATCGGACCCGTCGGCGGCGCGATACGTCACGTAGTACAAACGCCCGCTCGTCTCGCGAGGCTCCGCCTCCTCGTCGCTCAGCGAAGTGAGACAACGCGGGCACCAGTGGATCACGCGATTGCCGCGGTACACGAACCCCTCTTCGTAGAGGCGCACGAAGGCCTCGCGCACGGCGCGCGACAGCGGCGGCGAGAAGGTATAGGCCGTGCGCGACCAGTCGCACGAACTGCCGATTGCGCGCAGCTGCTCGAGGATCGTGCCGCCCGTTTCCGTTACGAACTCGGTGACGCGCTCGACGAATGCGTCGCGGCCCAGGTCGAACCGCGACTTGCCTTCCTTGGCGATGATGCGCTCGACGACGTTCTGCGTGGCGATCCCGGCGTGGTCGGTACCGGGCACCCACAGCGTTTCGTCCTGCGCCATGCGGCGCCAGCGGACGATCACGTCCTGCACGGCGTTGTTCAGACCGTGGCCCATGTGCAGCACCGCCGTCACGTTGGGCGGCGGGATGACGATCGTGAATGGCTGGCGCTCGCCGCCCGCGCGAACGGATCGCGCCGCGTGCGCGGTGAAGAGATCGGCGTCGAGCCACTGCCGGTAGATCTCCCGCTCGACCGTTACGAAGTCGAATTGCGGGGCGAGCGGTTCGGTCATGCGAAAAAACTAACCGGATGATGAACGGGCCGCGTTGGCGGCCCGCTCTAGTGCAAGGAAGTGAGGTGCAGGGAGGTGCGATGCGGCGAGCGATGTCAGTCGCCCGACGGCGCTACTGGACCGTTTCCGTCGGCCGTCGGCTTCTCCGCGCCCTTCGCCTTCTTCCCGCGGCGTCGCTCGGCGATTCCCTCGATTGGCCCTGCCGCCTCGTCGAGCGCGCGATCCTCGCTGAGCCATTTGTCCTCGAGCACCGGTTTGGGATCAGCGTGCCGGTCCATCTCGCCGGAGTTTCCCTGGCGGCGGCGTCCCGTACCCACGCGCTGACCCTCCCACACGCCGCCGGGGATTGGCGAGTTGGACTCGCCATCCATTTCATCTTCATCGAGATCCGATTCGTGTTCCTCTTCGTCGCCGACGAAGAGCCGATTCACGACCGTAAC
>JANWLO010000181.1 GCA_025450815.1 Gemmatimonadaceae bacterium
ACATCGGACTTTCGGAGGCGGGCGCCGAGACGGTGAGGCGCGCGCACGCGACGCATCCAATCTGCGATCTGCAAATCGAGTACTCGCTATTTTCGCGCGGTATCGAAAGGGCGATTTTACCCACCACGCGCGCGCTCGGAATCGCGATCACCGCGTACGGCGTGCTTGCGCGCGGGCTGCTCAGCGGACGCTGGACCGGCGAGGGAGCGGGTGCGCGCGACATCCGCGCGAACCATCCACGCTTCACCGGCGAGAATCTCGCGAACAATCTCGCGCTCGTGGAGGCGCTGCGAGCGATCGCGACCGAGAAGCGGGCGACGGTCGCGCAACTCGCGATCGCGTGGGTCGCGTCGCGCGGCGACGACATTCTTCCGTTGGTTGGATCGCGTCGCCGAGCGCAGCTTGCGGAGGCGCTGGGCGCGCTCGACGTGACGCTCACGGCCGCGGATCTCGCGCGAATCGAACACGCCGTACCAGCCGCTGGCGCCGCCGGTGATCGCTACCCCGCGGCGCTCATGAAGCATCTCGACAGCGAGCGAAGCACGGACGCGCGAGGCTGACCAGCGCGGGACGGCGCGTTGCGTGCTCCGCGTCCGTCGCGTCCTCATCGGATGAGGCAAGAAGCTGCGCAGCGAAGGTCCGTCGCGTCGTCCATCGTCCGGTGGACGGTCGTCGCAGTCGTCGCCGCGCTCGGCTTTCTCCCGCTGGGCGTCCAGGGCTATGCGATCGAGCTGCGCGCATGGCTTCGTGGCGTTGGCGTCGTGCTCGCGTTGACTCTGGCAATCGTTGCGTTGACGCGCTCGCGGCCGGCATGGTGGCGCGCACCCGCGCTCGCGTCGCTCACGGAGTGGTACCGCGACCGGCCGCGGGCCGCTCAGTGGCTCATCGCTATCGTCGCCTTCGCGGTGTACGCAGTAGCCGCGCAAGTAGTTTTCGACGGTCGCCCGCTCAACATCGACGAGCTTGCACAGCTGGTTCAGGCGAGAATCTTCACCGCTGGCCGACTGTGGCTCCCGGCGCCGGCTCATCTCGAATTTTTCGGCGTCTACCATATCATCGACACGGGCGGAAAGGTGTACTCGCAGTTTCCGGCGGGTGGGCCGGCGATGCTTGCGCTCGGAGAGCTCCTGCGCGCGCCGTGGCTCGTTGGTCCGATATGCGGCGCGCTCGGCGTTGCGGCATTCGCCTGGTATCTTCGTGCCGTTGAATCGAGAGCTGGCGTCGCGCTTGGCGCGCTCCTCATGTTCGCGTTTGCACCGTTCGTCGTCTTCATGTCGGCGACGTACATGAATCATGCGCCGACGCTCATGTGGCTCATGATCGGCGTCGCCGCACTCGCCCACCTAACGCGTTCGGCGAGTCCGAGGCCAGCTCTCGCGCTCGTTGTCGGGCTCGCGCTTGGATGCGCTGCCACGATTCGCCCCGTCGAGGCCGTTGCCTTTGCGATCCCTGCCGGCATCTGGCTCCTCGCGCGCGCACTTCGCGAGCGCAGCCGATGGAGCGACGCGCTCGCGGCCGCACTCGGCGTGGCGATCCCGCTCGCCGCACTGATGTGGCTGAACTCGCAGACGACGGGCGCTCCGCTCAGATTCGGCTACGAGGTCATGTGGGGGAGCGCACACGGACTTGGCTTTCATCGCGACCCGAGTGGCGCCTTGCACACGCCTCTCCACGGGCTTGCGCTCATCAACCTCTATTTCGTGCAGCTGCAGTCACACATGTTCGAGGCGCCCCTCCCGGCACTCATTCCGGTGCTCGCCGCTCTCGCGCTGATACCGCGCTTCGATGCGTACGATCGCTATTGGCTGGCCGCTTCCGCGCTTCTGGTGGCTGCGTATTTCTCCTACTGGTTCTCCGGCGACTACCTCGGTCCGCGTTTTCTCTATCCACTCGCGCCTGTGCTCGCACTGTGGACCGCACGACTTCCGCTCATCGTGCGCGATCGCTGGGGTTCGGGCGCTCGCTTCCGCGGAACCACCGCGGCTTATGCCGTCTCGGCCCTCGGCGCGCTCACGATCGGCATTCCGGCGCGCGCGCACGAGTACGAGAAGATCGGTCCGCTCGAACGTTGGGACGCAAGCGGTGCTGCCGCGCTTGCGGGCGCGCGCAACGCACTCGTGCTGGTGCGCGAGAGCTGGGGTGGACAGCTCATCGCGCGTCTCTGGGCGCTGGGCATTTCGCGCAGCGACGCATCGTTTCTCTATCGTCGTGTCGACACGTGTGTTCTAAGCGGACGTCTCGACGCCGTCGAGTCGCGTGGGCTGCGCGGCGACGCCGCGCTCGCCGCACTCGCGCCGCTGATGGCCGATTCGGCGCGGCTACTTCCGTCGCCATTCTCGCCGCGCACCGGTGAGCGAGCTCTCCCCGGACTCGAATATGGCCCATCGTGCCGTTCACACATTGCAGAGAACGCCGCCGGGTTCCTGCCATACCAGCCGTTCATCGTTGCGCGCGGCAACGGCAACGTCTTCGCCCGCGACCTCGGCGCGCGCGACACGATCCTGCTGGCCGAGCACACCGGCGCGCCGGTCTACTCGGTACGAGTCGATCTGCAGCCTGGGGGCCGTGGTGTGTTCATCGAGCGCGTGTCCCGGGATTCAATCGTCGCCGCGGCGCGCGCTAGTTCGCGCTCGGCCAACTAGGCGTCGCGTACTGGAAAGTAGTAGTCATTCCAGGCGGTGATCGCAATTTTGGTGGCGCTTGAAGTGGTTCTGGCAGATTACGCGATAGAACTTCGGCTTCCGACCGAAATGCAGCAGGAGCCCCACTTCCAGGTTCGTTGCGCACAGATAGCTGAAAAGCTGCAGCGAAGCGTTGGGGTGAAGGAGCTCAGTCGCTTTGGTCTCGAGGACGAGCTTCTCGTCGACGATCATGTCGAGCGTTTGCTCGGCGAGAGGCTCTCCTCGGTAGTAGACCATGACCGACACCTCACGATCGACCCGATGGCCCATGGCCATAACAATGGGAGAAACGAAATGAACGGACGTGACGGACCAGACGGAGGAAACGCTCTTCTTTGATCGTCATCCGCCTGTGTCCGTTCGCTCCGTTTGTTTCGTTTCATCAACTTGTACCAACCTGAACCGCGAAGTCCTCGACCACGTTCGTGCGACTGCCGCTCGGGCTAGCCATACGACGAACTTCTAACTCACGATGCTACCGCGGAGCCGCGAACGACCAGACCATCATCGCGCCGCGACCGCTCGGTCCCGGGGAGACAGCGGGCACCGCGCCAAGCAGCCACCTGTCAACCCGATTGCCCGGTGCCGTGACGTGATTAAAGCGGAACACCTTGAGCGCTGTGATCGTGCCGATTCCCGCGCCCATGACCACATCGCTCGCCCAATGCGCATTGGTGTAGAGTCGAGCGACGCCCACCATCGTTGCTCCACCGAACATCACGGGCGCGATGTACCACGTGGACTTCGGCGACCATCGACGCGTCTCGAGCGTCACGATGGTGGCGGCCGCGAAGGCCGCCGTAGCGTGTCCCGATGGGAATGATGCATTTCCGCCCGCGCCGAAACCGCCGCCGAGCTTGAAGTCATCGGGATCATTCACGCCGGCGTGACCGGGCCGCTGGCGCCCGGCGATTCCCTTGAGCACGTACGTGATCGCTCCGCTAACGATCACCGCTTCGGTGCCGTGCAGTCCGAGATCGGCTACACGCTGGAAGTGCCCGATGCGGCCGATTCCGTACAGCGCCACTCCCCCAATGACCGTGCCCGGATCGCCGAGAAAGTTGAACACCTTCGCGCTGTGCGACGCGAATCCATTCGCCTGGAAGCCCGGCTCGCGAATCTCGTTCGCGATCTCCTTGTCGAACGGGCGCATCGCCACGGTGCCGGCGATGAAGCCGCCGAGTATCCATGCGTCCGAGCGCGTGAAGACTGAAAGGCGGTGATCGGCGTTGGTGCCGGGCGGTACGGAATCGCTCCGCTGCGCATGCACCGGAATCGAAACAAACGTCGCGTGTCCGCCGACCACCACGAGCACGCGACGAAAAATGTCGAACGAGCGTGCGCAGGGCGCCATCGTGTGATCATCCATACGCAATAATACTCCGACCGACTCTCTGTTCGACGGGACTGACGGCGACGTTGCTAGCTGGCTCGCGACACGACATGCTTCCTGTAATCTACGCGTCATGTTCTAACTCTAAGTTGCCCGCATCTTGCACCGGAGCGTGCGGTGCGGTGCCGCTGCGTGGACCTTCATCAACGGAACATGCCGAGCACGCACGTACTGCTCCGCGGCCAGTCGCGGCGCCTGATTCTTGAAGGATTGGTAGCGCTGTGCGTAATGTTTCCGCTCGAAGCGCCGGCTCAGGAGGCCGTTGTCGATACGTCGGCGACCACTCCGCTGACGATCGATGCCGCACTCCAACTCGCACGCACCGCGAACGCCAAACTTCCGATCGTCGCGTTCGACTCGGCCATCGCGCAGGCGCAGGTTCGCGAGGCGCGAGCGAGCCGTTTGCCCAGGCTTTCCCTCGAGAGCGCCGCGAACTTTGGGGGCCCCATCGCGTATACGACCTCACAGGGACTGTTGCAGGTGGTCGCCAGCGACACGCTTTATTCTGGCGGACTTCGGCGGGCAAATCTGCGTGGCGTCGGCTTTCGTGTTCGGGCCGCCGGTGCCGGCTACCGTGTCGCACAAAAAGACATCGAGCTCGCCGTGCGCTTGCGCTTCGCTGAATTCCTTATGGCCGAGGAGGAGATCGGCATTCGCGAGCGGGGCATCGAGCGACTGCGCAGCTATCTCGCGCAGATCGAGGCTCGGCGCGCGGCCGGCCAGCCGGTCGGCAGCGATGTGCTGACCACCGAGGTGCGGCTCGGTACGGAGGAGGCGACGTTGGCCGACGCGCGGCGCGCGCTCGACGAAGCACGCCTCGAGCTCAATGATCTCATGGGCCGGGATCCGAAATCGACGCTCGAGCTCGTGCCACTCCCGCTTCCTGCGCAACCCGTTCCACCCGACAGCACGCCCTGGCTACTCACGCCGGAGCTGCGGCAGGCCGCAGCCAATCGCGCGTTCGTGGAAACGGGACTCGCGGGGACGCGCTCGGAACGCAGGCCCCAGCTCTCGGTGTCGGCCGGACTCGGCGTCATTCCGACCTTCAGCTCCTCGAATCCTGGAACTGGCCCGTTCAGCGGGAGCGGGTTCGGCGGTGCGGTCTTGTTCTCGCTCTCGTGGCCCTTTCTGGATGCGGGCGTCTTTCGTTCACGCCTAGCGCGTGCAGATCTGATGGTGCAGCAAGCAAAAGGCAGCGAGACGCTGGCGCTTCGGCAGTCGCGATTGTCCTGGGAGCTCGCAGATGCTCAGCGCACGCGCGCGTATCAGCAGGTGCAACTGTGGGCGAGCAACGTTCCGCGCGCACGCGACGCGTATCTGCAGACGGCGAGCATGTACAACGGTGGCGCGGCGACCGCACTGGAAGTGCTGGATGCGTACACTGCCTGGGTCAACGCGAGCATCTCATACGCCGACGCCGTTCTGCGCTATCGACAGGCGGAGGCCACAACGCTGCGATGGGGAACCAAGTGAATCAACGAGCAGAGCTCATTGCGCGGCGAGCGTTGTTCGTCGTCGTTCTCGCGGGGTGCTCGCGCGGTGGAAGCAACGCCGACCCGTCGGAATCGGCGGGGAATCGCGGAGTAGTCGATACGATCTCGACGCGCGACAGCAGCGTTGCGGCAACTCCCGTACACATGGCCGTCGTGACGCGCGGTAACCTCGCCGTGATCGTTAGCGGGCCGGGGCGCACCGATGCGCTCGACGTCCAGAAGGTGCGCGCGCCGTTCACGGGCACACTTCAATCGCTCGACGTGGTCATTGGCGATCGGGTGCAAGGTGGGCAGCAAATCGGCACCATCATCAGTCAGGCGAGCCAGGCGGCGCTCAATGGAGCAGAGGTCATGCTCCGTGACGCCCGGACTGCCACCGCTCGCAGCGATGCCGAGCGCGCGCTGGTGCTCGCGAAGCAGAGCCTCATCGAGAGCCCGCTGCGCGCGCCTCGCGCCGGCGTGATCGTCTCCCGGGGCGCGAGTCAGGGTGATCTGCTGAGTCCCGGCGACAGCATTGTCAGCATTGCGAGCGCGAGCTCGATCGTGTTCGTCGCTCACATCGCGCAAAGCGATCTCCAGCGCATCCGTCCGGGCCAGCGCGCGACGATCGAGGCGCCGGGCCGCACCGCTTCGGCCGAAGGGACCGTGCACGGTCTGCTACCGGCGGACACGAGCACCATGAGCGTGCCGGTGCGCATCGATCTGCGGCTGTCCGACGTCGTGGTGCCGATCGGCCTCTTCGGGACTGCGCACATCACGGTCGGAGCGCGCACCGACATTTCGATCGTACCTTCCGCGGCCATTCTCCGCGACGATGTAAATGGAACCGCACGGGTGGCCGTCGTGGATTCAGTTGGGCGTGCGCACTGGGTCTCGGTGGCCGTTGGCGTGCAACAAGGGAGTTCTTCGGAGATCGCGTCGCCGCGTCTCGCGTCCGGCACGCGAGTGATCATCTCCGGACAAGTAGGATTGCCGGACGGGAGCCGCGTGACCGAAGCGACCGCCGATTCGACGGCAATCACTTCGGAGGGCGCCGCTCCGGCCACGCGATGAAGTTCGTCGCGACAGCACGCCACCGCGCCGTCGGAATCTTCCTGCTGCTCGCTATCCTCGCGGGCGCAGGAGCGTACGAGGCGGCCTCACTGCCGTCGTCGATCTTTCCGTCCGTGACCTTTCCGCAAATCAAGGTCATCGCCGACGTGGGGGACGAGCCAGCGGCGCAGATGATGCCCACCGTCACGCGCGTGCTGGAGGAGGCGGTCCTCCGCGTGCCCGGCATCATTCTCGTGCGCTCGACAACCTCACGCGGATCATCGGAGATGACCGCCGAATTCGCGTGGAGCACGGACATGCAGGCAGCGCTCACGCGAGTGCAGGCGGAGACGCAACGCATTCGCCCCGATCTGCCCGTGCAGGCGCGCATCGAGGTCGAATGGATGAACACGGCGACGTTTCCGATCCAGGGATACGCGCTCACGTCATCGACATTGACGCAGGCGCAGCTCTGGGATCTCGCGCAGTTCACGCTCAAGCCGGCGCTCGTACGCATTCCGGGTGTGGCGCAGGTTCAGATCCAGGGCGGGCGGCAGCGTGAATTCCAGGTGCGACTCGACCGAGCGGCGCTCGTTGGCCGGCAGCTCGCCATCTCGGATGTAGTGCAGGCGATCACCGCAAACAACGCCGTTGTTTCCACCGGACTCTCGGAGCAAAACCACGAGCTGTATCTGACGCTCGTAACGGGTCGCGTCAGTGGCCTGGATTCGCTCGCGCAGATTGCGGTCCCCGTGCCGGGCAGTCCCCCCGCAACGCTGGCCGACCTCGGCACGGTCGTAGTCGCCGACGCAGTGTCGTACGTGCGTACTACCGCCGACGGCAAGAGCGCCGTGTTGGTGAACATCGTCCGCCAGCCCTCGGCGAATACCGTCGCTATTGCAGATGGCATTCAACTTCTGTTCAAGAGCCAGCCAGACCTACTGCCGAAGGGCGTGCGGTGGAGCAATTTCTACGATCAGGCCAAATTCGTCTCCGACTCGGTTAACGGCGCGCGCGACGCGATCATCATTGGCGTCATCCTGGCGGCTGTGGTGTTGCTTCTCTTCCTGCGCAATTGGCGATTCACGCTGATCGCTGTCGCCGCGATTCCAGTCACAGTGGCGATCGTGGGTCTCGCGCTCGGCATTGCGGGTCAGACCATCAATCTGATGACGCTCGCCGGCATCGCCGCCTCGCTCGGGCTCATTGCCGATGATGCGATCGTGGTGATCGAGAACATCGATACTCACCATCGGCGAGGCGCGTCCGCCGATCCGACCGAGAGCGGCGCGGGTGAGCTTCGTCCCGCGCTCATCGGATCGAGCCTTTCCACGATCGTCATTCTCCTTCCGTTTGCACTGCTCACGGGCGTGGTGGGTGCGTTCTTCAAGCCGTTAGCGCTAACGATGGCGCTCGCGTTGGTGATTTCGTTCTTCGTTGCGCTCGTGGCGGTGCCTGTGGCTGTGAGCTGGTTGGGAGGCGCAACCGCGCCGGCCGCTACCGCGAGTGCAGAGTCCTTGTCGAATGGCCTCGATGCGGCAGCACCAGCCGAGCCTTCCATCACGACGACGTGGGAACGGTTCAGACGCCGCCTGTCGGCGATCGGCGCGCGCACGAGAGAGGCGTATCGCTCGACGGTCACGCTCTTCGTGCGGCATGGTGCGATCGCCTCGATCATAACCGCGCTGCTCCTGATCGCGACGTACCTGATGTACGGACGCATAGGTACGGATTTCCTTCCCAGCATGGATGAAGGTTCGATCATTCTGGACTATTGGACGCCGCCCGGGACATCGCTCACGGAAACCGACGCGATGCTGCGCGTCGCGGAGCGCGTGATCGACTCTATGCCGGGAGTGGAGAGCTATTCTCGCCGAACGGGCACCCAGCTCGGCTTCTTCATCACGGAGCCGAACCGCGGCGACTACGTCATCAAGCTCAAGCCGCTGCGGCAGCGGCGCGGCGTCGACGAGATCATGGATGAGCTGCGCACGAAGATCGCGGCCGTGGAGCCCGCGATCCACACGGACTTTGGACAGTTGCTCGAAGACAACATCGGAGACCTCACTGGCGGAACGCCACAGCCGATCGACGTCAAGATATTTGGTGATGATCCGGCGGCGCTGGCGGCGAAAGCCGAGCAGGTTGCGCGCTTGCTCGCAAAGGTTCCGGGTGTGGAGGATGTCTTTGACGGCATCGTGATCGCAGGACCGGCACTGCAGGTGCACGTCGATGCCGTGTCGGCGGCGCGCTTCGGACTGAACACGCAAACGGTTGCGGCTGCGGTGGAACCCGCCATTACCGGCACAGTCGCCGGTCAGATTCGCGTGGGTGATCGCATGTACGACCTACGCGTCTTTGCACCGAGCGAGGGTCCGCTCACTGCGCTCCGGATTCGCGCGTCATCGCCGTCGACCGCGCTCATCCCGCTCTCCGCGGTGGCCTCCGTCTCGACGGGCGTGCCGGAAGCCGAGATAGATCGCGAGAATCTCAAGACCTTCGTCGGCGTCACGGCGCGCCTTTCCGGTCGCGACCTGGGGGGCGCCATGTCGGACATCCGGCATCGCATCGCACGCGACGTGCCGCTCGGACCGGGAATGCGAATCGAATACGGCGGTCTCTATCAGCAACAACAGCAGTCCTTCGGCGGGTTGTTCTACGTCCTGTTGGCGGGGCTGCTACTCGTGTCGGTGGTCGTCCTGTTCGAGTTCGCGGATTGGCGCGCGCCCGTCGTCACGTCGCTGTGCGCCATGGCGGGCCTCGCGGGCGTTCTTGCACTACTGCTGCTCACCGGGCAAACGCTCAACATCTCCAGCTATGTCGGCGCAATCATGATGGTCGGAATCGTCGGCGAGAATGCGATCTTCGTGATCCACGAAGCTCGTCTCGCGCTGCGGGCGGGTCATTCCGTGCACGAAGCCTGGGCGGAGGCGGCGGTACGGCGCGTACGGCCGGTGGCGATGACGATTCTCGCGACTGCCTTCGCGCTCGCACCGCTTGCACTCGCTCTCGGACAAGGCTCGCAACTGATGCAACCGCTCGCGATCGCGGTAATCGGGGGATTCGTGCTTTCCGGTCCCATCGTGCTGCTGGTACTACCGGGATTGTATCGCCTTCTCGACCCCAACGGCCGGCTGGGGCGTCTGGCGAACGACCAACTGTGAAGTGGCGGCTAGGAATGCTGAAGGAGGCTCGCGAGCCGAGCGCTATCGGGCGTGGGAAACTTGACCGTTACGCACGTGCCGCGCTCCCGGCCGGGCTCGATCACGATACGTGCGCGATGCAGGTCCGCAATCGATCGCGCGATCGCGAGGCCCAGGCCGGCGCCGCTCGTGGTGCCACGCACTGATTCCGCGCGATAGAACCGATCGAACACCCGTTCCACATCCCCACGAGCGATGCCAACGCCGTGGTCATTCACAACCAGCGTTGCCGCCAGCGCGTCGCCTCGCAGCGCGATGCTCACCGCGTTGCCGCCAGCGCTAAATTTGATTGCGTTGTCTAGAAGGATTATGACGAGCTGCCGCAGCAGGACGGGGTCGCCATCAATCACCACCTCCTCGGCCTCCTCAACGTGTAGCGTGATGTTGTGTCGCGCGGCGATCCAGCCGGCCGTCGAGACGGCCGCGAGCACGATCTCATCGAGTTGCACACGAACTGGAGCGAACGCGCGCTCGTTTGCATCTGCGTGTGCGAGCGTGAACAGATCGTTCACGAGCGTCGCTAACCTTTCGATCTCCTCACGCAACTCGCCCAGCGTTCTCTCGTAAGCGGGCGCATCTCGCGTCTGCTCGAGCGTCACGTCAACGCGGCTTCGAATCACGGCGACTGGAGTTCGGAGCTCGTGGGCCGCATCCGCCATGAATCGCCGCATCTGCTCCATCGCCTGCTCTACCGGCACCACGGATTGTCTGGCGAGAAACCAGCCGCCGGTGGCCACGAGCACGAGCCCGAGCGCTCCCAGCCCGCCGGCCAGGGCGATCAGCGCGGCGAATCGATCGTCCAGCAGATCCGGATTCACGACCGCGGCCGCCACATACCGTTCCCCTGACTTCGTGGTAAAGCGTCGTGCGTAGGCCTGTCGCGTCTGATCGAGGCCCGCCTCCCAGCGCTTCGCGAATGAGCCATTGCTACCCGCGCTTTTTGCGACTTCGCGCAAGATGCTGTCCGCGAGAGGTGGTGTGAGGGGATGTCCCTCGAGATCGAAGAGATAGAGTTTGTGATCCGGTATTCGAAGCTCAGCCACGGCGTCGATTGCGCCTCCCTTGGTAGATGCTCGCTCCTGTTCGCGTCTGTCGGCAGCGTTCGCGATTTCCTGCGTTGCGTCGCGGAGCGATTCGTCGAAGTCGGCCGATACTTGGTGTGCCAATTGGGCGAAGAGCATTGCGCCCAGCGCCACGAGAACCACCGCGAACGTGCCGACGTACCAAGCCGTGACGCGAAGGCGAAGGCGGTGGAGCGACCGCGCCGCGGACGCGGAGGTCGGCGTGCGGCGCGCCGGCTCCGTCGCACCCTTCACGGTCCGAATCGGTAGCCCGCGCCGCGGACCGTTTGGATCAGTCGCGGCTGGAAGTCATCGTCGATCTTCCGGCGCAGCCGTCGCACGAGCACCTCGAGGACGTTCGTGTATGGATCGTGGTTCTCGTCCCACACGTGCGCGGTGATCGCCGCGCGGTCGACGACGATGCCGGTGTGCGTCACGAAGAACTCGAGCAGCGCAAATTCCTTCGCGGTAAGGTGGATCGAGATGCCGCTGCGCGTGACCGCGCGTGAGGGCAGGTCCACGTGGAGGTCCGCCACCTGAAACTCCGCCGGCGTGAACGCGGGTTGGCGCCGCGCGAGCGCGCGGATGCGCGCCACGAGCTCGCGAAAGGCAAACGGCTTCGTGAGATAGTCGTCGGCTCCGGCGTCGAGCCCGCTCACGCGATCGTCAACGGCGTCGCGGGCGGTGAGCATGAGTATGGGTGTGGTGATGGCACGCCCGCGAATCCACGCGCAGAGGTCGAATCCCGACCCATCGGGGAGCATCACGTCGAGCACCATCACATCGTACTCGCCGAGCTCCACGCGCTCGCGTCCTTCGCGCGCGCTGGCGGCCACGATCACGGTGAGGTGTTGCTCGCGCAGCCCCGATACAATGATCTCGGCGAGCGAGCGGTCGTCCTCGACGAGGAGTACGCGCATCATGGAAAGCTACCCGCTTCGGTCGTCCGCAGTTATCGCTCGGGGATTAGAGAGTGGCGCGCGGCTCGTGGCGTGGCTCCTGCAAGGTCCGCAGCCCGCGCAGCATCCAGCGGCATCCAGGGGTGCGCCAACGAAGTTACCGCGCGAATCTGTCCTCTCCGTGACAGTTGCGCGAAGCCGGGCGCGGCCGTACGCGGCTCCGTATTCATTGCGTCACAACTCCATTACGATATTCGAGAGGTCACTTCAGATGGTTACAGATGTTCGCATCATCGTTCTCGCCGGGCTGCTGTTCACCGCCTCGGCGAGGGCGCAAGCCGCGGCTGACAGCGTGCACAAACTAACGGGCAGCGGCGACTTCGGATTCGTCAACGCCGCCGGGAACACGAGCGTCACCACGCTCAACGTCGGCGAGGAGCTCCATTACATCCCGGCGCTGCACTACCAGCTCGCGCAGACACTCGCGGTCGTGTACGGGAAAACGGACGGCGTCGAATCGGCGAGTCTCTGGCAGGCAGGCCTGCGTGGCGATCGGGATTTCGGGGATCGGTGGGGCGTATACGCGCTCGTCGCTTTCGATCGCAACACGTTCGCGAGCATTGACCGGCGATTCCAGGAGGGTGTTGGCGCGCTCTACCACGCCATCAAAACGCCCACCGACATTCTCGACGCGGAGGCGGGGCTTGGACTCGTCGAGACGCGATCCACGGATGCAGTGGGTACGACGGACCCAATCGCGCGCGCCGCGGGAACGTACCGGCGCATCCTCGCCCCGAAGGCCTACGTGGAAGAAGCTCTCGAAGCTCTCCCAGATCTGCGGGCTGCGCGCAATCTTCGCGTCAACTCGGCGACTTCGCTCGTGGCGCCCCTGTTTCGGAATTTCGCGCTCAAGGCGGCCTACGTGGTCAACTTCAACAACAATCCGGAGCCTGGTCGCGAGAAGACCGACCGATTCCTGACGACGGGTGTGCAAATTTCCTTCTGACGCGCCGGAACGCCCCTTGCTCCAGCACATCGTGGCTCAGACTTCAACCCACTCTCGCACCGGATTTTGTCGATGGCACTCTCGGCAGCACAGCTGAAGCATTTCGAGCAGCGCCTTCTTCAGGAGCGCGCTGCGTTGCAACGCGAGCTGCAGCGGTACAGCAGCGCGGAAGCGGCGGACGATGAGCAGGAACAGTCCGGCGACCTGACGAAGGTGCCTCTTCACGCGGCGGATCTCGGTACGGATACGATCAACGCCGAGATCGATGCGTCCAACGCGACGCGCGAGTCCACGGAGCTTGCGGACATCGATGCGGCGCTCGAGCGGCTCTACCAGACGCCGGAAAAATTCGGTATGGACGTAGGGACCAACAAGCCTATTCCGCTGGAGCGTCTGGAGATCATCCCATGGGCGCGCACGGGAATGGAGACGCGACGGTAGTCGCTACGGTCAGGGCTGCGGCTCGGACGGCGCGTCCCACTTGAGCAGTGCGCCGCGCTGACCCGGCTTCACCTCCACCGGTGGTCCCAACATTTTCGACGTCGTGCTTCGCGCGGCGACCGTCACCGGCACGGCGCTCGAGAGTGTGAGTGTGGGGTTGCCGAGAAACATCGTGGTGCCGCCGATGTAGATGTGGCGCGCGTGGCCGCCGCACATCGCGTGGGCGTCTTTGCTGGCCACGAGCTCCGCCTTTAGATCGCCCGGCGCTGCGGAGAGAACGTTGATCATCACGCGCGACGCGCGCTGCGCGGCCTCGCCATTCACGATGAGATCCACGTGCGCGGGCGAGGAAGAGTCTCCCTCCTCGGCGCCGCAGAATCCCTCGAGCATGATCATGGCCGTATCGCCCATCATCATACCCATCTGCGCGCGGGGCGCGGGGGGCGGTGCGGGCGGTGGTGCGATTGCGGCGCTGGTGTCGACGGTGTTGCCCGAGCCGTTCGAGCATCCGGCGAGGGCGCATGCGGCCAACGAGAGCGCGAGGAGCGGAACGCGGAGAGTACTGGGCGCGACCATGAAATTACCAGAGAAGGGAAGTGACGCGGGGAAGGTACGCGATGGGGGGGCGAAAGGGCCAGCGGGCGCGGTGAGAGGTCGCTGAAGTTGGGACAAGGAAATCTTTGTGGGTAGGTGGGGCGTAAAGATTCTTGCGTTCTGGGCCGCAGTCCTTAGGGTTTGGCGCAATGGATCGATGGCGATCTCATCCTTCATTTGAGGATTCTAATGTCCCCGCGCGTTTCGCGATTCTCGGTGCTAGCGGCTGCCTGTGTTCTGATGTATTCCGGCAGCGCGCTCGCGCAGCCGATGACCGACATGTGCAGTCAGCCGAAAATGAAAACGGAGAAGTGGCACTCGATCACGGCACCCGCCGGCATGACGCTGATGATTCCTCAGGGGTACGTCGCACGCGGCAACGGCGCGGCCTCCAATTCGGTGGCTCCGGATGCTCAGTTCTATTGGAGCGGTGATCACCGGTATGTGGCGGTTGGAAGCGGCGCTGGGCCGAGCGCACTCAATGCGGGAGGAGAGCTCACGCAGACCGGCGACTGCGAAGCGACGATCGCGGGTCGTCGCGTCCAGATTTCCAGTTACACCTGGACAAACGCGGATCGGGAAATGAGCCCCTCGGGAGCGATAGGCGGCGAGTATCTCGTCGTAGCCCGCTTCTTCTCGACCGGTGAGTTGCGAGAGGCGTTCATCGCGTACAAGACCAACATTCAGTCGGATGCGTCCTCGATGCGGGAAGTGTTCTGGACGGCAGCCTTCGATTCGCAGCAGGCGGTCGCGCCGTCGTCCGCGTCCGCTCCGCAGGCCGCCGGCTCTGCCCCGCCCGCGCAGGCAATGCCGGCCGTCGCTGCCGTGCCCGCGCCAGCGTGTGTTCCCAAAGTTGAGCCGAATCTTCCGACGCTCGAGGCGGTACTCGACACGGCGCTCGTGCAGATGCTCGTCTCGAACGCAGCGCCTCCCATCCCGCACGGCTTCGAGGTGATGACGCTGCGCTTCAACGACTCCGGTGGCGTCGCAGGCATCGCGGTGTCGCAGAGCGATCTCCCCAACGCAACGCAGAGGCAGCTCACAACGCTTGTCGCGTCCAATCTGAAGCAGCACGACGCGGCGGCTCCGTCCGCGTTCCAGCTACGCGTGGAGTCGAAGAGCACGGGGATGCAGTACGCGGTGCAGTCGAACGCCGGTTGCGCGCCGTAGCGCGCGCGGCGCGGGGAGTCTCGCCGCGGGCAGTGTGCAACTGCCTGGCTCTCGTCGCATCGTGCGTTCTCTTGCCGAGCGCGAGCGCCCGCGCCGAGTTCGCGAGCGACTCGTGCAACCCGCCTGAGTTGCACGTTGAGAGTTGGCACAGCGTGACACCGATTGGCGGCGTGACCATCGCGCTGCCGCCAGCCTTCGGCAGTGCTCCCACGACTTCTCACAATCGCCGAGCGGTGACTTTCTCCGGCGGTCGAGATCGATCTGTGGGAGTGGGATCCGGTTCCGGTCCGGGCGGCCGGCTGGATGCCGGCTCAGGCATGGGCACCACCACCTCAATGGAGAAGCTGCCAGAGGGAACGACGATCGATCCGTATGCGGCAGCGAGCGGTCAGCCGAGCGGCCAGATGAATGAGACGGCGCGGTGCACCACGACGATCGGCGGACGCCTCGTCGAGATCACGGAGTACAAGTGGAGCGCTCCGGTCACGTTTACGTCGCAGAACGGTGAGCCCAGCTCCTTGTATCGCGCTGTCGCGCACTTTCGGAAAACAGCAACGCAGCCCGAGTTGTTCATCTCGTTCGACTCAGGAACTCAGTCCGACATCGGGGCGTACAGCGCAATCTTCTGGACGGCCTCGTTCGGCGACGCGCAGAGCGTGCACAACGCGCCTTAGTGCGTACGCGCACTCCGCGAACAAAAAATGGCCGGCCCACTCCTGGGCCGGCCATTTCGCAATCCTGGTACTCGGGGTTACCGCGCGTAGAACTCCACGATCGCCGCCTCGTTCACGATGAACGGAATGTCGGTACGCGATGGCGTTCCGAGCACGCGACCCGTGAACTTGTCGTCGGGGTCGAGTGCGAGGTAACCGGGGATGCGCACCTGGGGTCCGCGCGACACCGACTCGAGCACGCCCGCGCGCTCGCGAATCTTCCCCTCGGGAAGTCCCACCGTCTCGCCGACTTCCACGAGGAAGCTCGCGCGATCCACCTTCTTGCCGTTCACGCGCACATGTCCGTGCGACACGAGCTGTCGCGCCGCGGGAATCGTGGGCGCGAAGCCGAGCCGGAAGACGACGTTGTCCAGCCGGCGCTCGAGGAGGCCGAGGAGGTTGTCGCCCGTCTTGCCGGGAAGTCGCTGCGCTTCCGCGAAGTAGCGGCGAAGCTGCGTCTCCGTGACTCCATAGTTGAAGCGAACCTTCTGCTTCTCCTCGAGGAGACGGCGGAACATGCTGGTCTTCCGGCGCTTGGAACCCGTGGGGCCGTGCTGGCCCGGGGGATACGGACGACGCTCGCCGTCCTTGCGGGTGAGACCGGGAAGCTGAACGCCCAGGCGTCGGATGACCCTGAGACGGGGACCACGAATCGGCATGAAGGAGCGAATGGAGTGGTGAAGGGCAAACGCGTACAGCTTCTGATGATAACCCATTGCGGGGCGTCAGGCAACTCAGCGGTGGGCGGGAGGGAGGGCGCCGGCCGAGGTGGCGCAGGGGGCGCACCGGTAATAAGCTCCCCGCGTGCAAGACCCGACACATCCATTGCAGAACGAAGCCGCCGATCGCCTCCGACAGCTCGCCGAAGACTGGGCAGAAACATCCGTCAACGAGCGGGGCAGCTTTCAGACGTGGCTGATCCGCTTCTGCGAGGCGCTTGGCGTCGAGCCTCCCGATCCGCCCACCGACGATTACCGGTTCGAGCTTCCTATTCGCATGGTCGACCGGGAGGGCCGGGAGTCCACCAACTTCATCGATTGCTGGAGAAAGGAGCACTTCGCCATCGAGGCCAAGGCGACGGGTGCCGCCGCGGGCGCGCCCGAGGATCCGCTCCTTCGAAAGGCCTATGGTCAGGTGCGCAACTATGTCGCGCACGTTTCTGGTGATCCGCCGCCATATCTGATGGTGCTCGACGTCCCGCGCACGCTGATCGTGTGGGACCGGTGGAACGGATCATACGGGGACTTCGCTGCCGGACGGCGGATCGCGCTCGGATCGCTGCACGATCGACCCGACGACATCGCGCTGCTGTACGACATCTTCGCGCAGCCCTGGGTACGCGATCCCCGTGGGAAGGCACAGCTGGTGAGCAAGGAGATTGCCGCGGGACTTGCTGAATTGGCGGCGGAAC
>JANWLO010000182.1 GCA_025450815.1 Gemmatimonadaceae bacterium
CAATTGCCGTAACGACCGCAGAGGCCGCAGAGAAAAAGAGAGGCGCAGAAGACCCGTCGGTGGGATCCCCTGCGCCCTCTGCAACCTCTGCGACAAATGCCGTTCGCCCTGAACCCTAGTGCTCGCGCTTGAGCTGGATGTCGCCGTTCACCGTGCGCACGCGGATCGTAGCGCCGCCCTTGCCGATGTCCTGGTGCACGCGCACGTACTTGCGCGGCGTGCCGTGCGACGAATCCCAGTCGGGTGACACGGATATCTTTACCGGCCAGTCGCTCACGATCTTCGACGGCTTGTTCTCGTTCGTGTACGCGGTCTCGAGATCGAGTGTCGCGTTGGCGTTGTCGGGCAGCTGCAGCACCACACTGCCACTTCCGGACGACACGTCCACCGAGTGGGCGTCTTTCCCCGACGACTTGATAAGGACGTTCCCTGCCCCTGTGGTCACGCTCGCGTCCCCCTCCGCCGCATCGATGGTGATGTTGCCGCCACCCGTCTCGGCCAACACCCTGCCCGCGGATCGCCCGATGACGATGGCGCCGCCGCCCGTGACCACGTGCGCGCGATCCGGCACGTCGCTCAACGTGATTTCGCCGCCGTCCTTTTTCAGAACGAACATGTTCCCAATGCGCTCCATGCTCACGCGGTCACGATCCATGAGCACACGCGCACGGTCCATCGCGTCGCGGTTCCGCTCCAGCGCGTCCCGCGCCTGCCGCATGGCGTCGCGCGTGTGCTGTATGACCATCGTGTCGATGATGATGGTCATCGGTAGCGTATCGACCTGCATCGAGTCGTAGTCGCCAGAGTCGGACTCGAACCGGCGCCACGTTTTGCCGTCGTCGCTCCGCCACTTGAAATGCATGTTCATCGAGTCGTCCATCTTGAACCGCCGCATCGCGGAATCGTCCCACTTGAACAGCTGCATGCGCGCGTACTTGCGCTTGAACTTTGGCGAATCGAAGTCGCGCATGTCGCCCATGTTGCCCAGGGCCTCCATGCCCCGCATGTCGCTCCCCGAATTGCCGACGAGATCGCCCGTCACGCCCTGAAGTTTCACCGTGCCGCCACCCGTCTCGATGCTGCCGTCCAGGTGCGACTTGGTTACGCGCACGTCGCCACCGCCGGTGGTGAGATGCGCGTCGCCCTTCGCGTCGTCGATGCGAATCTCGCCACCGCCGGTCATGCCCGAGAACGAGCCCTCGACGCCCGTGATCGAGACGCCACCACCGGCGGATTTGATGCGCACGTTGTAGCGCTTCGGCACGCGGATGCTGAAGCTGTTGTCGAACGACTCGTTGCCCGAGCGTCCCTCGAAACGCGTGGTCAGACGCGCGTCATCGCCCTGCGAGTCGAAGTTGATCCTCGTGCCGTGCCAGCTCGTCCCGCCAATGCTCCCGTTCACCGTCACCTTCGAATCATCGCCGACGGTGATGTCGATGTCGCCACCGGTATCGAGATCGAGGATCAGCGTGCCACCCTCCTTCGCGGGTACCGACTTCTCGAACGTCGAGTCGAACCGCTTCGCACCGGTGACGATCGTCGCGCTCAGATTGATCTTCCGGGCCTCCCTCGGCGCCGGTCTCTCGAGGTCCACGCTGGCGCTCGAGTACTCGCCATTCAGAATGCGTGGATGCGTGACGAGTCGCGCACTCGTGAGTGATGCGGCTTTCGCCACCGGCTTGAACGCCGACACCGCAACGAGCGCGCACGCGGCCATCAAGGTCCCCGCCACGCGGGAGCGCACGGACGCGCTGCCATGGTGCGGCTTCGCGCGCAGCACGGCCAGAAGCCGGCCCTCGAGCTCCGACGGGCGCGCCATCGCCACGGACACGACGTTCGCCGCGCCGAGCGAGCGAGCATATCGCGCCACGTCGAGCAGATGCGCGGCGTAATCCGTGGCCGGAGTGCCGAGCTCCAGCACGCGCTCGTCGCACGCCCGCTCGCACTCGGCGCGAAGCCGCCGCGCGGCGACGAGCACGAGCGGATGGATCCAGTAGACGATACACGCCAGCGACGCCAGGAGCTGGGTGGCGCAATCGCGCCGCGCGATGTGCGCGAGCTCGTGCATCAGCACCACGCGACGGCGCTCGTCGGACCAGACGAGCGCGGCCTCGGGGAGCACGATCACCGGCTCCATGATGCCCCAGGTCACGGGCGTGCTCACCATCTCGCTCGCGAGCAGCGTCACACCCCGCGTGATTCCCGCGTTCGAGCACTCGGCGTCGAGAATCGCGCGCCAGTCTGCGGTGTCGAGCGGAACGGCGCGGCGGCGAACCCGCGCGAGCCCCCAGCGCCCCGCGGCGAGCCACAGCAGCCCCACCGCCACACCGAACAACCAGATCGCGAGCGCGATCTGCGGCACGGACATCGTGTGCGCGGGACCGATCGTACGAGAGAGCGAGGGCGTTGGTGCGATGTCGCGATAGCTCGTGATGAGCACCGGCCGAATGCTCGGTGTCGCGGCTATCGAGGTCGTCTGCACCGCCGGCGCCGCGATCGCGACGGGAGTCGTTTGCTCAGACGGGAGCATGGCGACGCGCCACTCGGGCACGAGCAGCATGGTGATCGGAAGGACGATCACGCACACGAGCGTCGCTGCGATCACGACGTGTCGCACGGCGGACGGTGAGCGTCGCACGGCGAGTACCGCGAGGCCGCCAGCCAGGAGGAGAATGGTGAGGCGGACTGCGAGTGAGATGATGAACGATGTCATGACCGTCCTCCTCGGGTGTTCTTGCGGTCGGCGGCGCGTGCGCGCTCGATGAGCGACTCGAGGCGATCGAGCTCGGCCTCGCTCAGCTGCCCTTCGTATTGACCCAGCATCGCGGCCACCGCGGAGCTGGCGGAATCGTCGAAGAAGGTGCGCACGAGATCGCGCACGGCACTCTTGCTCACGTTCTTGCGGTCTGCGGTGGCGAGGTAGACGTAGCGGGGGCCGTCCTGCTCGTGGCGCAGGTAGCCCTTGTCCTCGAGCAATCGCAGCATGCCGCGCACCGCCGAGTAGCTCGGCGGATCGGGGAGCTCTTCGCGGATCTCGGTGGCCGTGGCGCGGCTCAGCCGGTAGACGATCTCCATGAGCTGCCGCTCGCGACGCCCGAGCTCTCCGAACACTTCACGTGCCTTCATGTGATGCTCCGCTGGGTCTGGGCGGCAATATGCTAGTGCACTGACATGGTGTCAATAGGTTAGCACAACAAAGGCGCTTGCCCCCTGCGCTGGCCCTGTCACTACTGGATTGGTGGCCTCAGAGATTCAGTCCCGACACCGGGGTTGGACGCTCCCGTACGGAAAGAGGTTGGGATGCGGATGGGCGGTCCCGGGCGCCCTGGAAAGGGCCCGTCGAGGCGCTTGACCGGCCGGGGCGGAGGGGCCATTCTCACACGGATGGCGGCCGCGGGCCGCGAGCTCTCCAAGTGAGATACCCGCAACGGCGCCCGGGCGTGGCGCGGGAGATAATTGTGAGCACCGCCTTCAATGGCACCGTGTTCTCGGTCGCCGCACACAGCTCCATCTCGCTGGAGGTCGCGTTCAACGGAAATACGACTTCCGGAGGCGACAATATGGGGCCGCTGGTCGTGGCGCCGCTGCCGACTCGGCTCAACCAGTCGGTAAACGTCTCAACCAGCTCCATCAAGTTCCTGCGTCGCGACTCGAATGGGCTCACGAGCCGATGCATCTACCTGTACACCGTCACCAATCGAAACTCGTTCAACGTGTCGTTCGTGACGGATTTCTTCTTCGACTGACGAGGGTTTCTCAATGAACATCACCGTCGTTGCCGACGCGGTCGGGAAGGTGCTGGGCTTCTCGTACGATGCGCCGCAAACCGCGAGCTCGGGGGGATCGGTGGTGGCGCTCGCGAGCGGCGAGGGACAACAACTGCACACGGTGACGCTGACACCGGAGCTGGCGCATCGCCTGGGCGACAAGGACTTCGACGAGGCGATCTATCGTCACGTGGTGGTGAAGAAAGGGCGAGTGTCGTCGCTCGTGCCGGCGAAGGGGACGAAAAAGAAGCGATAGCGCGACACGCGCCGGTGCTGCAGGAGTAGGAAATAACGACGCATACGTCGATTTCACGCTCGCGCCGCATCGCAGCCCCCGATAGCATCCGCGAGAGAAAGACTCGATCGGAGGCCACGACATGCGAGACAGATACTGGAGCTCGGTGCGGCCATTCGCTTGGGGCGCAACGTGCGTGCTGGCCGCCGGAACCATGTCGCTGCTCGCATGCGGCGGTGACGCCGCGGCACCGCATCCACCGCCGCCACCGCCTCCGCCCCCGCCGGTCGTCACACATCGCATTGGTGTGCGCACCGTTGGCGGGCGAGGCGAATTTTACGATCGCAGCACGAACGCCGTGTTCGTTCCGCGCGGCGCGAACTACGTCAGACTCGCCACGCAAGTTGGCTGGACGGGCAACATCTTCGACTATCACTCCACGTTCAATGTGACGCTCTACGACGGGGCGAGCGCCGACGCCGTGCTGGCACGAATGTCGAGCGATGGCTTCACCGTTGTGCGCGTCTTCCTCAACGGTTGCTGCGAGGCCAATTCGCTTGGCAATCCAGCCGGCGGCCTCTCCGCGCCCTATCTGGCGAACGTCGCCGACTTCCTGACGCGAGCCAAGTCGCACGGGATCGGCGTGCTGATCACCACCGACGACATTCCGATGGTCGGCGGCTACGAGAATGTGCTCTATCAGTCATGCTGCGACACGTTCAACGCCGATAACATGAACGTGTTGACAGCACAGGGCCTTACCGCGCACGCCATGATGTGGCGCGACCTCATCACGGGCCTCCAGGCGCAGCACGCACCGCTCGACGCAATTTTTGCCTATGAGCTGCGAAGTGAGCTCTCCTTCGACATCACCTATCCCCCGCTGTCACTCGTCACGGGGACAGTGACGACGGGCAACGGTCAGGCCTACGACATGTCGAGTAGCCTTTCCAAGCAAGCGATGATGGACGACAACATGGTGTATTGGAGCTCGCATCTTCGCGATACTATTGTGGCACTCGACCCCGGGGCGCTCGTGACAGTCGGCTTCTTCGAGCCGCAATCTCCGAACCCGTCACGGGCCGGAGACGTGCGGGTGACGCGCCCATATCCGGCGATCGCGCAGTCGACCATTGATTTCGTCGACCTGCATCCGTACGCAGGAGTGCAGCTCACGATCGACCAGTATGCCGAGAACTTCGGCGAGGATGCCTTTCCGTCCAAACCGGTCATCATGGGCGAGTTTGGAGCGCCGACACTCTCATTCGGTACGGCCAGCAGCGCGGCACAAGCGCTCGTTGCGTGGCAAACGGGCTCGTGCCCGCACCACTTCGCCGGCTGGGTGATGTGGACCTGGAATACCGAGGAGCAACCTGGTGGGACGTTCTGGGCCATGACGAGCGCGGACTCGGTGATCGAAAAGAGCCTTTCGCCGGTTCACCGCCCTGATCCGTGCAGCGGATGAAACGGAGTCCGTCCCTTTTTCACACGCTCGCCAGTTTCCCAACGATCGCGTCCCGGAGCTCTTGCGGGGCGAGAATCTCCGCGTCCGCACCGTACTGCAACACGTGCCGGATCGCCCATGCCTCGTCGGCCACCGTGTGCTCCAGCGTGAGCCCGCCGTCGGCATCGAGCTCCTTCCCTTCCCGCTCCGCCACCCACCGCGCGATGCGCGGCGAATAGCGCACGGTCATCCGCTCCACCGCATCCGATGCGAAGGCGCGCCCTGCCGCGCGCGCCCGCTCGGCGATTCCCTCATTCGGCTCGAACACGTCGTCCAGCAGATCGACGCCTTCCACGCGGTCCAGCCTGAAGAATCGAAGCTCTCCATCATCGCCCGTGGTCACGAGATACCACAACTGCTCAGCGAAGGCGAGGGAGTGCGGTGACAGGTCGCGGACGGAGCTCGCTGTCGCCGCGCCCGCGCGATAGCGGAGCCGCACTCGCCGATGGTCGCGTACCGCCGAGCGCAGCGTGGCGAGATGCGACGTCGCCCCCGTGTCCGCGAGCTCCGCGTATCGCGTGCCCTCATG
>JANWLO010000183.1 GCA_025450815.1 Gemmatimonadaceae bacterium
CGCCGGCCTCACGGGCACCACGTACTTCTACAACACGATGCTCGGCGCGACGATGCTCTTCGGCCGCTTCGCGCTCTTCGTGCCGATGATCGCGCTCGGCGGATTCCTGTCGAGCAAGAAGATCGCGCCCGCCAGCGCCGGCACGTTCCCGGTCACCGGTCCGCTGTTCGTCACGCTGCTCATTGGCGTGATCCTCATCGTCGGCGCCCTTACCTTCTTTCCGGCGCTCGCACTCGGCCCCGTCGTCGAACAGCTGTCGATGGCGGCCGGGAGGGTGTTCTGAGATGACCTCGAAAAAGCGTCCACTCTTCGACCGTCCGATCGTGGTGCGCGCAATCCACGAGTCGTTCGCCAAGCTTGCGCCGCGACACATGGTGCGGAACCCCGTGATGTTCGTCGTGCTGCTCGGCAGCGTGCTCACCACGCTGGTGCTCGTTACCGATCTCGTCGCGCATCGGAGTGGCATCGGATTCACGACCCAGATCGCACTCTGGCTCTGGTTCACGGTGCTCTTCGCGAACTTCGCGGAGGCGATGGCGGAAGGACGGGGGAAAGCGCAAGCCGACGCGCTGCGAAAGGCGCGCACGGACACGCATGCGAAGCGCCTCGACAATCCAGACGATCATCTGTCGGCGGAGCTGGTGCTGGGGACGGATCTGCGCAGCGGCGACTTCGTGATCTGCACTCCCGGCGACGTCATTCCCGGCGATGGAGAAGTGGTGGAGGGCGTCGCCAGCGTGGACGAGTCGGCGATCACGGGCGAGTCCGCGCCGGTGATTCGCGAAGCCGGCGGCGATCGTTCGGCCGTCACCGGCGGCACGAAGGTGCTCTCCGATTATCTCGTCGTTCGCATCACCGCCAACCCCGGCGAGACTTTCATCGACAGGATGATCGCGCTCGTAGAGGGCGCGTCGCGGCAGAAGACGCCGAACGAGATCGCATTGACGATTCTGCTTTCCGGCCTGACCATGATCTTCCTGCTCGCCGTTGTCACTCTGCAGCCGTTTGCGATCTACTCCGGCGGCTCGGTGCCGGTGCCCGTACTGGTCGCGCTGCTCGTTTGCCTCATCCCCACGACGATCGGCGGCCTTCTCTCGGCGATCGGAATCGCGGGAATGGATCGCATGATCCAGCAGAACGTGATCGCGATGAGCGGTCGCGCGGTGGAGGCAGCGGGCGATGTGAACACGCTGCTGCTCGACAAGACGGGAACGATCACGCTCGGCAATCGCCAGGCGGTGGAGTTCGTCCCCGTGAGCGGCGTGACGCTCGAGGAGCTCGCGGACCGCGCACAGCTCGCGTCGCTGCCGGACGAGACGCCCGAGGGGCGAAGTATCGTCGTGCTCGCGAAGGAGCAGTTCGGCCTGCGCGGGCGTACGCTGAGCGCTGAGGAGTTCGTGCCATTCAGCGCGGCGACACGCATGAGCGGCGTGAACATGGGCACGACGCAGCTCCGCAAGGGCGCCGGCGACGCGGTGTCTCGTTGGGTACGCGAGCACGGCGGCGTAGTCGCAGCCGATCTGCAGGCGCAGGTGGAGCGCATCGCCCGACAGGGTGGCACGCCGCTCGTGGTCGCGGAGCGCGTGAACGGATCGGCGCGGGCGCTCGGGGTCGTGCACCTCAAGGACGTGGTGAAGGGCGGCATGCGCGAGCGGTTCGACCGGCTGCGCGCGATGGGCATTCGCACGATCATGATCAACGGCGACAATCCCCTCACGGAAGCGGCGATCGCGCAGGAAGCGGGCGTCGACGACTTCCTGGCCGAGGCGAAGCCGGAGGACAAGATGGCGCTCATTCGCCGCGAGCAGCGCGGCGGCAAGCTGGTGGCGATGACGGGCGACGGAACCAACGACGCGCCGGCGCTCGCGCAGGCTGACGTGGGCGTGGCGATGAACAGCGGCACGCAGGCGGCGAAGGAGGCGGGGAACATGGTGGACCTCGACTCGAATCCCACGAAGCTCATCGAGGTCGTGGAGATCGGGAAGCAGCTGCTCATGACGCGAGGCTCGCTCACCACGTTCTCGATCGCGAACGACGTCGCGAAGTACTTCGCGATCATCCCGGCGATGTTCGCGGTCACGTATCCGGCGCTGAATGCCCTCAACGTGATGCACCTGCATTCTCCCCAGTCGGCGATCCTCGCGAGCGTGATCTTCAACGCGCTCGTCATCATCGCACTGATCCCGCTCGCGCTTCGCGGCGTACGTTATCGGCCCGCGAGCGCCGCGGTGATCCTGCGCCGCAATCTCATCATTTACGGAGCCGGCGGACTCGTCGTGCCATTCGTAGGCATCAAAGTGCTCGACGCGCTGCTGGTGCTCACCAGGCTGGTTTAGCGATCATGACCAACATGCTCAAGAATCAGCTTCGCCCGGCCATCGTGCTCACGCTCGTGCTGTGCGTCCTCACGGGATTCATCTATCCCGGAATCGTGACGGCGGGCGCGCAGCTTCTCTTTCCGCGACAGGCGAACGGCTCGATGATCAGCGCGAACGGCCGCGTAATCGGCAGCGCGCTCATCGGACAGTCGTTCGGCGGAACGAACTACTTCCACGGACGACCGTCCGCCGCGGGCACTGGCTACGACGCCACAGCTTCGGGCGGAACGAACAAGGGCCCCACCGACGCGAAGCTCGCTGATACGCTCATCGCGCGCGCGGTGGACAGCGTCGTCGCACTGGACGGCGGCGTGAGGGGCGCGATCCCCTCGGACATGGTGACGTCGTCGGCGTCGGGGCTCGCTCCGCACATCTCGCCCGCCACTGCGGAGCTGCAGGTAGCTCGCGTGGCGCGGGCGCGCGGTATGAGCGCGGACGGTGTGCGCGCGATCGTGGCGCGCCACACTCAGCCTCGCCAATGGGGCGTGCTCGGCGAGGCGACCGTGAACGTGCTGGAGCTCAATCTCGCACTCGACAGCGTGGCGCCTCGATGAGCAGCCTCGCATGCACCGTTGGCGCCCTGCTCCTGCTTCCGCGCGTTCTCGGCGCGCAGGCGCCCGCCGCAGACACCACGACGCACGTCGCCTTTGGCGGCTTCGTGGACGGCTACTTCGCGTACGACTTCGGCCGGCCGCGCGACATCGACCGCGCGTTCACCACGCAGGCGGTGCGACACGATGAGTTCAACGTCAACCTCGCGTTCATCGACGCCGCGCTCACCGGCGCGCGTGTGCGCGGCCGAATTGCCGCGCAATTCGGGACAGCGGTGCAGGCGAACTACGCGGCCGAGCCGCGAGTCGGCAACTTCAGCGGGCCGGACGTGAGCCGGTACATCCAGGAGGCGACGGCCGGCTACAAGGTATCGAGCTCCGTGTGGGTGGACGCAGGAGTGTTCTTCTCGCCATTCGGCAGCGAGAACTGGATCTCGCGTGACAACTGGACCTATACGCGCTCGCTCATTGCCGACAACTCCCCGTACTACGAAGCCGGCGTTAAAGCGACGTGGACGATCACGCCGAAGTGGAGCGCGCAACTCCACGTGATCAATGGCTGGCAGAACATCTCGGAGACGAACAGCAGCATGGCCGTCGGCGCGCGCGTCGACTTCGCGCCGCGCGACGGCCTATCCTTCGCCTACGATCTGTTCGTGGGCAACGAGCAGCCGGACTCGCTGCCGTCGCGCCTGCGCACGTTCAACGAGATCATCGTCGGCGCGAGCATCACGAACAGGCTGCAGCTGCGCGGCACAGTCGACGTGGGCACGCAGCGGCGCGCGGACGGTACCGGCACCGGCAGCTGGAACGGCTACGCGATGCTCGCGCGCTATCAGCTCGCGCCGCGCATTGCGCTGGCGGGCAGAGTGGAGGGCTACTCGGATCCCGACCAGTTCATCGTGACCACCAGCGAGCCGTACGGTCTGCGCGCCACCGGCGCGTCGCTCGGCGTGGACGTCGCGCCAATGCCGAAGCTGCTCGGGCGCAGCGAGGTGAAGTGGCTCGGCGCGCACGACCCGCTATTCCCAAACCGGTCCGCGGCCAACGATCTGTCCAGCCATGATGTTGCCGTTGTCTCTTCCCTCGCTCTCACATTCTGAGGAGTCGACCTGACCGACCCTGCCCGCTCCGATCTCTCGCTAGCGCCCGGCGCACCGCGTTCGCGCGGCAGGCTGAGCGTGTACATCGGATCGGCGGCCGGTGTAGGGAAGACATTCCGAATGCTCACCGAGGCGCACGCGTTTGCGGCGCGTGGAGTCGACATCGTGATCGGCTTCATCGAGCCGCACGGTCGCGCCGAGACCGCGGCGCTGGTACGGGGACTCGAAGTCATCCCCCGCCGGCGCGTCTCGTATAGAGGCGTCTTGCTCGAGGAGATGGACGTCGACGCCATCATCGCGCGTCATCCGCAGGTGGCGCTCGTCGATGAGCTTGCGCACACGAACGTTCCCGGATCGAAGCATCTGAAGCGGTGGGAGGACGTGCTCGAGCTGCTCGAGTCGGGGATCGACATCGTCACCGCCGTGAACGTGCAACATCTCGAGTCGCTGAACGACATCGTAGCGCGTGCGCTCGGCGTCACCGTGCGCGAGACGGTGCCCGACTGGGTGATCTCGCGCGCGGAACAGGTGGTCAACATAGACCTCGCTGCTGAGGATCTTCGCCAACGCCTCCTCGAGGGAAAGATCTACGGGCGCGACAAGATTCCCTCGGCGTTGGCCAATTTCTTCACCGAGGAGAATCTCACGACGCTGCGCGAGCTCGCGCTCCGGGAGGTCGCGAGCTCCGTGGACCGCGCGCGCGAGGATATCGTACGGCGCGTCGAGGGTACGCCGGCGCCGCTGCGGACGGCTGATCGTATCGTCGTCGCGATGGCGAGCGACCCGCCGCAGACGGCGATGCTCCTCCGCAAGGCGAGCCGCATCGCCGGACGTCTCAACACGGACTGGTATTGCGTGTACGTGCAGACCCCCGACGAGCGCGCTGATCGCATCGACGCGACCGTCCAGCGCCATCTGGTGAATAACATCCAGCTCGCGCAGTCGATGGGCGCCGATGTCGTGAAGCTCGAGGAGACGGCGGTCGCGCCCGCGATCTGCCGTTTCGCGAGCGAGCACGGCGTGTCGCTCGTGATCGTGGGGCAGAGCACACGCTCGCGGTGGCACCAACTGCTGCACGGGTCGGTCGTGGACGCGTTGCTGCGCAACGAGATCGGGCTCGATGTGCTCGTAGTCGCGTTTCGCGGCCGGGAGGGCAAATGACCACCGATCGATCCGGCACGTACCTGCGACTGCTCGAGGACCTGCTCCGCATTCTCCCGGCGAAGCTCGAGGAATCACAGCTTCCGATTCACATCCTCCTCGACAGCCCTTTCGGCGAATTGAATGAGAATCAGGAAGAGCTGCTCGGCGCCGCTCGCAACGCGATCGAGTCCGCCGACATCGAAGTGCGGCGGCTGCGCAAACTGCTCGACCTCGAGCGCGGAGCGGTGAGCATGGCGCAGCAACCGACGGGGGTGGCCGAGCTGATGCGCGCGCCGCTGGCAATCGCCGCGGCGCGCGCGGAGAAGGCTGGCGTGAGCTACCGCTGGAACGTGCCGGTCGCGCTGCCGCGCGTTCTCGCCGACCCCACGCACATGCCCGAAGCGCTCACGAGCCAGCTCGGAATCGCGATCGGCCGCACCGCTCCCGGCGAAACGCTGCTCGTGGAGGTGCGCGAAGTTGCCGACGGCACGCGCGTCGCAATCTCCCTGTCGCACGGCGGCGGGCCGAATTCGCTCACCGCCGATGGCCTTCTCGCGCAACGAACGATTGAGCTCCAGGGCGGAACGATCGCCGACGGCGCGCGAGCGACGATCATCGAGCTCCCCGCCGAGCGCCTCAGCGCCGCGTGGAACATCACCCGCTAAAACCAGCGCCCAACGCGGATGAACACCGCGCCGCGATGCAGACTGTTGTAGCCGTACTCCGCGATGATGGGGCCCACCGGCGTTCGGAGTCCC
>JANWLO010000184.1 GCA_025450815.1 Gemmatimonadaceae bacterium
GCGAAAGCACGATGACCTGCGGATCGAGCGGGATCTGATCCTCAGCCGTGAAGATGCGTCCGAGCTCCGGACGAATGCCCAACACACCGAAGAGACTCGCGCTCGCATCGATTCCCGATACTCGCTCCGCCTCCAGCGATCCCTCGGCGGGAAGCGTGAACAGATCGCGATGATAGATCCCGATCTGGTCGAGCGTCTTGCTCTGCTCATGGAAGCGCTGGAACATGAACACCGACGTTCCATACTCCTCGCCCGCCTTGATGCCCGGCCATTTCGTGCCGATCCGCACCAGTCGATCGGCATACGGATAGGCGAGCGGCTGCACGACAATCCGATCGAGCAGCGAGAAGATCGTCGTCGAGGCGCCGAGTCCGAGCGCGAGTGTTACTACGGCGAGCCACGCGAAAGTGCGCGAGCGACGCAGCGACCGCAGCGCCTGGCGGAATTCCCGGAGCGCAGTACTCATGATTTCGCTGCGGGCGTCGCGTCGAAAGCCCGCATCGTCGATCGTGCGGAGCTGGCGTCGATACTCGGCGAGATCGCCGAAGCGTCGTGCGACTTCACTCTCGGCCCTTGCACGATCGAGATGCTCGCGCTCCATGAGCTCTGCGGTCCTCTCCTCGACATGAAACGCGAGCTCCGCGTCCACGTCCGCGCGAACCCGACGGCGCGACGAGGGAAATCGAAAGACGCGTGCGAGCCCGTGCCAGCCATCGCCGGGATCGCCGGAGCGGCTCACCGCGCCGCCATACCCTCGGGACTTTTCGCCGCGATCACGAGCGCGATCGCGGCGCTGGAGCGCGTCCAGCGCGAGAGCTCCGCGGTGAGCTGCTTGCGGCCACCGGCGGTGATGCGGTAGAACCTAGCCTTGCGCCCCTGCTCCGTGTAGCGCCACTCGGCATGGAGCCACTTCTTCTGCTCCATGCGATGGAGCGCCGGATAGAGTGCGCCCTCCTCGATTTCGAGCTGGGCCCTGGTGGTCTGTTCGATCCAGCGCAGGATCGCGAGGCCGTGCATGGGCGCCCAGGAGAGCGTCTTGAGGATCATGAGGTCGAGTGTGCCGCGAACGATCTCGAGCGGTTCGGTCATCGGGTGGCCACTAGCCTAAGGTTCTTAGGATAGTGGCAACGTATCGTTCGGCTGTCAAGCATCTCATGCAAAAAGGAGGGAATGGCGCGAGCGCCATTCCCTCCTCTACGACGTGCATGGAGCGGCGAGCTACATCACCCGCATTCGCTGAACCCGCACACATGGCACTTCACGCACCCCTCCGCGAACTCGAGCTGCGAGCCGCAGTCCGGGCACGTGCCGATGAACGACTCGCTCCCGCCGCCATTCGCGGACTCGAACGTCATCTGGATCTGGTTCGCCGGCGCGCCGCTAACCGTGATCTGCTCGCGCGCGGGAACGCTCCCGCCGAAGCCAGGAGTCTGATCGCCCAGCAGCTCCTGCTGCACGCCCTGCTTGTCGCGCCACCATTCTTCGAGTGCAAGGCCGATCGCGTCCGGCATCGAGAGAACTTTGTTGGGGCCGAGTCCCACCGCGCGATCCGAGCTGATGCCGCGCAGCTGCCGGTGGATCTGCATTAGCGGGATGCCCGAACGAAGTGCGAGGGAGATCAGGCGACCCACCGCTTCCGCATCCGCCATCGCCGCACCACCCGCCTTGCCGAGCGTCACGAACACCTCGAAGGGCTGCCCGCGATCATCTTCGGTGATGTGGACAAACATCACGCCCAAAGGCGTCTCCTTGCGGATGGACGTGGAGCGGAGCTTGTCGGGGCGCGAGCGCTTGGCCCGGCGCTGCAGATTCTCCGCCTCGCTCTCGTAAAGCGCGCGCTTGAGCCGTTCGATCTCCACGTTCGACTCCGCGAGCGTGCCGTGCAGCTCGCCGAGCTCGCGCTTGGAATCCGACGAGCCATCGCGCACGGACGCTGCGTGCTCCGTTGCGCCGGTGGAGAGTACCTGGTTGTCGCGCGAGCCATCGCGATAGACGGTGACGCCCTTGCACTTGAGCTGGTACGCGAGCTCGTAGATCGTGCGCACGTCGTCCTTCGTGGCCGTGTGCGCGAAGTTGGTGGTTTTCGAAATAGCGGAGTCGCAATGCTGCTGGAAAGCGGCCTGCATACGGATGTGCCAGTCGGCGGCGATCTGGTTCGCGGTGACGAACACGCGCTGCCAGCGCACGGGAATCTCCGAGTGCTCCACGCTGCCGGTGCGCGCGATCTTCTCGACGAGCGCATCGCTGTACCATCCCTCGCGCTTCGCGATCTCGACGAAGTCTTCGTTCACGTCCGGCATCATTGCGCCGGCCTGGTTGCGCATGAACGCAACGGCAAAAAGCGGCTCGAGTCCGGAGGAGCATCCCGCGATGATCGAGATGGTGCCCGTGGGCGCGACGGTGGTGACGTTGCAGTTGCGAAGCATTTGCATTGGACGCACGCGCTTGCCGCTCGCATCGCGCGCACACGTTTCGTCAGGACCCCAGATGGAGCGTGCCCACTCGGGGAACGGTCCGCGCACGTTCGCGAGCCGCTCACTCTCGCGCTTCGACTCGACGTCCAGGAACTCCATCACCTTGCGCCCCATCTCCACGCCTTCCGCCGAGTCGTAGGGAATCGCGAGCCGAACGAGCATGTCCGCGAAGCCCATGAGCCCGATCCCGATGCGACGGATGCGCTTGGACAGCGAATCGATTTCCGCGAGTGGATACCTGTTGACGTCGATGATGTTGTCGAGGAAGTGCGTGGACAGGTGGATGTCGCGCTTGAACGCATCCCAGTCCATGCGGCCGTCGACCACGTAGTAGCCCACGTTGATGCTGCCGAGGTTGCAGACGTCGTACGGGAGCAGCGGCTGCTCCCCGCACGGATTCGTCGCCTCGTACAGGCCGAGGTGCGGCACCGGGTTGTAGCGGTTCGCCTCGTCGATGTAGAAGCACCCAGGCTCCCCCGTGCGCCACGCGCCGTCGATCATGCGGTCCCAGACCATCCGCGCGTCTAGTTGCCCTACGACATTCTTCGAGACGGGATCAACGAGGTCGTACGACTGGCCGGCGTGTACCGCATCCATGAACGTGCCCGTCACGGCGACGGAGATGTTGAAGTTCACGATTTGCGTGAGGTCTTCCTTGCACGCAATGAAATCCAGAATGTCCGGATGGTCGACGCGCAGGATCCCCATGTTCGCGCCACGCCGCGTGCCACCCTGCTTCACCGCGTCCGTGGACGCGTCGTAGAGCTTCATGAAGGAGATTGGCCCCGACGCGACGCCGGTGGTGGACCGCACCATGGAGCCTTTGGGGCGCAGCCGCGAGAAAGAAAAGCCGGTGCCTCCGCCCGACTGATGGATGAGCGCCATCGAGCGCAGCGTGTCGTAGATCCCCGTCTGCCCGTTCGATAGCGAGTCGTCCACCGGCAATACGAAACACGCCGAGAGCTGCCCGAGCGGTCGCCCCGCATTCATGAGCGTGGGCGAGTTGGGCTCGAACCGCCGCTCAGTCATCAACCGGTAGAACTCATCCGCCACCGCCGCCGTCGCGCCTTCGCTCGCCCCGTACCGCCGATCCGCCTCTGCAACCACGGTCGCAACGCGCCAGAACAGATCCTCGGGCTGCTCAGTGGGTGCGCCAGTCGCGTCCTTGACCAGATACCGCTTTTCGAGGACGATCCGCGCGTTCTTGCTTAGGGCGACCGGCGTCGCGGGGCGAACGGGTTGGGGCATGGCGGGAAGACTCCTTGTGTAACGAGACGTCGAAATGTAGCGAGGGCGGGCTGCTGCGGACGGCTAAAAAAATGAGGCGAAAGAATCGGGACGATGGCGTGGGGGCGGACAATACCCGGGTTCGTGTTTCCGCGCAAGGCATTTCGTAAGTGCCACGATAACAACGTGTTACGATATGCACATCACAAACGCGCGCTGAGCGCAGATCATCAACAATCGCTCCACATTCGTCGCAATCTCCCTCCACGAGCTCTCATTACATCCCCCCTCCCACTCCCCGCCCAACCCACTCAACTCCCGACGCCATATGAGCTTCCGGCGTAACACCCACCTCCGAGTTCCGCCTCCGCGCCCACCCCTGAATTCCACTCCGTACACCCCCGTACCTCGCGCTCTTGCCCGCAATCACGTGCCATGCCTCACGTATTTTCCCGCCCGATATTCCGCCTGCAAGGCGACGTAGCTCTCCATCGTGCCGCGGATACGCTCCGTGATCTCCGACGTCGCCTCGCGCGCCACCCGCGCCGGCACCCCAAGCACCACCGACCGCGGCGGAATTCTCATCCCCTCTCGGCACACCGCCCCCGCTCCCACGAGCGAGCCCGCGCCCACAACGACTCCGTTGAGCAGGATCGCCCCCATCGCGATCAGGCAGTCATCCTCCACCGTCGCACCGTGAAGCACCGCGCGATGGCCGATCGAGACTCGCGAGCCAACGACGATCGGATAGCCACGATCAACGTGCAGCACGCTGCCGTCCTGGATGTTGCAATCAGCGCCGACCGTGATCGCGTCGCTGTCCGCGCGAATCACCGCTGTGGGCCACACCGATGTGCGCGCGCCGAGCGTGACGTTGCCGATTACGACGGCGAGCGGATGAATGAATGCGTTGGTATCGATGCTCACGCGCAACTCACCTGAATCGAGGACACCCTCAGAAGGAAAATCCAAGCCGGAGGTACAGAGTCGCAGACGACACGGGGACTTCCGAGTTGTTCGCGACCGGCGCCGCGACGCCAATTCGAAGAAGGTACGGCACGTCGTACGGGACTGCGAGGTTGATGCCGAGCTCCGCGCCGGCCGATGCGATCCAGTGATCCGCGAGCGAACCCGGCGCTCCGAATCCGCCACTCGCGCTCCCCGCATCGCTGAACACCGAGAGCGACGTGCGATCCAGAAAGAAGGGCCACAGCCCGAAGCCATGCTCGGGCTTGGTGAGCGGCAGTCGATACTCGACCGATCCGGCGACGATGTGCATGCCGCTCTCGACACCCACCGGAAATCCGCGCACGCCGAACGTTCGGCGCGATCCCAGAGATATGCCGGGAAGCGTCGCCACGTCCGCACCACTCGCGCCGCCAAGATCGAACTCGTTCTGATCCGTGCCCGCCGACACGCCGCCCGCCACGCGAACCGCCGCCACGTGGTGCGCGTACGCTCCCGCATCAATCGACTTGTACGCAGCCAGCGATGCCGAAACGTTCTTCGACGCGAGCGGACCATTCCCCTCCAGCCAGCGCAGCCGTCCCGTAGCCGAGATGGACACGCCGTCCTCCGGCGATATCGAAAGCGCGGGCTGCTGCACGTTCGACCACCCCGCGCTCGACGCCAGTATCCAGTAGCGGCGCGACGGATCCTCGAGCCCGACGATCTGGGTTACCAGCGGCGCGGGGTCCGTGGTGTAGTCGCGGAGCTCGAGCTCGCCGCTCACCGACACGAACGCATTCGTGCGCACGCGCGGCCGCGAGAGCGTCATGCCGAGCTGAAAGTCCCGCGTGCGGCGAAAGAGATCGCCCAGCATGGCGCCACTGCTGTCGACAGCGCGATACTGGTCCCAGTACTGGCTGACGTTCGCCTGCAACACCGGCTGGCCCAGTCCCGAATACTGATACACGCCATCGAATGTGTGCTCCCCGTGCACGAAGTCGATCATCGCCTGTACCGCATACGCGTGACGGCCCACGACGTCGTTGCCGCTCGTGTACGCGCCAGCCGTGTAATCGCCGAAGCTGTTCTGGCCGATGAGCGGCAGCCAGTAGCGCGGGATCAACGAGTGCCATGCAGAATAGTCGTGCGCGATCGCCGTGCTCGACGACGGCGGCGGCAACGGCGACTCGATGGCCGCACGCGTCTTGCGCACTTCGCCGCCAGACGGCGCGACCAGCACCCGGCCCAGCGGCGCAACGCCGACGTGGTAGCCGTCGCTCTCCCACACCACGGCGGCGATCCGGGTCCCGTCGCGCGAAATCGTGGGCATGATCACACCCGTCGTCGAGTTCGTGAGCCGCGAGCTGATGCCGCCCGGCGCGCCGCTCGCACGAGTCGCGTACAGCTGCGAGACGCCGGTTCGATCCGACGCATACACGATCGTCGAATCGCCTTGTGTCCACTCCGGCTGCGCGTTCGCAGAGCGATCGCGCACGAGCGACGCGAGCGCGCGTCCGGTCGAATCGAGCACGACGATTTCCGTGAGCCCGCCGCGCGTCCATCGCGTCGCCGCGATGCGATCTCCGCTGCGCGACCATTTGGGCTCCGCCCACTGCGTGTCCGGCGACGCGCTCGTGAGCGGCACGATCGTCGCGCCATCGGCACTCACGCGCACCAGCTGTCGCGCACCGCCGCCGTATCGCACTGCCACCACGCTCCCATCCGCGCGCGCATCGATCTCGGCCAACCGCGCGCCGTGCGTGAGGCGCGTCGCATGGCCGTCTTTCTCGCGGTACAGATCCCAACGCTCGTGGTAGGGGTCGGTGAGATCGAGCTGCGTGTACATCACCGAGCCGTCGGGGAGTGGCGCATTCGACGCGGGGCCGTTGCGGCGCGAGCGCTCGACGATTTTGCCGGTGGAGTCTCGCCGCACCAACGTCACGGAGCTCTTCGCGTCGTAGGACAGGTAGAGCAGCGAGCCGTCGGCGGTCCAGCGCGGATATCCGACGTATCTCCCGCCCGTGGTCACATCGTGCCAACCGCGCATCGGTACGCGCTCCGTCTGCGCCGCCGCCGTTACGCTATCGCGCCACGTGCGCCAGGCGTCGCTGTACGAGATGCCGAATCCCTGCAGCGCCATGTGATTCAGACGGAATGGAATCGTCGCGCCGCTGGACGTCTCCACGAACTTCCGAATCGACGCTGCCCCGCGCGTGCGCGCGAGATAGTCGATGAAGAGGGCGCCGTGACCGTACGTGATGTCCCCGTACGGATAGCGCGAGGTCGCCAGGCTCCAGTTGTCGATTCCGAGCATTCCGTTCGTGCGCGCGGTCGATTCGACGATCATAGGCTCGTACGTGCCGTCCACCCGGCCGAAGCCGGTGAGATCGCTCTCGAAATAGACCGCGATCCCCTCCGTCACCCACCCGGGCTCGTAAAGATTCGGGAACAGAAACGGCGCACGACCCAGAACGTGCTGCGCCACGCGCCACCACCCGCGCGTGCGGTCGAGGTGGAACACGTGCGTGAGCTCGTGCGTGATGACGAGCGTGAGCCAGTCATCGTAGTAACGAAGAGATATGTCGTCGAGCGGCGGGTGGGCGTAGACGAGAATGCGATTCGTCGGGAACGGCGTCGTCGAGCCATTGGCGAAGTCGACGTTGTCCGCTACTACGAGATCGATCGGTCCGCGCGGCGGATGGAGCTGCGCCGACAGCTGCGCGTACGCGCGCTCCGCAATGATCGCCGCGCGTCGCGCTGCCGGCTCCAGCGCCGGCGTGAAGTGGATGTGGAAGTGCTTCGTATCGATCGTGCGCCAGTGCGCATTCGGCACGGTCTGCGCGCGCACGCGGGGCGCCGCGCACACGGCGAACAGCATGAGCGCGGCCAGCGCGCGCCCCACGATCATCGCGAGGGCAGCGACCGAAAGTAACTCTCCAGCCCTTCCACGATCGCGGTGGCGTACGCGCGCTGGAATTGCGGCGTGCGCAGCGCCGCCTCCTGTGCCGGAATCATCAGGAACGCGCCCTCGCACAGCACTGCCGGCATCCACGTGGGACGCGCGAGCCGCAGGTTGTCGTAGTTGATGCCGAGGTTGCGGAGTCCCATCCGCGCAACCATCGCGCGCTGGAGCTCGCGAGCGAGCGGCACCGATTGCGACCGGAAGTAATACGCGCCCGTGCCGTTCGACGTGAACGGATTGATTCCGTCAGGCAGCGCGTTCAGGTGGATCGACACGAGCGCGTTCGCGTTCGCCTTGCGCGCTATCACCGGTCGATCGCCCAGCGCTACGGGAGCGGCCGTGGTGCGCGTCATCACCACCTTCGCGCCGCGGGCCTCGAGCAGCTGCTGCACAACGAGCCCGATCGCCAGCGTCGGCACCGGCTCGTACAATCCCGTCGGTCCTGTCGCGCCAATGGGTGGATGTCCCGGATCGACCGCGATCGTGAGCCCACTCAGCGGCGAATCCTTCCTGATGTGCGGAGGCCTGCGCACGCGCAGCACGAACGCCCCATCGCTCCAGAATGCGAGATAGCCGTATGCGGGCGCAGATAGCTCGAGAGTGAAATGTCCGCGATCATCGCTCTCCTGAGTCCACTTCGCTTCCCGCACGAGCGAATCGTTCGCGCCGTAGTTCACGATGTCGGTGTTGATTCTGGTGTCGTAGAGCGTGACGGTGAGCTCGTGAGTGCCCTCGTCCACGTAGTACGCGGGGCGCGCCCCCATTGGCACGACGAGATCCTCCCACTCGGGCGACGACACGAGCCGCGCATTGCCGGCGATGCGGTGCGCGGGGATGTAGCTCGCCAACAGCGGATGGAGCTCGGATGCGGACACCCAGATCTCGAGATGCGAGTCGAGCCTCACACGGGCGAACTCGCCCTCGCGCCCCGTGATCTCGAGGGGAGTGCCAGGGAGCAGAAACCACTTGTACGTACCCGCCGGAATCGGCCGGCCGATGAGCTCCTCATCACTCGCATCCGGACCGGCGCTGTCCGTTCCGATGATCGCCCACTGATTGGGCGGCACGGGCGCGATCACTGGCAGCGCGACGCGAATCGAGTCACGGCCGCGCGAGATGAGGAGCTCGGTGCGCGTGCGCAGCATGCGCGCGGGGAGCAGGGCCGCAAAGATACCGCCCTCCGGGGTGAGCGCGATCTCGTCGTCCGCGCCGCCCCTCCATACCACGGATGCATTCGACGACGCGCGTACGCTCACGATCACGCTGTCCTCATCGCGCAGCGCCATCCGTCCGTTCGGCGCCACCGACGTGGTATCGTACGCGAGCGCGGAGTCCGCGTAAAAGTGGAGCACCGGCGGCCGCAGCTTGACTGGATGCGTAAGGCGCGCCGTGTCCGCGCCGAGCACCGCGACAAGCTCGTAGCGCGGGCTATCGGCCGGCGGAACGGGGAGAAAGGCGAGATATGCTCCGTTCGGCTGGACCTCCACGGGAGCGCCATTTATCGAAAGCGTGGCGTGGCCGTTCCCTACCGAGCCGAATATGAAATTCGAGTCGCGCGACTCCACGAGCGAGTTCGCGACCGGATAAACGACATTCGGCTTCAGCGCACCCTCCACGAGCGGAACCGGCGGAAGCGCCGGCGAGGAATCGGTGCGCGATGTGGGAGCAGGGAGCGGTGGAGCGGCCGAAGGTTTGGCAGTCGCGCAGGCGGCGAGGAGCGCGCAAACGGCGACGAGGGGAGAACGCATGGCGTCCAACCTAACCACCGGCGGCGAAAGGAGGGAGCGGCGCGTGCGGGTTGCGGGCGAACGGCGAATGTGAGATAAGTCCTTTCCAGAGCGCGCTTTCATTGCTCTCCGAGTTGACCTCGCCGTATATTCACGCGTCTTACCGGGGTACTCCCTGGAGGCTTTCGCTTGATTGCCTGCGCATTCTGTGGCCGCTCGAACACGCCCGATTCACTCTACTGCATCGACTGCGGAAAACCGGTCGGCGCCGCCGCCGCGTCTGCGGCACCGCCGCCAGCGCCACCTGTAAGCGCGAGGCCGCCGCACATCCATCGCATGTCGCCGAGCATCGGACGGCGCGCATCGAGTGCGGCTCACGCGCTCGATCTCTCCATCACACCCCACACGCCTGCGCCTGGAGGAGAAACAGTGAGCTGCGGATGGTGTGGCAGCAACATTGATGTTGGCGTTCCATTCTGCGCACATTGCGGACGCCGCACGGACGCCAAGCTCGCCACGGCCGCAGCATGCGTCACCTGCGGCTCGGCGATCCGCCCCGACCTCGACACCTTCTGCGCCACGTGCGGCACGCCGGTGAGCCCCGAGGCCGCGCCCGAGAGCCCGTCAAAAACGCTTCTCTTCTCGGCAAAACGGCACGATGTGCGCGCGCGAATCGCGGTGCTCGACGAGCGCGGCGAGGCCAGGAGAACCGTCGGCATGGAGGAGCCCGAGCTCACGGTGGGTCGCGGCGCGTGCGATCTGTCGTTCGCGGACGATCAGTATCTCTCGCCAATCCACGCGCGCTTCGTGCTGCGCGACGGCGCTCTCTACGTGCGCGACCTCGGCTCGTGCAATCGCACGTGGGTTTTCATCGACGCCCCGTACACGCTCGCAGACACCGATGTGCTGCTCATTGGCTCGCAGATCCTCGAATTCCAGCGCCTGGGCTCGCCCGCGGCGCCGCGCGCGGATGCGGACGGAACGCGACGCGTCGGCTCGCTCACGCCCGTGCCCGACATCGCACGGCTCTCGCAGCTCCGCGCGGACGGCAGTGTGCGCGACAGTCAGTACCTCGCAATGGGGCGGACGATCACGATCGGCCGCGACGCTGGCGACTGGACGTTTCCATATGACCAGACCATGAGCGGTCGCCACGCCGAGCTGCACGAGACGGACGGCCAGTTCATCATCCACGACCTCGGCAGCCGCAACGGCGTGGGAGTAGCGGTGCGGGGCGAGCGCGCGCTCAAGATCGGTCAGCGCATCCTCCTGGGCGACCAGGTGCTCCGAGTGGAGAGTGTGTGAAGACTTGCCCGCAATGCGGCAAAGAGTACGACGCGCAAACGAAGTTCTGTCCCACCGACGGTTCGACGCTCCGCTCTGCATCCGGCGATGACATCATCGGCTCGGTGATCGCCGACCGCTATCACGTGATCCGCAAACTCGGCGAAGGCGGAATGGGGCAGGTCTATCTTGCCGAGCACGTGAAGATGGGCCGCATGAGTGCAATAAAGGTGATGACCGCCTCGCTCGCGCACGACGCCGACGCCGTGGGTCGCTTCAATCGCGAGGCGGCGAACGCGAGCAAGATATCCCACCCCAACATCGCGGCGATCTATGACTTCGGAGAAACCTCCGACGGCCTGATCTATCTCGCGATGGAGTTCGTCGAGGGCGAGTCGCTCACCAAGCTGTGCGAGGCGCTGGGCGCGCTCCCGGCACCGCGTGCAGCGGAGATCGCGCGCCAGGCGGCGAGCGCGCTCGAGGCCGCTCACGAGCGCGGCATCGTGCATCGCGACCTCAAGCCCGACAACATCATGATCTCGCGCGGCCGCGAGGGAGCGGATCTCGTGAAGGTGGTGGACTTCGGCATCGCGAAAGCGGCCGAGGGCGCGGGACAGAAAGTAACGCGCACTGGCCTCGTGGTTGGCACGCCGGAGTACATGTCGCCCGAACAGCTCACAGGCGATACGCTCGACGGGCGCAGTGATCTGTACGCGCTTGGGCTTGTGACATTCAACATGCTCACTGGCACGCTGCCGTTCACCGGCCAGACGACGCAGGAGGCGCTGCTCAAGAGGCTCACGGATCGTCCGATTTCGCTCGCGGAGGCGCGCCCGGATCTGCAATGGCCCCCACGGCTGCAACAGGTGCTCGACAAGGCGCTCTCGCGGCTCGCGTCGGATCGCTATCAGCACGCGAGTGAATTCGGCGCAGCGCTCTCCGCTTCGGTGGCGGGGATGAGCACGGACGCGCCGCAGTCGGCGCCGGCTCGGCAGCTCGGTGCGGCGCCGACAAGCGGTGCGGCGGCGCCTGCGCGTGCTCCGTCGGCGGCGTTGCCATCCGCGTCGCCAGCTGCGCGGCAGAAATACACCGTCCCAGTCATTCTCGCGGTGGCGCTCATCCTCGTGATCGGCGGCGCGAGGTTCGTTCGCATGCGAAACGCGCGCGCGACACAGACGGTCGCCGCCACGCCGCCCGCGGACACGACGTCGGCGGCGACATCGGGCGCCGTGCCGGCCGCCGCGCCGGCGCCCGCGAGCGATAGCGCGCCTCACACGACGGACAGCGCAACCGCGATCGTGCCGGTAGCTCCGGACTCGACGCCCGCGAGCGCGCCGGCCCCCGCACCGGCGCCCGCACCTCCGCCACCGGCGATAGTCAAGCCGAAAGAGAAGCACATCGTCGCATCCGTTGGGCATTCCGGCACCGCGTCGCATGCGCCAGCCGCCGCGCCACCTGCCGCGCCCGCATCCGCGCCCGCACCACCGCCGGTGGAGACCACGCCCGCCGCGCCGGCGAGCGGCGATCAGGCGCGCGCGCAGGTGGACGCGGCAGGGCGCATGGTCGCCGAGGGCAAGGCTGGGGAGGCGATCGCGATGGCGCGCGGCGCGATGCCGCGGCTCACCACACGCGATGATAGCGTGACCGCGCTGTTCTATCTCGCCCAGGGAATGGTGCTGCGCTCCGCGAAAACAGGTGAACAGGAATCGCGCAAGCGCGCGTGCTCGATCCTGAGCCTCATCGGGAAGGCAACGTCCCACCCAAAGGCCGCCGAAATCCGGTCGTTCTCAACTCAAGAGTGCAAGTGAGCGCCTTTTCGCATACCTTGTATCCGTGACCAGCGCTAACCCGAAACCAGATCCGGTGACAGGTGAGGTCGTCGTGCACGTGTTTGGCCGAACGGATGTCGGCCGCGTGCGCGATCACAACGAGGATTCCTTCCTCGTTGCCGATCTGACGTCGGACAACGCATCGCTGCAAGCCGAGGTGCGCACGCACCTTCTCGGCAGCCACGGCTCGCTGTTCATGGTCGCCGATGGACTGGGCGGCGCAGCGGCGGGCGAGGTAGCGAGCGAGCTGGCCATCCTCACCGTGCACGCGGAGCTCCGCGCGCAGTGGGGTGCCGCGACGGAGCGTAGCGCCGAGATGTTCGCGCGCACGCTCAAGTCTGCCGCAGAGTCGGCGAACTCGAAGATATTCGCGTACGCTGTGGAGCACCCCGAGTCCCGCGGACTCGGCACCACGGCCACCATCGCGGGACTGCTCGGCGACACGCTCTATCTCGCGCAGGTGGGCGACAGCCGCTCGTATCTCGTTCGCAACGGAGTAGCATTCCAGATCACGAAGGATCAGTCGCTGATGCAGCGACTCATCGAGGCGGGGGAGCTGACTCCGGAGGAGGCAGAGCGTAGCGAGCGACGCAACATCATCCTGCAGGCGCTCGGCCCGGAGCCCACGGTGAAGATCGATCTCACCTTCCAGAAGGTGCGGCGTGGCGACACGCTGGTGCTGTGCACCGACGGACTGTCGGGACTCGTGCGAAAGGACGAGATCGCGGAGGTGCTCGCGGAGAGCAACGACGACCTGCTGATGGCCTGCAGGGAGCTGATCGATCGCGCGAACGAGAACGGAGGACCGGACAACATCACGGTGATCGTCGCGCGATTCGAGGGCGATGGTCTGTTCCCGCCCGAGGGAGAAGAGAGCGTGGGCCACGCGGTGTTCCCGCTGCCGGGCTCCACGACGCCCGCAACGCCGCGCATGCGCTTTGGCGGCGAGGGGATCACCGCTCCGCTTCGGCGCCGCATCACGGGGAGCACGCCCGCTGCCACGGTGCCGGAGCCGCCCAGCACTGCGGAGACGCCCGTGCCCGCGCCTCGCCCAATCAGCACGAGGGGGCGCTCGATTCTCTTTCTCGTGGCGGGGATTCTGCTGGTGATTGGCGCGCTATTGACGGTTCGGATGTTCCGTACTGGCGTCATCCATCGCGACAAGCCCGAGCCCACGCATCCTACTCCCGCCGACAGCGGAGTTCGCGCGTAAGTCGCGCAGAGTTTCTTTCTTTTTCACAACCTGTCAATCCGTGACGAGCCTGCGCGCGCGGAGCAGAAAGATCACGCCGCACGTCGCGGCAACGGCTGCCGCGGCGACGAGCGCCCACTGCTGCAGCAGCGCCGCCCCGATTCCTATATTCACCCCGAGCAGCGCGGCGACTCCTGCGACGACACGCCGCACGTCGCTCGCGAGATGCTGGCGCGGCGCAAGCCCTGTGCGCGCGCGAACGGGCCCCCACGCGCCACCGGGCCGCGCGCGAGTGTAGAAAGCGTCGAGCGTCTCGTCGCTCTCGGGCGGCGTGAGCCACATGACAGTGAGCCACAGCGCGGTGACGATCGCCGCCATCGCGGTCTCGCGCACGCCGAACTCCAGAGCGCGGAGCGACGGCACCGCATAGATGACCGCCGCCACGAGCACGCTGCCCACGAGCGCTGCGATCTCGGCCCACACGTTGATGCGCCACCAGAACCAGCGGAGGATGAGCACTGCGCCGGTGCCTGTGCCGAGCGCGATGAGCAGCCGAAAGGTCTCGCCGATGCTGTGCAGGTTGAACGCGACGAACGACGCCGCTGCGGTGATGATCAGCGACGCGAAGCGACCAGCCCATACGAGCGAGCGCTCAGACGCGCGCGGCGCGACGAAGCGACGGTAGACGTCGTTCACGAGATAGCTCGCTCCCCAGTTCACTTGCGCGGATACGGACGACATGAACGCCGCGAGCAGCGAGGCGAAGACGAGGCCGAGCATCCCCGCCGGGAGGTAGCGCTTCATCAACAGCGGATAGGCCATCTCGCGATCGGAGAGGCCAGGGAGCACGAGCATCGCGATGAGTGCCGTGAGGATCCACGGCCAGCAGCGAATCACGTAGTTGATGATGTTGAACAGCCACGCCGCGCGTTCCGCGTCGCGCTCCGACGGAACGGACACGAGGCGCTGCACGAACTGTCCGCCGCCGTCCGCACCCTTGTACGCCCACCACTGGATCGAGACGTACGCGAGAAAGGTCGGGAGCGGCAGGAGCGCGCTGCCCACGCTGGGAAAAAACGCGAGATGATCGGACTTCCCCGCGGCGGCGAGCTTGGCGGGGAGCACCGCGAGCCCGCCAATGTCGTGCAACGCGTACGTGACCACGACGATCGCGCCGATCAGTGCGAGTGTGAGCTGGAAGAAGTCCGTGGTCACCACTCCCCATAGACCGCTGAACGCCGCGTACAGAAGAACGACGGCGGCGATGAGCACCACGGTCCACACTCTGGCCATGTCGCCCTCGAGTCCGAGCTGGCTCCAGATTCCGAGGGCGTCCGCGACCTTTCGCATCGCGAGCATGCCGTAAGCGATGCTGATCGCGTTGATCGGGAGCGCGAAGAGGAACGCGCCCGTACCGCGCAGCACGGCGGCCGCCTTCCGGCCGTAACGAAGCTCGGTGAGCTCGTAGTCGGTGAGGATTCCGGCGCGCCGCCAGAGTCGAGCGAAGAGGTAGATCATCGACACGTGCGCGACGACGAACGACCACCACTCCCAGTTTCCCGCAATGCCGCGGCCGATCACGAGCCCGCTCACGTAGAGCGGAGTGTCGACGCTGAACGTGATCGCCGCCATGGAGGCTCCAGCCAGCCACCACGGGATCGTGCGTCCGCCAACGAAGAAGTCCTCGAGCGACCGCGACGCGCGACGCGCGAGCCAGAGTCCGATGGCGAGCGTCGCGGACATGTAGACCGCGACTACCGCCCAATCGATTGTGCGCACGCTACCGCGCGCGCATGATCCAGCGGGCCGCGGCGCTCTGCATCGCCGCTTCCCCCCCCCACGCGCTAACGAGGACGCTGGCGAACGTGAGTTGCGAGGCGAGTCGCGGATGGCCGAACTGCAATACCGTTGCGCCGGGTTTCGCGGCGCAGGCCTGCCGCACGCTCGCGAGCGCGGACTCGCTGTAGCCCACGCGCTCCTTCCACGCCCGCGTCTCGCCGAAGAGTGCGACCACCGAATCGTTCGTCGACTCGGGATCAAAGTGATCGAGCCGGCGTGCCTTCCATCCGCCATCGAACAGCGAGTCGAGCAGCGGCTCGCGCGACGGCGGCGGGAATGGTCCGCCGAGGTCGTCGTCCACGACCACGATGTCGACCGGCGCCTTCATCGCCCGCGGCGTGCCGCGCACGACGTGAACGACGCGGTCGGCCAGCTGCGCGCCCCAGAGCACGTCGGTGCCCGAGGGGCGACGATACTCATTGGGCGGCGATGACCATTGGGCCCACTTGAGCCGTCGCCGAAGCGAGGTCTGAATGCGCGCCGCATCCAGGCGGTGCACCGCGAGCGCGCGATCGAGCGCGCTCACCACTGCCTCGAGATCGTTCGGATAGAGCAGCAGGTCGCACCCGGCATCGAGCGCGCGGATCGCGGCCTCCTCCTCGCCGTGTTCGGCGATCGCACCGGCCATGATCATCGCGTCGGTGACTATCAGTCCGTCGAAACGCATCTGCTGGCGGAGGAGCCACTGCAGCATCTCGCGCGACATCGTGGCTGGCGCCCCGCTTGCGTCGAGCGAAGGATACGACACGTGCGCCGTCATGATCCCCGCCACGCCCGCCTCGATCGCCGCGCGGAACGGTGCGAGATCGTGTTCTACCAGTTCCGCGCGCGATGCATCCACCACTGGCACGCCCACGTGCGAGTCCGTGCGCGTGCGGCCGTGTCCGGGAAAGTGCTTCGCGCACGCGAGAACGCCCTCCGCCTGGCAGGCCTGGATCCACGCCTGCGCGAGCATCGCGACGCGACGCGCGTCGCCGCCCAGCGAGCGCGTGCCGACGATCGGATTCTCGGGGACGATATCGAGGTCGCACACCGGCGCGAGATCCCAGTTGAGCCCCAGCGTGCGCGCCTCGCGCGCGGTGAGCCGCGCCGCGCGCCGCACCGCGTCCGCATCGCCGAGCGAGGCGATGGCGGCGAGGGGCGGAAGGCCGGTGGCGCCCGAGAACTGCTGTCCCGCGCCGCGCTCGAGATCGGCCGCGATGAGCAACGGCACGCGAGACTTGATGCGCAGCTCCTTGGTGAGCGCGCGCACGTGTTCCTGATCGCCGCCGAAGAGAATGAAGCCCCCCACGCCAAGCGCAAGCGCGCGCTCGATGGCTGGTCGCGCGGCCCCGTAACCGTGGTTGGCATCCCAGCGGATTGCGGGAAGGAGCAGCGCGGCAGCAGCGCTCATGCGGGCGTCAGCTTGCCGAGCACGCGCGATCCTCGCGCGCCGGTGGCAGCTGGGAGATTGCCGGCGCGCCGCTCGAAGAAGAGCTTTGCGAGAAAGGCGAACGCCACCGCCTCCTTGGCGTCGCCATCGAAGAAGACGTCGTCGAACACGCGCACGGGGAGCGGCGCGAGCGCGTTCGACAGCGCACGCACGAGCGCGGGATTGCGCGCGCCACCACCGGAGATGATCACGTCTCTCACCGGCGCGGAGACGAAGCGCTGGTAGGCATCGGCGATCGCGCGCGCCGTGAACGACACCGCCGTCGCCACGATGTCCTCGTTCGTCGCACCCGGCCGCGCGGCTCGACAGCGATCGATGATCCGCGCGATGTACGAACGATCGAACAGCTCGCGCCCGGTGGACTTGGGCGGTGCCGCCGCGAAGTACGGCTCGGCGAGAGAATCGTCCACCACCGCGTCGATCGCAGCGCCGCGCAGTGCGAGCGCGCCATCGATGTCGTACGCCAGCCCGTGCACGAGCGATCGCACTACACCGTCGATGATCGCGACGCCGGGGCCGGTGTCGAAGGCGAGCGAGGGCGCATCCATGCCGCGTGGCGGGACGACGCTCACATTCGCGATGCCGCCGATGTTCTGGAGAGCGCGCCACTCGGTGTCGGCACAGAAGAGCATCCGATCCGCGATCGCGACCAGCGGCGCGCCCTGACCGCCCGCCGCCACATCGCGCACCCGAAAGTCGCCGACCACGTCGATGCCCGTTCGTTCCGCGATCACCGCGCTCTGCCCGATCTGCCACGTCGCGCGCGGCGCATCGTGCCAGATCGTGTGGCCGTGCGTCGCGATGGCGCGAACGTCACGAGGCACGAGCCCCGCCGCAGCGATCACGGCCAGCGCGGCATCGCCGAGCCAGGAGCCCAGCTCGAAGTCCAGCCGCGCGAGATTCGCGAGCGACGCGCCATCGAGCGCGCGGAGCAGCCGCTCGCGCTGCGCGATGGAGTACTCCACCTCGTGATATGCGAGCAACTTCGCGCGTGGTAGCGCATTGGCTGCGCCGAATCGCACGGCGGCGGCCGAGATCCCGTCCGCGGAGGTGCCGGACATCAGCCCCACGAGCACATCATCGGTCACGCGACCGGCGGCGGCGCGTTGGGAAGCACGCGTCGCACAACGCCCCCAGCATCGTGGAGCGCGCGCTCGGCATCCGCGCGCGTGAAGTTGCGCTGCTGCATCACGATCGCGGTGCGCACGCTGCCGCCCGCCTCGCTGATGAACCGCCGGGCCTCGGCGCGCTCGACCCCGGTCACCTCCATCACGATCCGCTCGCCGCGATCAACGAGCTTGGCACTCATCGCGCGGAGATCGACCATCAGGTTGCCGAACGTTTTCCCGATGCGGATCATCGCGCCGGTGGAGATGGCGTTGAGCACGAGCTTGGTGGCGGTGCCCGCCTTCATTCGCGTGGAACCAGTCACCGCCTCGGCGCCCGTGATGGGGAGGATCGCGACGTCGACCAGCTCGAGCAGCGAGTGAGCGGGCGGCGAACAGGCGAGGATGCCGGTGTGTGCACCGAGTTCCGCGGCGCGCTCGAGAGCGCCGCGCACGTAGGGCGTTGTGCCTGACGCCGCGATGCCGAGCACGAAGTCGCGCGCGCCGACGTGTCGCGCATCCATCGCGGCTGCGCCTTCGGCGACGACGTCCTCCGCGCCCTCCTGCGACTGCGTCAGAGCGGGGAGTCCACCGGCAATGATTCCCTGCACCATCTCGGGATCGGTGCCGAATGTCGGCGGACACTCGCTCGCGTCGAGCACGCCGAGCCGGCCGGACGTGCCCGCGCCGATGTAGAAGAGTCGCCCGCCCGCACGGAACGCCTGCTCGGCGAGTTCGATCGCGCGCGCGATCGCATCGCGCTGCGTGGCGACCGCGTCGAGCACGAAGCGATCTTCGGCGTGCAGCAGGTCGACTATCTCGCGCGGCGATGCGAGATCGATGTCCGCAGTGCGGGGATTTCGTCGCTCGGTGAAGCGCGGGTCGGTGTGCGACGCAGTCACGAACTCGGCGTGGGGGAAGTAGGTGACGCGGCGCGTCACGCGGGCTAACTTATGCGGCGTCGCGCGTCGGTAGCAAGAGATTTTCCAGGAGAGCCCGTGCATCGAGGATCAGAGATGGCGCAGCGCGCGCGCGGTGTGATGATCGTCACCCTCGCCGGCCTGCTGCTGAGCTGCCAGCCGGCGGGACGCACGGCGACCACCAAGCCCGCTCCCGCAACGCTCCCGAACACGCCGATGACGATGGAGTCGGCGAAGGCTGCCTCCGAGCGCGCGGAGCGGGAGCGCGTGCCGCTCCCCGCAGCGTGGAAGCTCTCGTCGGAAGGCAGCACGGTGGTCGCTCCGGACGCGATGGTGGCGAGCAACAGCGCCCTCGCGAGCCAGGCGGGCGTCGAAGTTCTACGCGCTGGGGGCAATGCGGTGGATGCGGCGGTGGCGGTAGGCTTCGCGCTCGCGGTCACGCTTCCCGAGGCGGGGAACCTCGGCGGTGGTGGCTACATGATCATCCGTCTGTCGGACGGCCGTTCGTTCGCGCTCGACTATCGCGAAGTGGCGCCGCTCGCCGCGAGTCGCGACATGTTCCTCGACTCTCAGGGCAACGTCACCGACAAGAGCCAGGTGGGGCATCTCGCATCGGGGGTGCCGGGCTCGGTCGCCGGGCTCACGGCGGCGCTCGCGCGCTACGGCACGATGCCTCTCGCGAAGGTCATGGCGCCGGCGATCCGGCTCGCGGATAGCGGTTTTACGGTGGACAGCGCGCTCGCGAGGTCCATCGCGGGGAATGCATCGCGCATCTCACCATTCGCGGGCGCTGCGCTGTTCCTTCCGGGCGGTCACCCGCTCACGGTCGGGGCGATGTTCAGGCAACCCGCGCTCGCGACTACGCTGCGATCCATCGCGGCCACTGGCGCGACGGCGTTCTACTCGGGTGCCATTGCGGACGCGATAGCCGCGGAGATGGAGCGCGGCGGCGGCATCATCACGAAGACGGATCTGGCGCGCTACGCTCCGGCGTGGCACGCGCCGCTCGCCGGCACCTTCCGCGGATACACGCTGCTAGCGATGCCGCCGTCATCGTCCGGCGGTATCTCGGTGCTCGAGACGCTCAACATTCTCGAGCACTTCCCCGCGTCGCCAGCCGGCAGCGCGATGAGCTATCACCTGCTCGCGGAGGCGTTCAGGCGCGCGTTCGTGGACCGCAACACGAAGCTCGGCGATCCGGCGTTCGTGCAGGTGCCAGTGAGTCAGCTCACGAGCAAGGAGTACGCGCGACAGCAGGCATCCTCGATCGACGTCAATCGCGCGTCGAGCACTGGCGCGTTTCGGCAGGCAACCGGCGAAGGGGTGAACACCACGCACTACTCGGTGGTGGACGATCACGGCAATGCCGTCGCGACGACGACAACGCTGAATGATCTGTACGGGTCGGGCGTGTACGTGGCGGACGCGGGGATCTTTCTCAACGACGAGATGGACGACTTCGCGGCGCGTCCGGGACAGCCGAACATGTACGGCCTGGTGCAGGGTGAGCAGAACGCGATCGCGCCGGGGAAGCGAATGCTGAGCGCGATGTCGCCCACGATCGTGCTCGATCCGAAGGGCGATCTGCTGCTCGTGATCGGCTCGCGCGGAGGCCCGCGCATCATCACCAGTGTTGCGCAGGTGATCTTGAACGTGATAGACCACCACATGTCCTATGGCCAAGCGATGTCGGAGCCGCGCATCCACCATCAGGCGTGGCCGGACGTGCTGCACTACGAGCCGAACGGGCTGAGCGCTGCAACGGTGGACTCGCTGCGCGCGATGGGCCATCGCATTGAGGTCGCACCGTATGAGTCGGGGGGTTTCATCGGTCGCGTGATCCTGGTGGGGAGGGTCGCGGACGGATGGGAGGGCGTGGTGGATCCACGTACGAGCGGCGGCGCGGCGGGCTACTAGCCGCCGCGCGCGCCCCTGAGCGCTACTCGCTTTGGATCTGTGCGGGCGAGTTCAGATGGATCTTGATGTTACCACCCACCGGCACGCAGCCGTCGTATCCGGCGGTGCCCATTGCAACCGCGGTGCCCGCCGCGGCGCCAGTTGCGGCGCCGATCACGGTGCCCTTGGTGCTATGCCCGATGATCTGGCCGATGATGCCGCCGATCACAGCGCCCCCGCCCACCTTGAGGGCGTCGGACTTCGTGCTCGCGTTGCGCACCTTGTCCACATCGACGTGATCGATTGACGCATCAATCGGGTAGCTCTTGTCGCCCCAAGTGAGGTTCGTGACGTCGAACGTCATCTGGATCGGGTCGCCTGTCTTGCCGCTCTGCTTGAGCTCAGACACGGCGATCACCGCCTTCGCGCCCGCCGGAATGGTGACTCCGTTCGAGGCCGGAACGGCGTCGTTCACGGTGGCCGTGAACTTGTCGCCAACCTTGTTCGTGTTCGTGCAGACGCGCTCAGTGGACGTCAGGTTCATCGCCGTACCGGTGGCGACGGTGCCCACGGCCGCTTCGCTCCCCGTTGCTCCGCGCGTTACAGTGTTGCCGCTCGCCGTCGTGGTCACGGCCGGCGGTGCGGATGCCGCGGCAGGCGTGCCGCTTGGCCGCGCGCTGGAGTGTGTGTGCGCGGGAGTGCTGCGCTGAGACGCAGGAGCAGAGGAGGAGGACGCAGCGTCGGAAGACGGCGCCGCGGGCGCGGCGTCGTTGAGTTGAGGTTGAGCAGCCGAATCGTGATTAGCCATCTGCAGGTCGCGCGCATACGCAGTGCTGTCCTGCGCCAGCTGCGCACTATCGGACTTCTTACATGCGCCCATTGCCAGCGCGGCAGTCAGCGCCAAGGGAGCGAGCAATCGAAAAGTTGACATGAGTGGAGCTCCTTCGGGTGGTGAGACTAACGTCGTGAGGGCAATCCGCATGCCACGCATGGGCTCGTCGAGCTACGACGCCGTAATGAAAATCACAATTGGCCGGAATCCAACCCACGAGCCGCATGGATTTCGTTGCTTCAGTATACGGGCGCCACGTATCTTTGGGGTTGAAAGGCGAAGTCGTCCTTTCGCAGATTCGTGAAACAGAGTAACCCTCGCCGTCGCAAACTCAGGAGAAAGCGAATGACCACGGCTCGCAGGTTGGTATCGGCAGTCATCACGTGCGTCGTCGGAGCTGCCGGGGTTGGCGTACTTGCGCCCAACGCCTTCGGCGGCACCGCAGCGCCGGCCAAGCTGGCGACGGTCACAGTAAAGATGATTGGCGATGCTAAGGGCTACCGGTTCGAGCCGGCCGAGATCACCGTCCACGCGGGGGATGCGGTCGAGTTTCAGAACGTCGTCGGAGGGCCGCACGACGTGACGTTCTGGGCGGACAGTATCCCCGCGGGCGCTGCGGCACAGCTTCAGGCAAACATGCCGAACACGACCGGACCGCTTGCGAGCCCGCTATTCGTAACGGACGGCGAGACGTATACGATCTCGACGGCGAAGCTCAAGCCCGGCACCTACAGGTTCTATTGCATGCCGCATCTCGCACTTGGCATGCATGGAGTGCTCGTCGTTCAGTAGTGTGGGCCTCATCGACGGCGTGCGCACATTGGAATAAACGTCCGGCGCCGGTATGCTTGAGCGATGACACGCGCATACGTCGATGATCTTTCGGTAGAGCGGCTGGCCGCGTTGCAGGAGCAGAACCTGGAGCTCTCGAGGCTCGTCGCCGAGCTTCGCAACGAAGCCGCACTGCGCACGCAGTTTCTCTCCAACATCTCGCACGATCTCCGCACGCCGCTTACGGCGATAATCACACACGGCGAGATTCTGCGCGATGGCATTCTGGGCGAGCTGACAGGCCGTCAGCGCGAAAGTGTGAGCGGGATCATCGGCGGCGGCCGGCAGCTGCTCGACATGATCGGCGAGATCCTCACTTACGCGCGCGGCGCCGCCAACCAGCTTACGCTCTCGCGCAGCGACTTCACGGTGGAGGCGGTGCTCGAGCAAGTCTGCACGCTCAACGAGTCGCTCGTCGCTAAGAAGGGACACGCGCTGTCCGTGACCGTTGAGCCCGAGATTCCGCCACTCTACGGCGACCGTGAGAAAATCGTACACGTGCTGGGCAATCTGCTCGGCAACGCGATCGACTTCACGGCGCCGGGCGGCAAGGTGTGGATTCGCGCCTCGCGCGGCGCGCCCACGGAACGCGGCCACGTGGTGCTCATCGAGGTAGGCGACAGCGGCATTGGCATCGCGCCGGAGCATCACGAGCTCGTCTTCCGCGAGTTCGCGCAGGTCGATGCGACGGCGTCTCGTCAGCACCACGGCACGGGGCTAGGCCTCGCGATCGCGCGCAAGTTCGTGGAGCTGCACGATGGCCGGCTGTGGGTAGAGAGCACGCTCGGCGGCGGAAGCCGGTTCTACTTCACGATCCCGGTGCGCAGCGCGTCCTGAATGCCGCCGCACATCCTGCTCGTGGAGGACAACGCGCTCGTCGTTGGCGCGCTGCGGCTGCTGCTCGAGGAAACCGGCCATCGCGTGAGCGATGCGAGCAACGTGGCGGACGCCGCGCGAGCAATGCGCACGGATCCGCCAGACCTGGTGCTGCTCGATCTAACGCTGGGTGCCGACGATGGCCTCGCGCTGTTCGCGTTGGTGAATCCACCGCTTCCGGTGGTCGTGGCACTCACCGGCCACGATGATCCCGAGACTCGCGAGCGCTGCCTCGCGGCAGGGTGCCGCGACGTGCGCGTGAAGCCGATCCGCTCGCGCGAGCTCAAGTCGCAGATCGCCGCGTGGCTCGGCGTGCGCACGCCGGCTTAAAGCCTAAATTCTCGTGCGCAGCGCGTCCGGCGTGAGGGCCTGCAGCCAGCCAGCGAGAATGGTGAAGTAGTTGGTGATGAGCAGAAGTCCGACGATGATCAACAGTACACCGCCCGCACGGTTTACCCACTTCATTGCGCCGCGCCAGCGCGCGAACGCCGCGAGAAATTTGTCGATAGCAAGGGCGGCGATCAGAAATGGAACCGCGAGTCCAGCCGAATACGCGGTGAGCAACAGCAGTCCGCGGTGCAGATCGGCGGTGCTCGATGTGTAGATGAGGATCGAGCCGAGTATCGGGCCTATGCACGGCGTCCAACCCGCGCCGAAGGCGAGGCCGACGAGTACGGTGCCCAGATAGCCGATGGGCTTGTCGGCGAAATAGACGCGTCGGTCCTGCCCGAGTATCCTGAAGTTGAAGACGCCGAGGAGGTAGAGCCCGAAGAGGATGATGAGCGCTCCGCCGACGCGGGCGATCCACACGCGCGCGACGAAGAGGACGCGACCGAGTACACTTGCCGTAGCGCCGAGCGCGATGAATATGAGTGAGAAGCCGAGGACGAAGAGGAGCGCGTGGATGAGCGCGGTGCGCCGCGAGGTGCGCACCTCTTCGAGACTGAGGCCGGTGATGAAGGTGACGTAGCTCGGAACGAGCGGGAGCACACACGGAGAGAGGAAGCTGAGCAATCCGGCCGAGAACGCGACAAGGAGTCCGAACGTCGCTGGACTTTCCACACTACCTCCGGGAAGGGAACGGCGGGGGCGCCGCCGCATGGGGCCGGTGCTGCGGTGGTTCTACGATCTGAAGTATCGCGCCTTCCGGCCGGAGAGCCGAGTGCGCGACGGCCGCCGCGGGATCGTGGCGCTCCAGATCGACGCGCTATCGTACGCCGATCTTCGGCGTGCGATAGCGCTGGGCTACTGCCCCACCATCGCACGGCTGCTGCGCGAAGAAGGCTTTCACATTCGGCGGTGGTTCAGTGGACTTCCGTCTGCGACGCCGTACTGCCAGGCAGGAATCTTTCACGGCGAGAATGCAGGGATTCCCGCCTTTCGATTCTTCGACAAGGAAACGCGGCGCGTGATCACCTGCAACGCACCGCATGGCGTGCAATATATCCGGGATCGCATTCACGCGCCGGGAGCGCTGGCGAACGGGTCGAGCTACGTGAATCTGCTGGACGGCGATGCGCGCACGGTGGCGTTCACAGTGGCGACGCGCGAGAAGATGTCGGTGTACCGCCGGCTGGGCGGCACGCGCATGCTGCTGCTCATCGCGATCCACCCCGTGCGCGTGCTACGGATGGCATTCCAGTCCGTGGTGGAGTGGTTGCGCGAGGAGTGGGAGCGCGCGGCGGCGCAGTTCGCGTCGCGCGCGACGCACGCGGAGGGCATTTTTCCATTCGTCAGAATACTGAGCAACGTGATCGTGCGCGAGCTGCAGACGATGGCCATCGTGCTCGACGTATGGCTCGGCGTGCCGGTGATCTACAGTACGTACATGCAGTACGACGAGCTCGCGCATCACTTTGGGCCGTCGAGCACGGGCGCGCTGAGCGACTTGCGGCGCACGGACGCGCGAATTGCGGAGATCTGGCGGATGATCCAGGACGGCGCGCCGCGACACTACGATCTCGTGCTTCTCTCGGATCACGGGATGACGCCGGCCAGGAGCTACCGCGTGCTGTACAAGGAGTCGCTCGGCGCGACGGTGACGCGCATCATGGCGCGGGGTCCGGACGGCGAGGGAGAGCATGCGGACGTGCTGTCGAGCTCGAGCGAAGACAGCGAGTACTCGGACGTGGGGCCCGGGATCGTGGAGACGGTCGCCTTGGTGTCGCGGCACCGGCACTACCGGTGGCGACGCGGCCTGCGCGCGCTGCGCGACTGGATCCGGAGCCGCTACGGGCTGCGCGAGATCGTGTTCCCGGAAAAGTATCGGATCGACGCGCGGCACGAGGTGGTGGTGACGTACAGCTCGTGTCTGGCGCTCATCTATTTCGACGACGTGACGGAGCAGCTCGGACTCGAGGATGTTCTGAGAGTGCCACGGCGCGCGCATCTGTATCGCGCGCTGCTGGAGCATCCGGGAATCGGGCTCGTGATCACGCGCAGCGACGCCGGCGTACATCTCGAGAGCCCACGCGGACGCGCGGTGATCGAGGGGGAGCGGGTGCGAGTGCTCGAGGGCGACGATCCTTTGGCGCCGTACGGGACGGAGTCGTACGTCGTGCGCGCGGTGCGCGATCTGGTGATGCAGCCGAACTCGGGAGATCTGGTGCTATTCGGCGCGTACGACGGATACGACATCGTGTCGTTCGACGATCAGGTGGGCGCGCACGGGAGCGCGGGTGGGGATCAGGTGTATCCGTTCATCATCACGCCGCCGGACATGGATTTGAGCGCGGAGCGGCTGGAGGATGCGAAAGACGTGCACCGGGTGGTGATGAGCCGGTACGCTTAGGGCCCAAGTTGGCTATTGCCGCGGGAGCTATGACTTGCGGCATTCGCTTCCAACTTCTTTTTCGGAGAGTCCCGATGCGATTGCTCGTCTCGATGTTGATCGTGGCTTCGATGGCGCCTCGCCTCTCTGCGCAATCGCTGATCTCACGTGACTCCATTACGCCGCACTGGGCGATGCGATATCTGATCGGCGGCATTGATTCGCCCCCTCACATTTCCGGAAAAACTTGGGCGTGTGTGAAGTCGTGGCCTGAAGTGACGCGTGCACTCATCGCCGTTTACCAGCAATCCGATTCGCGGACTCTCGTTCGTGCCGACGCAATACTCATGCTGGGTGCGACGGGACAGGATACCGCCTTCCGGTTTCTCATCAGAGCGCTCGATGGCGCGAATCCGAACGATCGCTTTCGTCAGGACATGCTTCTCGCGTTGGGCAACTCCGCGGATCCGCCTCAGATCGTGTACGACCGTCTCATGATGGCGCTGACCTCAGGCGCTCCAGAAGACCGCAGCATGGCGGCGAGGTCACTGTCCGACATTCGCTCACCAAGGGCGGAGGCCGTGTTGCGAAACGCGAGGGAGCGAGAGAGCTCGGCTCCGATGGTCGCTGAGATCGATCGAAGCCTTGCGCGCTTTCGGAACGCGCGCCACGCGCCGGAGCCGTGCGACTCTGCGATCCTGCGTCCTGGTCATTGAGTCCCTGGAAGCCGCGCCGCGATAACGATCGCCGTATCACGTTCGGAGAATGAACGTGGACATCGCTGATGATTCAACGAGAACGATGTTAGCGAGCAGTGGCGAGGTGGCCGGGCGTGGACGCAGTCACGGCGCCCCTACCGGCGTCGCCGCCGGCAGCGGCTGGTGCACGAGCCGCTGCCCCGCACGAATCCCCGGACGCTCGACCAGGTGGTATGCCGCCCATGGGAGCGCACACACGAAGAAGGCGAAGAGCACCCACTGTACCGCGTGCGGCGCGCCGCCGAACGGCACGAAGGCTAGCCAGAGCGCAGGTATGTGCAGCAGGTAGATGCCGTACGAGTACTTCGCGAGAACGTGGCCCGCGCGCGCGAGCCGCGATTGCGGAATCTCGCGAACGAACGGGATGACGAGGCCGAGCGACAGACAGAACGCCCATTGCGGCAACAAACTCTCGTAGCTGGCGCGCGCGACTGCGAACGCGGCGAGCAGGATCCCGATAGCGACGAGCCACAGTCCGCCGGGAATGCGCTTGGCGAGCCGTTTACGCAGTAGCGCGTACGCGAGCACGCCACCCAGGAAGCACGGCACGAATTCGAGCATCGTCAGCCGCCACAGCCCCGGAATCGGAAGCTCCGCGCGAAACGCAATCGCGCCGAGCATGCCGGCCGCGATGAGCACGAGTACTCCGCGCATGCCGCGTCGCGCAACCAAGAAACATAGCGGTAGCGCGACGTACATCTGTACCTCGATTGGCAGCGTCCAGAGCACGCCGATCACATCGCGACCCGCTACGACATTCTGAGCGAGCAGGAGATTGGCGAGCACCGTATCCGCATCGGGCGCGTGGTAGGGTTCAAGCAGGCCGATGTGCGGAGTGTGAGGCGGGATGCGCAGCACGAGCACGAAGAAGATCGCGGCGATTGCAAGCGGATAGATGCGAAGCGCGCGGCGGATATAGAATCGCTCGATCCAACCGGCGCGTGATCCCCCCGATCGCTCGAGCGACCCCATGAGCACGAGCGCGGTGTGTACGAAGAAGATGAGCACACCCGCTCGACCCACCCATCCCCACGCGACATTGCCGGGAGCCGTCGCGGCAATCGCGACGTGATCGGCGAGAACGCACAGGACAGCAATGGCGCGAAGGACATCCAGATTTCGTTCGGGGAGCTTTGTGGGCTGCTGATGCAATGCACGACAAATGCTGTGAGTCCCCAATGAACGACTGATCTCAATCGGACCGGCGGAGCCTCATTCGAGAAAGGACTGTCGTTCGTAGCACGTTGAGTGCCCACGGCGTTTGTGAGCACGGAACGGTCCGCGTCGTCATGTCGTGCTCAGACGTGAGCGCCGTCACTGCCTCGACAGCTCCACCCTCCGATTCTGCGCCCGCCCCTCAAGCGTTGAGTTCGTCGCCTTGGGCGACGATGCGCCCGATCCCCCCGTCTCGAGCCGCGCCGCAACGATGCCGCGCGCCACGAGCGCCGCCTTCACGGAAGCCGAACGCCGCTCGGAGAGCGCGAGATTCGAAGCATCTCCGCCCACGTTGTCCGTGTGTCCCGTGACGTTGAGCTTCCACGCCGGCTCGCGTTTCATCATCGCCGCGATCGCATCGAGCGTCGAATCCGACTGCGGCCTGATCTCAGCGCTGTTGTAGGCGAAGTAGATTCCATAAATGTCGACCGGCTTCCTCGCCGCGAGAGCCGCTTCCATGTTTTTCGAGGTATTCGCGTTCGGCCAATCGATGCGTACGACGGTCATCGAATCCTCGCCCACGCGGAATTGCAGGATGATCGGATTCGCCGGATCGTCGAGCACGAACATGTCTGCCGACTTGTCTCCGTCCTCGCCCGTCAACGTTCCCCTGACGTGTCGCGCCGGCAGCGCGACGACGATGTTGTTGACCAGAATCGAGACTGGAACAGCACCCGGCTCGACGCTCGTCATCGTTCCGGATGCCGTGAAGCCCGCGCCGCCCTGCGCAATCGCCAACGCGCCAACCGATTTCGCGGAATCGGCGGATACCGCTCCGCCGCCGGCGGCGACCATCATCTTCTCCAGAATGCCCGCGGTCGCGGCGTTGATCCCTCCGGTTCCATCATCGACGAAGGTGAGTGTCGTGCGCCCGCTCGCGCGACTCTCGGTGAGTCCGACGGTGGACAGCTGCGATGTGGTCGTGCCGGGATAGACCTCCTCCGCATCGATGCCGCTCGAGATGCGCACCTTGAGCGTCCGCGCAGACTTGAGGTCCGTCATGAGCACGGTCCGGCTTGCCTGAATCTGCTCTGGCGGCTCCCCCTTCCTTCCCGGCCGGTCGGCTGTGATGGTGAATGCCACGCGATCGCTCGCGATCCCCGCCACGCGCCGCACCGATTCGTAGTCGCCCGCTGGCTCGCGCACCGATCCCACCACCGCGAGCCCGGTCACGAGTGGCACGGTCGCGCGCGGGGCCTGCGCCGCAATCGCCGGCGCCGCACCCAATGCGATACCGATGAATGCGCGACACACCGTGGCGCGCGTCACGACTTGCGCTCGTTCGGGGTGAGCCTGGCGAGGGCTGCCGGGATCGAAGCGGTGGATGCCGGCGTCGGCGCGTTCGTCAATGGATGTCCACGATGTCATCGGAGTGAGTAATGGCGTCAGTGATTCTTCGTGAGGCCGTCGAACATGCTGTTGACCGCCTTGTTCATCGTCGGATCGAGCCGATCGATGTGCCCGCATGACCACGTGACCGTGCCCGAGACCTTTTTGCCATGGGGCTTCTCGCCCGACTTGAGGTCGATGTCCTCGAAGGATAGCGGCGACTCCATATCCTTGAATTCCGCATCGCCTTTCGCGCCGCGCTCCGAGATCGTAACGACGAACGTGGATGTCGGTTTGAGCATGACGGCCAGCGGCATCGGGGAATTCGGCCGGGCCACCATGAGCTGCATGATTCCCATGTCTCCCGTGGCCATCGCCCGATTCAACTGTCCCTCCTCGGACTTGTCTGCCGGCGAGTACGGCCCATCCTTGTCGTAGTCCTTCACGACGACGGCAAGACTCACGATGGTGCTGTCACCGTCCTTCGAGTTCATGTGGTAGCCGCTCAACAACCCCGCGCCGGGTGGAGCGATCTGGCACGCATCCACGGCGAAGTCGTGATCCACCGTGACATCGCCAGTGAGATGCAGATGCCCGGTGCCGGAACCCTCGGCAGATTCGGAGGGAGCTGCGGCCGAGTCGACCGTGGCAGCCGAAGAGCTTCGACCGGTGCATGCCAACAGCGCAGCGGCCGCAAGCACGATCGCGGTTCTGATCGAGGTGCAGCCGCTGATCCGGAGCGCGGCAATTTGCGATTGATTGGTGCGCATGGCTCCTCCTGAGAGCGGATGGCGAGTCTGTCTCAGGAGGATCAGAGTTGGGCGTTACCGCCGTGATACGGGCGCGTTACGGCGATCGGTAACGTGACTTCAGGTAACTTCGACCGACCCAACCGTCGCTATCGGAACGTCTTCATGTCGACGCCCACGGCTCATCCGCCACGATCGCTCGCAGATCGGCCGCGCTCAACCGCTCCGGCTCCTCCTCGTCCCCCGCGCGCAGCAACACCCCGCGCACGACCTCGTCCACCGTCACCGTGGGCGCGTCCGCCTCTTCAGTGATGTCCATCTCCCACTTACCGCGCTCCGTTCCCTTGAGCGCCAGGCGGTATCGCGCGCGATACACGGTGCGACGCGCCTCGCTTCCCTCCTCCGTGAGCTCCGGCCTCAGCGCGACAACCGCGATCGCGCTCTCGTTCCCACCCTGACGGATCGATGCGAATAGATGCAGCTCCTCGATGCGGTCGACCGGAAGCTGCGCGGCGATCTCGCGCAAGAAGCGCTCGCGTCCCTCCGGCGGCGCCTTCTTCACTTGGCCGCCGCTTGAGCCGCTGACGCGCGGCGCGACTCCGCACCGCGCGCGTCGAGCTCGCGCTCCACGTAGAGCTTGAGGATGTGCATGAAGTCCTGCGCGTTCGTCACGACGCCGAACGCCTGGTGCGTGCCACGATCCTTGAGCTTGCTCACCACGAACTCCGACGAATCGACACAGATCGTCGGCAGCTCGCGCAGCGATCCATCCGCCTCCGTCACGAATGCCGGCAGCATGTTACCCGTCGCGATGGCGTGCAGCGCCGTCGCGATCAGGATCGCCATCGTCGCCTTCACGGTGTGAGCCTTCATCGCGTCCTGCGCCTCCACCATGTCGTTCACCACGCCGGGCAGCGGCCCATCGTCGCGAATCGATCCTGTTAGCACGTACGGCACCTTGTGCACCACACACGCGTGCATGATGCCGTCCGTGATCACTCCGCTCGCCACGGCCGCCTCGATCGACCCCGCCGCGCGGACGCGATTGATCGCGCGCATGTGCAGCCCGTGGCCGCCCTGCGTCGATCCGCCCTGCGAGTTCATGCCGAGCGTCGTGTTGAAAATCGACGTCTCGATGTCGTGCACCGCCACGGCATTCCCCGCTAGCAGCGCGCCCACGAAGCCGTTCGCGATGAACCACGTCATGTCCGCGCGCGCACGAGAATGCACCAGCGCCGGTCCCGTCACCCAGATCGGATAGCCGCCGCGTGCGCGCTCATCTATCAGCAGCCGTGCCATCAGCGCGTAATCGATCGGCTTCTCGCGCGACACTTCGCTCGACATGAACTTGAACTCGCCCTCGCCCGTGTCGCCCAGGAACGCCTGCGCGTGCACGAGAATTCCCTCTGTGCCATCCTCGGCGGCGCCAACCGCGATCATGTCGTTCTTCCGCACGCGGCGCATCTCGCGAATCCACAGCTTGCCGTCGGGCGCCAGCATCAGCGCGCCATCCATGCGCGGCTCGCGCGGCATCTGCCACTCGCCCTTCAAGCGCACGTACGTCGGCAGATTCGTCGTGGAGAAAAAGCCCTCGGGGAGCACGCCATCGGAGGGAGCGGGGACGAAGCGCGCGTCAGGGGCGGCGGCCAGTTTTGGCGCCGCGAAGTCGGGATGATGAAATGTGGGCACCCATAAAGCTAGCTCGAGCACAGCGGTTGTTGCCAGTCAGAGCAACGACACCGGATCGCGATCGAACGCCACCCGCATCGAGTGCGACGCCGGCACCGGAAAGCGCTCCACGAAGTACCGCCCCACGCGCGACAGCGCGCTCGCCTTCTGGCTCTTGAGCAGCAAGTGCCATCGCCACCGGCGCTTGATCCGGTCTACCGGACACGGCGCGGACCCAACCACCTTCACATCCACGATCGCCTGCGACTCCAGAAGCGCCCGCAACCACTCGGCCGCATCGAGCGCCAACTTCGCGGTCGCATTCTCCTCGAGCCCGCTCACGATCACGTTCGCGAGCCGA
>JANWLO010000185.1 GCA_025450815.1 Gemmatimonadaceae bacterium
ACCCAGTAGAGGACTATCAGACAAGCCCGGCTACGTGCCCGGATGTCGATTTCTGCATCCCTCAGTCGACGTACCTGTAGAGCGATGTCGAGCCGGCGCGCTCGGCAGCGGGGGTAATGCCCGCGTCAAGACCATTCACCGATCGAGGGTTTATCCATGCGGTACATGATGTTGATCAAGCGCCCCGGCGACTACGACGTCAGCAAGGTTCCGCAGGCGCTGTTCGGGGCAATGGGCGAGTTTGTCGAAGCGCAGATCAAGAAGGGGACGTTCGTTGATGGGGCAGGGTTGCAACCGCTCTCAAAGGCGACACGCGTCCGGATATCGGGCGGAAAGATCGCCGTATCCGATGGCCCCTTCGCCGAGGCGAAGGAAGTGGTTGGAGGCTACTCGCTGATCGAGGCCAAAACGCACGCGGAGGCCGTGGAGATCGCGAGAGAGGTCATGGAGCTGCATCGCATTCACTGGCCGGAGTTCGAGGGCGAATCGGAAGTCCGGCCTCTCGAAAGCATGGGCGACTCCCCGCAGCCGTAACGGCTTCGCGAGAACGTTACCGTCGAGCGTGCTTCCCTGGCTCGAGTGAAGCGGCCGCGTTGCTGACCGCTTCCTCGGTCGGAAGGCTGATAGTGCGAAGCCCAGAGCTCCTGGTCGTCCTGGCGTTGCTGAATGTGCGGAGTGCTGAGCGAGTACGTGTTCGTGGCCGATCACTTTCCGTCACCGGCCATCTGGGCGCATACGACACCGTAGACTATACGGCGAGGCGAAGGCAATGCCTGACGTCAGCCGTCGCGCTTTGCGAGGGCTTTGCGCGCGACGCTGATTAGCGTCCCCGCGATCACGATCCATGTGAGCACCGCGACAAAGCCGAATACCCAGCGACCCAGTGTATCGCTGCCGGCTTTGCCGGCAGCGATGAACGGGAGCGACACGGACATTGAGAAATGGCGCTCGCCGCTGCCGAAGGCGACCCAACTCGCGATCGTCGCGAGCGTGACTGCGATCGCGAGTCCCAGCACGGACTGGAGTCGCCTGATCCACGGAGGAGCGTCATCGCGGAGCTGTCCGTCAGGACCGGTCCCGCCGGCCGCGGCGTCGGACAGGAGAATCAGGCCTGCCAGGAAGAACGCCAGCCCAACGCTGACGCCGATCCAGCTCGGCGCGTCGGTGCCGGCGCTCCCACGTACGGAGAAGGTCCCGAGTCCGGCGAGGGCCGGAATGAGGCCGCAACCGATGAAGAGAATTCCCATCAACGCCGCGCCGCGCGCGCTCAGTTGCGATTGACTGGGCATGCCCCGTAGACGACCAAAAGACGCGTCCGGCTACACCAGGCCGCATTGCAGTTGGCGAATAACAGGCGATTTTTCATGCGTCGCCGTGCGCTGCGGTCGCATTCAGGCGGAAGCCGTTGACTCGCAACACGGGGACTCGAGAGCATGTGCAAAGACGATGTGATCGCTCTATACGATCGACACGCTGCTGCGTACGATCACGACCGCGGGCGTTCTCTTCAGGAACGAGCCTGGTTGAATCGCTTTCTCGCGCACGTGCGCGATGGAGGAACGATTCTCGACGTGGGCTGCGGGATGGGAGAGCCGATGGCTCGGTATTTCGTCGATCGTGGATTCGCCGTGCTCGGGGTGGATGCATCGCCCGCCATGATCGACCTCTGTCGCGCGCGCTTTCCGGACTCGGAGTGGATCGTGGCGGACATGCGCAGCCTCGAGATTCATCGTCGCTTCGACGGAATTCTGGCGTGGGATAGTACCTTTCATCTTGGCCGGGACGACCAGCGCGGGATGTTCTTGCGATTCGCATCTCACGCCGCCGAGGGCGCGCCCTTGATGTTCACGAGCGGAAACGAAGACGGTGAAGTGGTTGGATCCTATCAGGACGAGCCACTCTACCATGCGAGCTTGAGCTCCGCGGAGTATACGCGTCTCCTGTCCGCAAACGGATTCGAGGTGCAAGCACACGTCGTGAGCGATCCCGAGTGCGGAGGACATACCGTGTGGCTGGCGACGTACCAATGACAATCGTTCGCATCGCCCTGGCCAACATCACGTATCCCGCGAGCCCCGACGACGCAGTCGCCCGCGTGCGGCGCGCGATCGACGACGCCGCGACCCAGCGCGCGACGATTGTCTGCTTCCCGGAGTGCTACGTACCGGGTTATCGTGCTCCGAACAAGATCGTGCCGCCACCGGACGAAAAGTTTCTCGAGCGCGCCTGGTCCGACATCGCGGCCGCTGCTGGTGCCGCGCGCGTCGCAGTGGTGCTCGGCACCGAACGGCTCGTCGAGGGGGAGCCGCGGATCACGGCACTCGTCGTCAACTCCGATGGCACCCGCGCCGGATTTCAGGATAAGACGCAGCTCGATCCGTCAGAAGGGGACTTCTACTCGCCCGGATGCGAGCGGCACATCTTTGAGGTGGGCGCGCTCAAGTTCGGCATCGTCATCTGCCACGAGGGCTGGCGGTATCCCGAGACCGTCCGCTGGGCCGCTCGGCGCGGCGCGCACATCGTATTCCATCCGCACTTCGGCGACGCCGAACCCGGCGCATTTCGCCCGACGACGTTCGCCGATCCGAGGAACACCTTTCACGAGGCGTCGATGCTCTGCCGCGCCGCGGAAAACAGCATTTACTTCGCGAGCGTCAATTGCGCGAGCGTGGGATCGCCGACGACGTCGGCGGTGGTGAATCCAGATGGCGTAGTGCTCGCGTGGCAGCCGTACGGCGTGGACGGACTACTCATGGCGGACATCGACACCGTCGCGGCGACGGGGTTGCTCGCCGCGCGCTTCCGCACAGTGGACGCTGGCGGCGACCAGCTCAGTGCACACCACCCATGAGCGACCGCATGGGCTTGATCATTAGAAACGCGACCAGCGATGCGCCGAGGCAGACGCCGGCGGTGACGCCGAACAGCTGCGTCATGGGCGCCGACGAGATGAATCCTGCCGCGTAGCCGGCCACCTTGCTGCCCACGGAGTCCGCCAGGAACCAGACGCCGAGCATGAAGCCAACGATCTTCACCGGAGAGAGCTTCGTAAACACGGACAGCCCGACCGGAGAGAGCGACAGCTCACCCAACTCCTGAATGAAATAGCAGCCGATGAGCCAGAAGGGGCTCACGCGCAGCCCTGGCGATGCCTGCAGATGCACTGCGGGAATGAGCAGAAACGCGAATGAGAGGCCGGTGAACAGGAGGCCGATGGCGAACTTTGCCGGCGTGGATGGCTCGAATTTGCCGAGCCGAATCCACAGCCACGCGAACGCGGGCGCCAGCACGATCACCCAGATCGCCTGAATCGTGAGAAACCAGCTCGATGGAAAGCTCACCCCAAACATCGACGTACGCGTGTAGCGATCGCCGAAGAGGTTGAGCGAGGAGCCAGCCTGCTCGTATGCGCCCCAGAACACGGCGGCCAGCACGAAGAACACAGCCATGGCGGCGAGCCGTTTCCATTCCACGACGGTAAATCCGGCGTGCGTTCGTACGTCGGATGGCGTTGCCGACCCCGCAGCATCCTGGGCAGCCTTCGCGTCGCGCGCGGCCGTTCGGGCCTCGGCGCGTTGGCGCTCGAGACGTTCGATCGCCGGTCGCAAATGCTTGCGCCCCAGCACGTACTGTACGAGCCCGATCGTCATTCCGACCCCGGCGCAGGCGAAGCCCAAGTGCCAATCGACCCGCTGCGCGAGTCCGCCGGCTATGAAGGGGCCGAGCGCGGCACCGAGATTGATCCCCATGTAGAAAATCGAGAAGCCGGCGTCGCGTCGCGCATCATTTTTCTCGTAGAGCGATCCGACGAGGCCGCTCACGTTCGGCTTGAGCAGTCCCGTCCCGATCACGATGAATGAGAGCCCGGCGTAGAAGAAGGGCAGCGGGTGAAAGGCGAGCGTGAAGTGTCCGAGCGCGATGATGATGCCGCCAACGAGCACGCTCTTGTACTGGCCGAGCCACCGATCCGCGATGATGCCGCCGACGATCGCGGCCGCCCACGCGCTGGCCGTGTACGTCCCGTAAATCGACCCCGCATGGCGATCGTCGAAGCCAAGCACGTGCACCATATACAGAATGAGGAACGCGCGCATGCCGTAGTAGCTGAAGCGCTCCCACATCTCCGTGAAAAAGAGCACGGAGAGACCGCGCGGATGACCGAAAAAGCCGCCCGGCGGGGACGCGGGGCGAGGATGGTCGGTGAGCGGATCGGCAAAGGGGCCCGGCTGCGCCGTACCCGAGGAATCGGAGGTCGACATTGTGAGATCACGGTTTCGGATGCACGATGCTCTCCATTGCGGCATGGAACGTCAAGGCGTTGGGGGGAAAAACATCGCGGGGCTCGCCAGGACGCTGTTGCGGTTCCTTCATGCACCAACCACTATCAGCCACTCGATCGCAGGTCAGATCGCTCTCTTGCTTCCCGGACCTCCCAATGACTCGTGCGCCGGTAGCGGCGGCGCTCCTGGCGCTCGCCGCGCTACCTTTCGCTTCGTGTCACCCAACGGTGACCACGTCTCGTGTCGCTGCGCAGCCGGCGGAGCAGTTTTGCTGGTGGACGATTCTGCGAACGGCGTTGCCGCCAGACTCGGTCGCAGCGCGCTTCGAGCATGCGTACACGGTGCTTGGCCTCTCTGGCGCGGTGTCGTCGCACGTCGCGGATACCGCGTGGACGCACGCCGGTCCAACAGTGCTCGGCGACGGGTCGACGGGCGCGACCTACGCAAGCCGGTTGGTCGCCATTCGTGATGGAGACAGCACGAACTTTCGCTACGCCGTCGAGATGACCGGACCGCCGCGCGCTGACGAACAATCCGCCGGCGGTGACAATCTCGAGTTCTGCGGAGCGATCGCACACGCCGCCGCCATCCGCTGGTCGAGACCCGCGCGTCGGCCGAACGCGGAAGACAGTCTCGAGGTGTGGACCCACATGTTTCGGTAGACAGGACGGTCCGTTGCCGAGCGTGCGCGCGAACACTATCGTCATCGGCGCCCCATGCCCGCTCAAGACCCTTCATTGGCTATCGACTCATGACCTCCGAGCCCGGCCTCATTCGCACATCGATCCTCGCCGTCGGGATCGCGCTCGCCGGCTTTCTCGCCGGCAATGGATTCGTGCGCGCGAAGGCCGCCGACCGATACGTCACGGTGAAGGGCGTCTCCGAGCGCGAGGTAAAGGCGGATCTCGCGATCTGGCCGCTGCACCTAGTGGGCGCCGACAACGATCTCGTCGCCGCCAACGAGAAGCTCGCGAAGAGCACCGCCAACGTGCGCGCATTCCTCGTTCGTCACGGCGTCGACACGACGCAGATCCAGACGTCGGGCTTCTCCGCCGTGGATGCCCTCGCGAATCAGTACACACCCGATCGCACGCCGACGAATCGCTACATCGTGCATCAGACTGTGCTGGTTCGTTCCACGCACCCCGACCTGGTGCTCAAGGCCAGCCAGCAAATCGGCGAGCTGGCTGCCATTGGTGTGGTGATCTCGTCGGGGAGCGACGACTACGGCGGTGGGGGCGGGGGGCCAACGTTCGTGTTCTCCGGCCTCAACAAGCTCAAGCCCGACATGATTGCCGATGCGACCGCGCGGGCGCGCGAGGGCGCAACGCAGTTCGCCCGCGACTCGCACAGCGAACTGGGTGCGATCCGCCAGGCGAACCAGGGCGTGTTCGAGATTCTTCCGCGCGATCAGGCTCCGGGCGTGAGCGAGTCGAGTCAGATTGCGAAGCTCGTTCGCGTCGTCGCGACCATCGACTACTATCTCCGCTAGTATCGATGCGCGCAGTGGCGATTGGCATCGGTGCAACACTGCTCATGGATCTCTGGAACCTGTTCCTGACGCGCGCGTTCAGCATCCCGTCGCTCAACTACTGTCTGCTCGGACGATGGATTCGCCACATACCGGAGGGTACCCTCCGGCACGCCAGTATTGCCGCCGCGTCGCGGAGACCCTTTGAGTGCGTGGTCGGCTGGATCGCCCACTACACAATTGGCGTCACGCTCGCGCTCGTGTTCGTCGCACTCGTATCCACCGGTTGGTTAACGCGACCAACGCTGCTGCCAGCGTTGCTCTTCGGGCTTTCTACAGTCCTGTTCCCGTTCTTCATCTTGCAGCCATCGTTGGGACTCGGCGTTGCCTCATCACGAACGCCCAAGCCAGCGCGGGCAAGATTGAAAAGCCTCGTGACACATACCGTGTTCGGAGTCGGGCTGTATGTGTGTGCGCTGGGTGTGCACTTCGCGCAGTGGGTTCACGACTAACTTGCAATGGCTGCGTCAACTTCGCTTCCGCGCGTAGCCACTCCGGCGCAGCGTTGTTGCGCCTACTTCGCGGCTGCTGGGCGCTGCCCGATTTGCGAGAGGAAATCCGCGAGATACCTCTTCCACACCGCGGGCAGCGAGTGAGTCCCGTGCCCGCGTGTCCTGTCGCTGATCGGAATTAGCACGTAGCGCCCGCGCTTCACGCGCGACATGAGCTTTTCCATCAGCCCCAGCTCCGGCGGGTTCACCTGATCATCGGCGGAGTTAATGGCGAGCACTGGCGCGGCGATGTGCTCGAGGTTGGGCGCGGGGTTGTAGTCGGACGACGCCGCGAACTGGTAGATGTAGTCGCATCTTCCTTCGCGACCGTGCGCTCGAGGTACTGGCGGATGTAGGCGTCCGCGCTGTCGCGTACCGGCGCCTACTTCTTACGCCTCGCCCCACATCCACGTCTGCATCCCGCCCATCGATGTTTCCATCACCAGGAGCAGATGGTTCACGTGCAACCCTTGGGTGACCAGCCGCTGCTGCGCGGTGATCATGTCGTGGTAGCCGTAGTGTGGAAAGCGCGCACGCAACCCATCGCTCGGTTTGCTCGATTTCCCTGTCCCGATACCGTCGGGGAGGATGATGTAATGCGTCGACGTGTCGAGGAGCTCGCCGGGGCCGAAGAGCTCGCCCGCGAACTGCGGACTGAGAAAGTTACCGCCGTTCCCGGTGGTCCCGTGAAGGATGAGCACCGCGTTCTGCACCATTCCCGCGGCATCGCGCCGAGGAGCGCCGAGCGTCACGTAGTGGATTCGGACTCTGCGAGCCGCGTGAGGCAGTGCATACACAGGTCCCCGAGAGAGGTGAGAATGCGCGTGCGAGCGCGCTTAATCATCGGCCGACGATGTCGCCTGGAGAAGCGGGTCCCTCTTGCATCTTGACGCTTGCTGTCTCCACTGCACAGCTTCTGCCATCGCCACGGGCACCTGAGTCCCGTCTCCGAGTGGAGGTATCATGCATCAGCCTCGATCCGTGCGTGTGCTCGCCGGCCTTTTGCTGTCGCTTTCGATTGGCGCATGCGCGCCCAAGCCCGCAACATTCGATGCGAACGCCGAATCTGCAGCGCTCCTGCGCCGCGACGTTGAGTGGGCGAATCTGGCGACCGCCGGCAAGGACGTGGAGAAGATCGTCTCGTATTGGACAGACGATGCAGTCGTCATGGAGCCGGGTCAGGCCGCCGTCGAAGGCAAGACCGCGATTCGCGCTTTCGTCACATCGAGCCTGCAGACGCCCGGATTCAGGATTCACTGGGTATCCGAGAGGCCGACCTTCTCACCGGACGGGAAGATGGCGTACATGCGCGGCACCGATGAGATGACGGTGCCGGGACCCAAGGGGGAACCCGTCACGATGCACTTGCAGGGATACTCGGTGTGGCGAAAGGATGCCGATGGGCAGTGGCGCTGCGCGGTAGACATCGCGACCGAGGCCGCGCCTGCCGCGGGTAACACGGGGGCTCCTGAGTCGGCCAGCTGATCCTGTGCAGATCACCAACATAATTTCACAGCTCCGGACGACGGACCTCGCGGCCTCGATCGCGTTCTACACAAGGCAACTTGGCTTCACGCTCGAGTTTCAATACGAAGACTTTTATGCGGGCGTACGAGCCGGCGGCCAAATCGTTCATCTGAAACTCGTCGACGAGGCGGATCCAACGATCGCGTACGTCGACCACGGCGAGCACTTCCATCTCTATCTGGAGACCGATGATGTGGTGGCGGTCGCAGATCGTTTGAAGCGAGCTGGCGTCCGCTTCGAAAAGGATGTGCACGAGACGGCGTGGGAAACGCGCGAGTTCGTCATCAAGGATGATCAGGGCCACACGCTATACTTTGGCCAGCAGCAGTAGACGCGCCAGACTCGACCACGACCACACTTCGAGATGAAGGGAGACTTGTCTCGCGCGAAGTGTCGGCCGGTGGCGCGAAGCTCGTCGCCTGGATACTCGCGCTCATCTTTGGGTCCGGACTCCTGTACGCCGCGCTTCGGTGTGTGGGCTGCGGAAGTGGGCGTGCCGAATCCCGGGCGGCTATACGACGTTTTGGCCGGGCATGCGTTGCCCCTACTGCGCCCGACCCTACACTTGCCATCCTCGTCGTCGGCTGTGCCGCCCCCGCGTCCAAGTCCGCTGACACAACTGCCTCCGGCGCCGCCGCGCACATGGCGCACGTCAACTACGTGCGCGTCATCAACTCCGACAACATCGACTCGCTCGCGTCGATGTTCACGGAAGACGTGGTGTTTCTCGCGGCGGGCGATCAGCCGATGGTAGGAAAGCCCGCGACCGGCGGCACGTGGCGCGTCGCGCGCGATGCCTTCGGACCAGACCACCCACCCGCGGCGCAGTAGGTCGTCACGAGCGCGCGTTCCGCGGAGCCCAGGAAGACATTGACGCAAACGTCCTAGCAGATAACTATCTTCGGTCATGGGTGAACGACAATACAGCGATGAGGAAATCGCCGCGATCTTCGCGCGCGCGTCGGAAACGGAGCACGGCACCGTGCCCGCGTCGGCCGAAGGAAAGGGGCTGACGCTTGCGGCGCTACAGGACATCGGGCGAGAGGTTGGAATTTCGCCGGAGGCGATCTCGGTCGCCGCTCGGGCGTTGGACCAGGCCGGTCATCCCGCGCTGGCGAAGTTCATGGGACTGCCAATCGGCGTGGGACGGACCGTCGAGCTCGACCATCCGCTATCTGATTCAGACTGGGAAGCGCTCGTAGCGGACTTGCGCACGACATTCCAGGCGCGAGGCGTCGTGCGCTACGATGGCCCGTTCCGGCAATGGACGAACAGCAACCTGCAAGCGCTCGTCGAACCGACCCCCACCGGTCACCGACTCAGGCTCCAGACAATGAAAGGAGACTCGCGTGCGCTGATGACCGGCGGGGTCATCGTCCTCGGTGGTGCAGCCGCGACGGCGATTGCGATGGCAGCGGGCCTCAGCAATCCCGGCGCAGCGTCGGGGATTGGATTCATGACACTCGTGGGCGTCGGCATGTTTGCCACGGGGGCACTGCGAGTGTCGGGGTGGGCACGTCGTCGGAAGGCACAGTTCGAAGAGGTAATCGCGCGACTCTCGAGGTCGGCCTCCTGAGATCGTCGTCCATGGCCTTCGTCTCCAGCACCACGACATAGCGTAGCAGTCCACTCGTCCCGATGGTGCCAGCGCGTCGACAAGCAATTCAACGAACGCTTCACCGCGTACGCCGACTACGTCCGCCTCGCCAACTCGACCGACGATGTGGTCTCCGCCGTCGATGACGCGCTGCGGGAAGGGAAGCGCTTCGCCGTGACGAGCGGCGGGACACTGCCTCGAGGGATTCGTTTCCGACGCTCCGGCGTGCCCAGGCACGCGATCTACTTTCGAGATAACTATCCCCGGTTGCAGCGAGTCAAGGCCGCGTGGGATCCGCTGAATGTGTTCAGGCATGCGCTCTCGATTCGACTTCCGTGTCAAGAGCACCGAGGAAATGACAGCGCCGGTTGCACCGTGCGCGTTCTCTACGACTACCTGCTGTCTCTCCTGCGACAAGCTCCATCTCCTCTACACGCGTAGCAGATACCGGCGTCAGCCGCATTCCTCAATGCTCACGATGATTCAGTACATGCTCGCCACGCTCTCCCTCCTCGGGCTCGCACTACTGCTCGGCGCGACGATCTACGAATCCGTGGTCATGGCGCCCAATTACGAACGGGATATACCCCACTCGCTCGGCCTGGCGCGGCAATTTCTCGTACGCAAGACGCCCGCGCATTTCTTTCGGGTGATCACGCCGCTTACCCTGTTGATCCTTGCGGCGGGCGTCATCGCGTGCTGGCATCTCTCCGGGCCACGACGATGGTTCGTGGTCGCGCTCGGCGCACTCGCGGTGGGAGATGTGATCACGTTCGCGTTCCACTATCCGCGTTTGGCAGTGATGTTCAAGTCTCCGCTCACCGACGACGTGACTCGACTTCGCCGGGCCGCGCACGAGTGGGCAGTCGGCAACCTGCTTCGCGCGGCGCTGATCATCGTGGCGTTTCTCTCCGTGCTACTGGCATTCGCGATGCTCGTAGCGCGAGAGCGTTTCTGATCTACCGACCGCGATCCGAATGCAGGCGCGTCAGCTCGTCCCTCGCCGCCTCGTACTCCGGCGCCTGAGCGAGAAGTTGCTGCAGCAACTCGATCGCCTGCTGCACCTTCCCCGCATCCCTCGCTTCGATTGCACGCGCGAATAACAGCGTCGTCTCGTACGATGCTCGCTGCGCGCTCTCTCTCGCCTGCTTCTGCTCCCTCGGCAGCTCCGCCAGTCGCATGTCGTGAGATAAGTGCTCCGCCAACTGGCCGATCAGCGCCGCGAGATTCGCCTGCTTCCCGTCCACCGTCGCCGTGTGCTCCACGCGACCCGACTCGACGTCGATTTCCGTCGCCACGATGCGTATCGCACCGTGCCCATCGCTAGTGAACGAGCCGCGTACAACGAACTGCGCGCCGAGTATCCGGCCGACGTGCGATGCGCCCTCGTCGTCGATGCGCCCCTGAGGGTCGAGACGCTGCGACGCCAGCACTCGGCGCAGCCGCTCGCGCTCCACGGCCTTGATGGCGGGATTGCGCGCGAGCTCGATCAGCACGAGCTCGGGAATTCCTGCGCTGAGTGGATTGAGAGCCGCGTGCTCGTCGCCCACGACGCTGTTCGTGAAGGGGAGCGCGCTGATGAGCGGCCGCGCGTCGGGGCGCTGCGCCGCGAGGTGGACCGCGCCCGTCGCCACCCACGCGAAGAGCAGTGCGGTCCAGCGGACAACATAACTTCGGCGTCGCATGCTGTCTCCCGGCTACACGGTGAGCGTCGTGCCCTCCTCGGCCGCCAGCACTTCGAGCCGCGCGCCACGTTCGCGCACGCGCTTCTGGCAGACCGCAACCTGTTCGCTCACAGCGGCGTCCGTGCGTTCCGGATGGTGATGAAAGAGCACCAACCGCTGAACGTCCGCGTCGAGCGCGAGGTCCACGACGTCTTCGTATCGCGAGTGTCCCCACCCGCGATGCCGCTCATACTCGTCGGCCGTATACATCGCATCGTGCACGAGCAGTGATGCCCCGCGCGCGAAGGACACGAGCGAGTCTCGCCAGTCCGCGGGGGAGTCGTATCCCGCGTGCTCGCCTAGCTCATTGTCAGAGATATAGACGAGTGCCGGTGCGCCCGAGTTACCGTCCGTCACGCGGTAGCCCGTTGCGCCGCCGGGGTGCCGCAGCGGCACCGTACGCAGCGCGTAACCGTCACCTCGCTCTATTTCGTTGAGGGCCCGAAACCTCACTTGCGAGCGGAACGCGTCGAACGTCACCGGAAAGACTGTCCGCGACATCTGACTCTTGAGCGCAGACTCCACGCCGCCCAACGCGCCGGGCGCACAACGAATCGTGAACTCGTGCCCGCCCTCATAGAGTGGCGCGAAAAACGGCAGCCCCTGGATGTGATCCCAATGCGCGTGACTCAACAGGATGTCCGCCGCGATCGGTTTGCCGTTCGCGCGCTCGAGCAGCGAGCGGCCGAGATGTCTGATTCCGGTGCCCGCATCGAGGATGAGCAGCGCGCCAGTTGCGCTCCGCAGCTCCACGCACGGAGTGTTGCCGCCGTACTGCGCCGTCTGTGCGCCCGGAGATGGAATCGACCCGCGCGTGCCCCAGAAGGTGAGTGTGAGCGTCACGCGGCGCTCACGCGCTCAGACTTTCACTCGCGCCAGCGCTTCGAGCCCTTCGCGATTGGCCACGGAGATCTGGCGGCGCTCGACAGCGATCAGTCCGCGCTCCTGGAAGTCGCGCATCGCGCGCGACACGGTCTCGCGGCTCGCACCGATCATCTGCGCGATCGTCTGGTGCGTGAGCCGCTTCTCGATCACGGTGCCGCCGCTCTCGTTCGCTGCGTCCAGCAGCAGCCGCGCGATGCGTCCGTCGACGTCGAGCAGCACGAGGCGCCCGATCTGCTCGTCGGCGCGGCGCAGACGGCGCGACAGCTCCTGCATCAGCGCCCACGCCACCGCCGGCGACTCGAGAACGCGTCGACGAAAATCATCGCGATGCAGCACCAGCAGCGTCGCATCTTCCATCGCGATCACGTGCGCGGAGCGCGGCCGGCTGTCGATGAGCGATAGCTCGCCGAAGTGGTTGCTCACACCGAGGATGCCAAGAATCACTTCGCGTCCATCCTCGCCGATGAGCACAACCTTCACGCGCCCCGATCGCACGATGAAGAGCGAGTCGCCGGGATCGTGCTCGAAGAGGATGACGCTCCCCTTGGGGTAACTGCGCTCTCGAGTCACCTCGGCGAAACGCGCAAGCTCGGTCACATCGAGGCCGCTCAGGAGCGGGACGGTCGAGAGGAAGTCCGCTGTTTCCACGGGGCGCGCGGGAGAGAGGGAACAAGGATGCCGGGTGGCGGCGTTCAGCCGGAAGCTAGGCGCCCAGGGAGCCGCTGTCAAACGCTCCAACCCTTTGTCAGCTTGTCTTTTACCCCATGTCGGCGCTATATTTCAAAGCTATCCCTGATTCACCCTCAGAGACACCGAGGATCACGATGAAAGCTGACATCCATCCCATGTACGCCACGGCCACCGTGAAGTGCGCGTGCGGGAATGAATTTACAACTCGATCCACGAAGGCCGAGATACGCACGGACAGCTGCGGCAACTGCCATCCGTTCTACACGGGCAAGCAGAAGCTCATCGATACCGCCGGCCGCGTCGAACGCTTCCGCCAGAAATACGGGAAGCCGGCCTGAGCATCACCGAACGGCTGGACACCGCGCTCGCCAGATTCGAACAGGTCGAGCAGGAGCTCTCCACCGCTCCCAGTGGACGCGACGCGGGAAAGTTTGCGGAGTTGGGACGGGAGCACCGTCGCCTCGCACCCGTGAAAGAGCTGGCCACTAAGCTTCGGAAGTTCGAGAGCGAGCTCGCGCAAACGCGCGAGCTCGTTCTCGTTGACGACCCGGAATTCGCCGCGGAAGCGCGCGCGGAAGAAGAACGCCTCACCGCGCGCATCGCCGCCCTCGAGGCGGAGCTATTGCCGCTTCTTCTGCCGCGCGATCCGCTCGACGACCGCCCCGCGATCATCGAGATTCGCGCGGGCACCGGTGGCGACGAGGCCGCGCTCTTCGCCGCCGATCTCTATCGCATGTACACGCGCTACGCCGAGCACCGCCACTGGCGCATCGAGACCATCTCGCACTCCGACGGCACGCTCGGCGGCCTCAAGGAAGCAATCTTCAAGGTCGAAGGCGACGGCGTGTTCGGTCGTCTGCGCTGGGAATCGGGCGTGCATCGCGTGCAGCGCGTTCCCGCCACCGAAAATCAGGGACGCATCCACACTTCGGCGGCCACAGTCGCGGTGCTGCCGGAGGCCGAAGAGGTGGACGTGAAGATCGAAGAGAAGGATCTGCGCATCGACGTCTTCCGCTCGTCGGGTCCCGGTGGTCAGAGCGTGAACACCACGGACTCCGCGGTGCGCATCACGCACATCCCCACCGGGATCGTCGTGAGCCAGCAGGATCAGAAGTCGCAGCTGCAGAACAAGCTGAAGGGAATGGAGGTGCTTCGCTCGCGCATCCTGGATGCGCGATTGGCGGAGATCGAGTCTGCGCGGTCGCGCATGCGGAAGACGCAAGTCGGCACCGGCGATCGGTCGGCCAAGATCCGCACCTACAACTGTCCGCAGAATCGCGTGACGGACCATCGCATCGGCTTCACGTCGCACGAGCTCTCGCGCACGCTCGACGGGGATCTGGACGAGCTGATGAACGCGCTCGCGCTGGCGACGCAGGACGAGCAGCTGGATGGCTGAGAGCGCGGGCACCTCGATGCGCGAGGGCACCGTGGCGGCGCTCGTGCGCGAGCTCGCGGCGATGCTCGTGTCGGCATCGATCGACGACGCGGGACGCGAGGCGCGAGACATAGTCGCGGCGGTGCACGAGGAGCCGCGCTTCTGGGCGACGCTTCACGAGAACGATCTCGTCGTCGCCGCGCGAGCAGAAGACGCGCGCCGAGCCGCGAGGATGCGCAGCGCCGGCGCGCCGTTCGCATACGCAGTAGGCGTAGCGGCTTTCCGGCATCTGACGCTGCGCGTGGACGAGCGCGTGCTCATCCCGCGCCAGGAGACGGAGCAACTGGTAGAGGAGGTGCTCGCGCGCGAGACCACGGGGCTCGCGCTCGACGTCGGGACGGGCTCCGGCGCGATCGCGCTCGCGCTCGCGAGCGAGGGGAACTTCGACCGCGTCATCGGCACGGACGTCTCACGCGGCGCGCTGGCGGTCGCCGAGGGTAACGCCGCGCGCGCGGCCGGAGTGCTCCGTGCCACCGTAGAATTCCGACAGGGGGCGCTGTTCGCGCCGCTCTCGGGTATCAAGGCGAGGGTGGTGGTCTCCAACCCACCATATATCGCGCACGACGAGGCGGCCGCTCTGCCGGGCTCCGTACGCGACTGGGAACCCCCCGTCGCGCTCTTCGGCGCGGCCAACGGAACGGCCATCATTTCTAGTATCATTCATGAGGCACCAGATGTGCTTCAATCGGGCGGACTACTGGCGCTCGAACTCGATTCGCGACGTGCCTCATTGGCGGCGGAGCTCGCCCTCGCCGATGGCCGGTATCGCGATGTCTCGGTGAGGCTCGACCTCGCCGGACGCGAGAGATTTCTGATTGCGAGACGAAAGGACGAATAATCGTGTTGGAAGACAAGGCGAAGGAGCTCGGCCGACTCATCGGCCAGAGTGCGGAATACAAGGCGGTGAAGCGCGCCAACGAGGCGCTCAACCAGGAAAAGGACGCGGTCGATCTTCTCCGACAGATGGAGCAGATTCGCATCGATGCCCAACGGATGATGGAGCGTGGCGAGCAGCCCACAGAGGAGATGGAAACCAAGCTCGACGATCTGCTCGGCCAGGTGCAGGGGAAGGCGGTCTATCAGAGCGTCGTCGCATCGCAGGAAAATTTCGAAAAAGTGATGGCGCGCGTGAACGAGTGGATCCTTGACGGCATCAAGAAGGGCGCGACCAGCTCCATCATCACGCTGGCGTGACCGTGACGCGCGGCCGGTTGATCGTCTTTGAAGGCCCGGAGGGTGCGGGGAAGACGACGCAGCTACGCCTGCTCGGCGAATGGCTCGCCGCGCAGGGCCACGCGTACACTGGTGTGCGCGAGCCCGGCGGCACCGCGCTGGGCAATGAGATCCGTCGCATGCTGCTCGAGCCGGGCCGCGCGATCGACGCGCGCGCCGAGGCGCTGCTGTTCATGGCGTCGCGCGCACAGCTCGTCTCCGAG
>JANWLO010000186.1 GCA_025450815.1 Gemmatimonadaceae bacterium
CCGGATCACATGTGGCAGCAGCTATCGGGCGAGACGGTGGAGATCCGGCGTATGACCTACGCGTACCGGAAACGGTTGCTGGAGTTGCAGGCTTGAGCAGCGGTGGCGATGCCGTGCATCACCTGTGCCTGTCCGAAAGGGATGCCTGCGAGGGCCGGTAACGGCTCACATCTCACAGCTATCGGCTCGCACCTATCAGCTTGGGCTCGCCTTCCGCCTCTCGATGCCAACGCGCATCGCGATGCGGAATGGTGAGCTCACAGCTCAGAGCTAAAAAGCTCACAGCTAAAAAGCTCACAGCATTGAGCCTTCCCCCATCCCTCGTGCCCCCAGCGCTCATCGCGATGCCGAAAGCGGGCCCAAGCCATAAGAGATGAGCCGATCGCTTTGAGCTTGGAGCTGGCTCCCAGGGCCATCCCAGCTTACTCCACTACCTCGGCGTCGGGTAAAGCGACGCAAAGTCACCATCCGTGAGCACTACGCGCGCGCGATGGACTCGCGCGTACTCGATCTCGGCTGGCGTATCGCAAGTCCACGTGAACAGCGCGAGATGCCCGAAGTACGTGAGCAGATGATCCGTGAGCATCTCCTTCGGAACCGAGAGCGCAGGAAGTCCGAGCAGGCCGACGGCGGCCGCGATCTGCGCGTCGTGCAGCGGTCCCTTCCATCCGTGCGGCGGGCGGTTGATCCAGTAGGCGGGGATCACGTTGGGTGCGTGCCACCACAAAATGCGCAGCGGGATCGAGCTCACCGACTCGACGACGAAGCGGTGCGCGAAGTCGTGCTTCGCGATGAGCGAGTCGATGTGCGCTGCGGCCGCTGCCGCGTTGCTGCGATCGAGATTCTTGAAGTCGAGCCAGAGGTAGCGCGGCGCTTGTGGGAGCGAATCGAGGAGCTGCGCGAGCGTGAGCGCGTTCGGGAGGAGGTCATTCTCCTCCACCTCGTCGTGCGCGATCACGAGTCCGCGATCGGGGAACCACTGCACATCGATCTCGGCGCCGCAGAACCCCCTCTCCACCGCGGCGCGCACGGACGCCACGGAATTCTCCGCGGCGGTCGCGTGGAATCCTCGATGCGCCCAGAGCGCGGGCGATCCGCAGCCGGGCAACGCCTCGGCTTTCGGCGCGAGAATGTTCGAGAGCGACCACGCCCCCGCGATCACGACGACTGCGAGGAGGGCGACGGCCGTGCTGCGCTTGCGCCGTCGCATCACTGAGCTTCGGAGCGCTGCAGCGCGGTCTCGAGGTGCTCCGCCGCGCGCAGGTGGAGCTGGAGACGCGCCGCGGCGTCGAATGCCGCGCGCCAGCGCGTGGGATCGGCGCGGTACGACAGCGGGTGGTCGTCCGTGTCGGCGAGCGCAGTGATGTGAAGCGTGTCGCCGGGCCCCAGCGCTAGAATCGCTTTCGCATTCTCCGCCACCGCCGCCCAGTGGTTGGGCGGGTTGGGGCGGTTCGTCATCGCGACGATCGCCGCACCGCGCGTCACCTCTCCCACCAGCGACTGGCCGAACGGCCGCACTGGCGGCGGCCAGCCGAGGAGGTCCATGAGCGTCGGCATGATGTCGGCGTGCGATGTGACGGCATCGATGACGCGCGGCGGCCTGCCCGGCGCGTAGATGAGCGCGAACGTCTGAATCTGCGGGCCATCCAGCCGGCTCGCGTGGCCGAGGCGATTGTGCTCGAAGAACTCTTCACCGTGGTCGCCGGTGATCACGACGATGGTGTTCTGAAGATCCATCTCGCCCGTGAGCGAGTGCAGCCACGCATCGAGCTCGGAGAGGCAATTGCGGTAACGATTGATGATCTCCGGAGCCTGCTCGCGAAGGCGCCACGATGCGTAGTCGTAGTCTCTCGGCACCTCGGGCGTGAAGCGCTCGTACGCCGCCCCGTGGTCGTACGGGAAGTGCGTGCCGTTGTAGTGCATGTACACGAAATGCGATCCCGGCTCGTGCAGCTCGCGCGCCAGCTCGGGGACGAGCTGCCAGTCGTCGCGCGATTCGAACGCCGGCTCCGTGAAGTTATGAAAGTAGACGCCGAGGTTCGCCCAGCTCGAGAGCTCCCAGCTGATGAGGCGCGTGTGGTAGCCGCGCCGCGCGAACTCATCGAGGTACTGTGATCCGGGCTGCGATGGCTGCTGCTCGGCCGGTATCTGGTGACGCCATGGTACGGTGGACGTGCCGCGGTAAAAATCCGGCGGCGCGCCATAGAGCACTCCGAGCACGCCGTATTCGGTGACGTTGCCGGTGGTGTAGTGATTTCTGAGGAGCGTCGAACGACGCGCGAGCTGCATGAGGTACGGCATCGTGGTCGAATCGATGAGACTCGGATTCAATCCCTCGACGGTGACGAGGACGACGTTGTACTGCTCGCGATGCTCGACGTTCGCCGGCAGTAGCGCGGCAACTTTGGCCGGCGGGTGCATTGCGTCCCGCGTCGCCTGCTCGAACGCGCCGTTGGCGGCCTGCAGATCAGCGTCGTGCTCGCCGCCGGACGAAAACGTTCTGGTCGAAAGGCGGTCGAGCGCCGAGACGCGAAAAGGGTTCGCGTCGGCGACGGCCTGCCACTGGTCGTGCCCGTGACTCATCTCGTAGCCGCCCAGGAGCACGTCGACCACCACCAGCATCGCGACGATGGCGAGCGTATGCCGAAAGCGAATGGAGAAGATCCGCTCGCCCGTCTTCCAGCGCAGCGCGGCCCGCGATAGTCCGAACACGATCAGCAGGCCGGCGATGTGCATCGACATCCGGCGGAAGAACCAGTACACGTCCGAGTTGCGGATGCCGTAGTGCACCTTCCAGTCCTCGGAGAGAAAGAGCTTCACCTCGCGCCACGTCGCGTGATGCCCGGACATGCCGTACCACGCGTGATCGAGCTCGATGACGGTGAGCACGAGCAGTAGCACGACGAACATCGCCCACACACTCGACAGCGGCCGGAGCCGGCATGCCACTGCGTAGCCCACCAGAAACCAGAGTGCGACCGGCAGGCACGTCATGTAGATGAGGTAAATCAGCTCGGCGGCCGACGGCGCCGGCCAGCCGTCCTCTCCTACGCCGAGGAAGAGCGGCTCGCGCACCCATCCGAGCACGAGGCAGATCGACACGTACGCCGCGAACACCGCGAGAAACCATCGCAGCTGCGCGTAGTCGTCTTTCGTCGTGGGCGGGGTCATGGCGCGCGCGAAAGTGGCGCGCTGGCGATCGCGCGCGTGTCGGTGCCTGTCACGTCCTTACGGTGGAACATCCGCATTCCGATGAGCTCGAAAATCAGTCGAATGTGTCCCGCCATCGTCTTGACGATCTTCATCTTCGACCGGCCGAGGATGCGCACCTCGAGCGTGGTGGGATATTCGATGATGCGCGATCCGCCCAGGTCGAGCCGTCCTAGCAGCTCGGCGACGCCGATGAATCCGGGGCGCGAGAGCGGCACGTCGGCAACGGCGCTGCGGCGGTAGACGCGGAAGCACGCGGTGTACGTCGCGAGCTGATGGCGAAGCACCATGCCGTACATCTTCGAGAGCGTGCGCGAGAGGAAGAGCCGCCACTCGGGGACGTTGAGCACCTTCCCCAGCTTGTGGTACGGAGACGCCGTCACCATGTCCACGTCGGGGGTGAGCAGCGCCACCATCGGTCCGAGCTCGTGCGGATCGTACGTGCAGTCGCAATCCATCGAGCACACGATTTCGGTTTCCGACGCGCGGATGCCGGTCATGATCGTCGCTGCCACGCCGCGATTCACTTCGTGCCGGATGACCGTGCAGTTGGCACGTCCGCCGAAAATGCTCTGGAGCGACGCCCACGTGCCGTCGCTGCTGCCGTCATCCACGAACACGAAGTGAACGTCGTGCTCGCGCGAGAGCTCCGCCTGCACGCCGACGAGCGTGTTCGAGAGGTACGGGAGGATGAGCTCCTCGTTGAAGCACGGGATTACGATGCTGATGGGCGTGCGGGCGGATTCGTGCGTCGCGATCACCACGGGCGCGTCCCGGAGCTCCTGCTGCCGATTTGCCTCGACGAGCGCGGACGCGGCGAGCGCCTCGGCGGACGCCGGGCGGCTCTCGATGCCCAGGCGGTCGCCGATGCTCGTGAAGCGGTACTGCTGGAAGTAGTGCCGGAGCATCGTCGCCATGCGGTCGAGGTTCCGGTACTGGCGAACCTTGGCGTAGAACGGCGCGGCGTCGATTTTCGGCTGATCCGGATCGAGCTCCCACACGTGGAAGTACATCACGAAGGGCGCGTCGTAGCGACGGTCCCACTGCCGCACCTTGCGCTCCACGAGCGAGAACGGGAGCTGGCGAAAATAGTTCGCGCCGGCGATGGGGATGTCGAGTCCCATCACGCGCGCCGACGACACCGGCACCTCCCAGAGCGTGCGCTCGCCGTGGTGGTGCTGGTGCACGAAGCGACGCCACGGCTCGTGAACGTACTGCCGGAAGAGCGGCCTGATGCTCGAGTCGAACTTGTAGCCCTCCTCGGCGAGCACGTCGAGCGCCCACAAATCCTCGGGCTTGAGCCAGCGCTGCGCGACGCGGTAGCCATCGATGGAGCGGCCGCTCGCGCGCTCGAGTGCCTCGCGTGCTCGCGCGCAATCGTCGCGGAACTCGTCGCGGCTGAACTCGCGGATGGCGCGATGGAAGTAACCCTGGCTCGCGATGTCGTGCCCGCGCGCGACGACCTCGCGAATGAGCTCGGGCACAGCGTCCGCCACCCAACCGAGCGCGAAGAACGTCGCGCGCACGTTGAACTCGTCGAGCAGGTCGAGCGTCGTCTGCGTGTTGCGCACGAGCCGGCTCTCGAAGCGATGCCAGCGCGCGCGCGGGATGAGGCGATTGAACGTCGCGCCCTGGTAGTAATCCTCAATCGCCACCGTCAGGATGTGACGGTGGTCATCCCCACTTTGGCGGGGCAGCCCGGAGGCGGAGTTGCTCACGGATGGCGTAGCAGGAACGCGCACAGAATTCCCCAGAGCACGACTGTGATTGCCAATGGACGATCGCTCCAAAGGGCGTCGGTGGGCGACTCACCGCGTCCGTGCCGGTCCACCAGAAACCAGTAGCGAAAAATGCCGAAGAGCACAAACGGGATCGTGAACGCGAGCACGGGGCGCGTGGTCACAACGAACATGCTGTAGAACACCATCGCGCACACGGACGACATGAGCGCGAAACGCTCGAGAAGCGGTATCGTGTACTGCCCGAGCACCGCGCGCGCGCCGTCGCCCTGAACCTCGAGCTCGTCGCGCCGCTTGATCGCAGCGAGATAGAGCGCGATCGAGAGCGTTGTGATGAGCATCCAGCTCGACAGCGGCACGTCGATGACCACGGCCCCAGCATAGACACGCAGCACGAAGCCGGCGGCAACGCAAAAGATGTCCACCACGGGCATCCGCTTGAGCCACACCGAATAGAGCACGTTGAGCAGCACGTACACGAGCAGCACGCCCACCAGCATTGGCGACACCCAGGAGCCGAGCAGCAGCACGACGCCCAGCAGCGCCAGCAGTGCTCGCGCGGCGGGCACCGTCACGGCGCCGCTCGCGAGCGGGCGGGTGAGCCGCTTGATCGGGTGCAACGCGTCGATGTGACGGTCGGAGAGATCGTTGAACACGTACACGATCGACGACGCGACGCAGAACATGAACGTGCCGAAGAGCGCCAGCAGCATCGCGTGCTGCCGGGTGAATAGCCCCGAGAAGATCAGCGGCGCGAGAACGAACAGATTCTTGATCCACTGCTTCGGGCGAAGCAGACGGATCATCGCCATCGGTTGCGTGCGCGGCATGGCGCTCACTACTTCCTCAGGGGCCATGGGAGAGCGCTCCGTCGCCCTTGTTTCGATAGAGGTAGCGCGGGTAGCCCTGATCGAAGCGGCGCGGCAGCGTGCGCAGCGTCGCGAATCGATCCCCGAAATCCTTCACGAGCACGAAGCTCGACGCCAACTCGTTCACGGGCGGCGCGAGCTCGCCCAGGGGGTGATTGGTGAGCACGTACCACTCCCGTCCCGGCTTCGCGGCGCCGTCCAGGAGAGTGCGCGCGAGAGTGCTGTCCGCTGCGGAACGATGCGGTCCGCGCATGATGTCGTCCAGCGCCACCCAGTGCGCGGCGGGGATGAGCGTGTCGCCGTCGGGGAACTGGCCGATCCCAGGCGCGTATACCGGCCCCGGGAGCGCACTCAGCGTAGCGCGCAAATCCGCGTACGAGGCGCCGGCCTTCGCCGGGATCCAGTACGCACGCGGGTCGTGGACGAGCGTCGCGAACGCGAGCAGCAATCCCACAGTGCCTGGGCGCAGCCCGTGCCAGCTCGGCGAGCGCTCGTTCCAGCGCTGGAGCTCAATGGTGCCGTTCACGATGCAGAACGCGCCCATGGGGATGAAGACGTTGAACGACGCCCCTGGATCGAGCGATCCCATGAACGCCGTGAGAAATGCGGCGCAGAGCATGAGGTCGAGTACGCTGACGGTGCGCGCTTTGAGCGCCAGATAAGCTCCCCACAGCGCGGCAATCGCCAGCACCAGATACGTCTCGGCGACGAACAGGACGACGCGCGGGATGGTGTGCGACGTGAACTGCGACCAGCCGCTCGGCACGTGCCATGTGAAGAAGTGAAACGCAGGGCCGAGCACGGACGCGGGCGCGTACAGGTAGAGCAGGGGCCCGAAGATCGCCGCGGCGAGCCAGTACGCGGCCGAGCTCCGCACGCCTTCGCGCCAGGTGAGATACACGAGCGCGGCACCGAGGAAGATCGCGCCGTGCTGCTTGAACCAGAACGCGGCCACGAGCACGATCACGCCGGCGATGCGCGCGCGGCGCGAATCGCGGTCGACGAGATAGGTTCCCCAGAGCGCGGTGCAAAGGAGCCAGGAATCCGAGTGTGCGGTATCGAGATACGCGTCCATCGCGGCGTACGCGGCGAAGAAGAGCCCGCACGCCATCGCGGCCCACCACGCCGAGCGCGTGCGGCCGCGCACGAGTACGAAGATCGCAGCAGCAGCGCCGAGGGAGCCGATGATGGAGACCAGGCGGAGTGTCGTGAGCGAGTCGCCAACCACGAGCAGGAACGGAGCGGCGAGCAGGTAGTAGAGCGCGTTGTACGCAAGCGGCACGAACTCCGGTGTCGCGACCGGGTAGAGCGTCTCGCCACGGAGCGCGCGGCGCGCGTGCTGCTGCACGACGCCCTCCATGAGATCGAGGTGGAACGGGTAGCGCGCGTGGCTCACGATCAGGGCACAGAGTACCACAGTGCTCGCCGCCGCCAGCGCCGTAATCAGCGCGGGGAGCAGCGCCGTGACGCGCGACTTCTCGGCCGCGAGCGCCACGAGCAGCGCGATCACGAGCGCGATGGCCGCGTGCTCGAGCGGGGCGATGGTACTCATTGGCAATTCGCACCGAGCGAGTCGACCTGCTCGATCGAGCGGGCGATCGCACCTGCCGCCGCGCGATGACCCGCGGGCGTCCAGTGCCACGCCGCCGGAAAGTACGTGGGCTGGCCGGCGCTGGAGCGCAAGGCGCCCGTGAGATCGATGGTCGTGATGCCCAGCGAGTCGGCGATCTGGCGGAGCGCGTTATAGGGACGCGAGAGGTCGTACGCGCTTGCGTCGCGCGGATTCTCGCCGCGCGGCAGGTGCGTGAGGCGCGCGGGATCCGTTACTGCAACGGCGCCGGGGACGAACGCGATGAGCAGCCGCGCCCCGCTCGTGTCCGCAACCTGCTTCATTCCCGCGAGCGCATCAGCCATCACGCGCATCGTATGCGCGTCGTACATCGCGTTGTCGCCAGTTCGATAGTAGTCGAGCATGGACAGCTGATAGCGCCACGGCGCGGGATGGCCGGTGAGCGACTCGCGGGCCGCGCGCTCCATGCGGCCCAGGCGCGTCTTGAGCTGCGAGCGATCGCGGAAGCGCCGTATTGCGCCCTGGCTCGCGAGATTCAGTCCGATGCTTTCCCGGAACTGGGCCGGTGTCGCCGTGACGTCGGTGAACTCGTTGATGTAGAACTGATCCACGATCACGTTTGGGCGGTAACGCGGCGCGAGCTCACTCAGCTGCGTGCGCTCCTCGTTCGGACCGTAGCCGGTGACGCCGCCGTCGATCACCTGCACGGGGCGCGAGCCGAGACAGCTCTCGAGGCGCTTGCCGAGGAGCGACGGAAAGCTCTGCGGGTAGTCGAGTCCTTCGGGCATCGCAAAGGCGTCGCCCGCCACGTAGACGCGAAACGTGTTCGGCGTGGGGCGTGCGGGTGCGATCTCCGGGCTCGTGAGTCCGAGCGAGTTCGTGCGGACCGTGTAGTCGTAGTCGTTGTAGCGGAGGTGCGTGACGCGATTCGGGATGAGCGCGAACGTGCGCGTGGGATGGCTCTCGAGTGCCGGGAGCTCTCCCCACACCGCGGTCTCGAGCGGAGCGAATCGGCGCAGCGCGAGCTCGCCGCCGATCGCGAACGCGATCACGAGCGCCGCGGCGGCGGTTGCGCGGATCGAGAGTGAGATGGTGCGTGCGCCGAGCACCGTCCATGCGCACGCGGCCGCGGCGCCGATTCCGAGCGCGAAGGTGCCGGAGGTGCCGGGGGCTACGAACAGCTCGAGCGCACCGCCGAACAGCGCGGTGAGCGCCACGAGCCGCTCGCTCGCGTGCATCGAGTGGCGGGTGCAGGCGTAGTCGATGGCGAGGGCGAGGAGTGCGGCCGCGCAAATCCACGCGCCCGCGCGCGCGCCGGTCTCGAATACCTCGCGCGTGCCAAGGAAGATCGAGAGCGCGGCGATGGTCGTGGCGAGCACCAGCGCGAGGCCGCGTCGCGTCGCGAGCGAGATCTTCGCGATTCGCCAGGTCATCGCGCGAGCGACGCCATCCTCGAGCAGCGCGCCGGCGGGAACCGAGATCCCGAGCGCCGCGAGCGCCGCGACCAAATGCGTGGATCGCGCGGCGAACCACGCGGCGGTCCACTGAAGCGGCGGCTGGTGGATGAGAAACACCGCGTACGACCGGCGGCCGAGCCACTGCGCGGATGCGGCGAGGCGCGGCACCGGGCGCAGCATCCATTCCCACACCGCCCAGAACAGTCCCGTCATGCCCACGGTGACGAGGAGATTCGAGACTAGCGCGCCCGCGAGAGTGAAAGACGCGAGCAGCCCGAGCGCGTAGCAGGCGAGCGAGGCGCCGGCGATCGCGAGTGGCGCCGGGAGCGGGGATGCGTTCGCGCGGTCGCGCCGCGCGACGATCATTTGCGCGACCACCATCCCCACCGCGAACTCCGCGAGCCGCGAAGC